>CBDUBW010000040.1:0-14848 GCA_965365485.1 uncultured Aquisediminimonas sp.
CGGTGCGCTCTCAGCATGTGCCACATCAATATCTTGATCTGCATATAAGCGAAGTGCAGCCCGAGGCACATATGCGCGCCGCCGCCGAACGGCACCCAGGCATATTTGTGACGGGCTTTGACCTGTTCCGGCTCGAAGCGGAGCGGGTCGAACGTCCCTGGCTCGGGCCAATATTCGGGCATCTGATGCGTGAAGCCCGGCGAAATGCCGACATAGGTGCCGGCCTTGAAGCGATAGCCGCCGAAACTGAAATCCTTGATCGCGCGGCGGGGGATGGTCGGCACCGGCGGCACCATCCGCAGTGATTCCTTGAAGGCGTAATCGGTGAGGACGAGATCGTTCAGCCGTTCGTACGGAAAATCCTCGCCATTGACGCCGAGCCCTGCCATCTCGTCGCGCAGCTTGTCCTGCCATTCGGGATGACGGCCGAGCATCATCGCGAGCGAGCTTGCGGATGAGGTGATAGTGTCGTGCGCTGCCATCATCAAGAAATTCATGTGATCGATGATCGCTTCGTCGGCGAGCAGCTTGCCCTCTTCATCGGTCGCACGGCAGAATTGGCTGAACATGTCCTGCGCGTCGCCGTTGCGACGCTTGGGCACCTCGCGGCCGAAATAGTCGACCAGGAATTTTCGCCCCGCGACGCCGCGCGCCATCTTGGTCCCCGGGATCGGCACGCGGACGACGCCGATCGACGCCTGCACCATATCGACAAAGGCCTGGTTGATGCGATCCGCCTCGGGGCCCCAGGGGATGCCGAGAAACGCGCTTGCGGCAAGATCGAGCGATAGCGCCTTGATTGCGGGGTAGAAGTTGAAGCTGGTTCCCGACCACTCCGCCACGCGCCTGCCAATGCCAGCGTTGAGCGCTTCGGCGTAAAGCTTCATCGGCTCGGGCTTGAAAGCGATCGACAGCGCCTTGCGATCGGTCCGATGCTTTTCGAAATCGAGCAGCATCAGCCCCTTGGGAAAGAGGAGGTTGAGCACAGGCCCCCAACCCTGTTCCGACGAGAAAATCTTGTCGCGATCGAACATCACAAGTTCGTTCGCTTCCGGACCCAGCAGCCGCACGTGGCGACCGCCCATCGACCGGTTTCGGTAGATGCGGCCATATTTGGCAACCATCGCCGCCTCGAACCCGGGCGGATCGCGCAATTGCTTGAAGGTATTGCCGATCAGCGGCCAGCCATCGTTGCCGGGAATGTGATCGGTCTCGCGGTCCGGATTGACGGGCAGCCAGTGCGGGTTGGCGGCGTGGGTATGGGCGTGGGCCAAGGCAAAGTCCCGTCAGGTCAACTTACAGCCTTGTCAGTAGAGGGTCGCTACGCTGGCTTCAAGCCGGGACTGCGCTCAGCATCCTCGAGCCCAGCGCCATGCCGAGCCGGGCCGGCCCGACGGGATTGACGAAATCGGCCTCGAGCGAACCGTGGGCGGCGGCGGTAATACGCGCGAGGACGGCACCGGCGCCGGGCAAGCGAATGCGGACCAGCGCGCCGACCGGAAAATCATCGCGGCAATCGGCGCAGAAGCCTTGCTCGGTCAATTCGCGGACGACGATGTTGCGGCCGTGGAAGGAAGAAGTAGGTGAGGGCGGAGGCGTAGCGCCGCCTCCGACACCGCTGTCATAGGTGCTTGGCGACTGCATCGCCAATCTCGCAGCAATATACATTCCTCGACCCACCCCGCGCTTTTGCGCGCCCTATACACAGGCACCTTACGCCGCAGCGACTCGCTGTCGATCGCACGGTGCCATCAAAAAGGTTAAGAAATCGGCATGTTGAGTCAAGTTGTGGTCACGGCGTCTGCGTTCGGATGCCGTGCTTGCGCGACGGTGCGTTTTTGGCGATCATTGCCGGCGTGAGCGAGGACTTCGTCACCGGCTATATCGCGCGCGCGCAACCGTTCGCGCAACCCATCCTTTTGCACATCCGCGACATCGTTCGCGCGGTGAGTCCCGAGATCAGCGAGGCGAAGAAATGGAGCATGCCGGCCTTCACGTACAAGAAGGGCACGGTGTGCGGAATGGCGGCGTTCAAGGCGCATGTCGCGCTCAGCTTCTGGTACGGTCCGATGGTGACCGGCGGCACGGGGGTCGAGCGAGATGCGATGGGCAATTTCGGGCGGATCGCCTCGCTTGCCGATCTGCCTTCCGATGAAGAGCTTCACCGGATGGTCGCCGCCTCGATCGAATTGATTGACCGCGGCGTGAAGCCGCCTCAGTTCGAGCGCGCCGCATCGCCCAGCGGCATTGCGGAGACGCCTGCGGTGTTGGTCGCGGCTTTAGCCGGAAACAGCGCAGCTCAGGCAGTCTGGGACGGCTTCCCGCCCGGCACCCGGCGCGAATATTGCGAATGGATCAGTGAAGCCAAGCGCTCGGAGACGCGCGATAAGCGGCTCGCACAAACGATCGAATGGATCGCCGAGGGAAAGAGGCGCCACTGGAAATACGAGGTTTGCTGACGGCCATCGCTGGCGCTAAACGCAACGTCTGAGACGGAGGTCGGGCGATGGCGTGGGGATCGAAAGCGGGTGAAAGTGGCGGCGTTCCTGTACGGGGCGGAGGACTGTCCTTCATCGGCGCCGAAATCGTCGTCAGCGGCAATATCAGTGGAAACGGCGATCTCCATCTCGATGGCGCGATCGAAGGCGATCTGAGCTGCAATACGCTGATCCTGGGCCCGGGTGGGCGCGTGCAGGGCAACATCCAGGCGGCGACCGCGACGCTGGCGGGAACAGTCCAGGGGGCGGTCGACGCGCGATCGCTGACGGTCGAGAAATCCGCGCGGATCGCGGGCGACCTCACCTATGAAAATCTTTCGATCGAAAATGGCGCGCAGGTCGATGGGCGCCTCAAGCAGCGCGGCGGGGATATGGGGCTGAAGCTGGTGGTCGGCGAATGAGTGTGGATACAATGTCCGCGGTGCCGGTGCTGTCGCTGGCCCAAGCGGACGACGATCCGGAAGATTTTGCCCATCGTCTCGGCGATTCGTTCGAGACCTTCGGCTTTGCGGTGATCGCCGACCATGGCATCGACCCGGGTCTGATCGCGCGCGCCTGGGCGCTGACCGCGGACTTCTTTGCCCTGCCTGTCGAGACCAAGCTGCGTTACGATGCCGCGCCCAACGCCGGACAGCGCGGCTATACCGGCTTGGGTATCGAGATTGCCAAGGATGCCGACAAGCATGATCTGAAAGAATTCTGGCATGTCGGCCGCGATCTGCCGCCGGGGCATCGCTTCCGCGATCATATGCCCGACAATGTCTGGCCGGACGAAGTGCCGGGCTTTCGTGAGACGCTGTCGGCGCTTTACGCCGCGTTCGACGCTGCGGGGGACAAGCTCTTGTCGGCGATCGCCCGCTACCTCGATCTGCCCGCAAATTGGTTCGAGCCTTCGGTAGAGAATGGCAATTCGGTGCTGCGGCTGCTGCATTACCCGCCGATCCCGCTCGATGCCGACGGCATCCGTGCGGGCGCGCATGAAGACATCAACGCGATCACGCTGCTGCTCGGCGCGGAGGAAGCGGGGCTCGAGCTACTGACGCGTGAGGGCCGCTGGCTACCGGTCGACGTCCCCGAAGGTGCGATGGTCATCAATGTCGGCGACATGCTTCAGCGGCTGACCAACGATCGGCTGCCGTCGACCACCCACCGCGTCGTCAATCCGCCGCCCGAACGACGGGGCGTCGCGCGCTATTCGATGCCGTTTTTCCTCCACTTCGCATCCGATTTTTTGATCGAGACACTTTCGGGCTGTATCGATGCCGCGCATCCTGACAAATATCCGCAACCGATTACGGCGGATGATTATCTGCAGCAGCGGCTCGTCGAGATAGGGTTGAAGAAGGCGTGACGGCAACTGGCGTGGAGTAATCCCAGCCCTCGTCGGCCGGATCGCTACGCGTCCGCGGGCCGGGCGCTGCGCTGAGTCTGCGATTAGCTTGGCCAATCGCTGCCAGCTTGGTCTAGAACGGCAGCCACTTCGATTTTTCGGTGAACTTCATGTAACCGATATTCGCGCCCAGGCGCAGTCCTACGCCCAGCCGGATCGGGATGAGCGCGATGTCGCCGCGGCGTAGATATGTCGCCGAGAAACCCCCGACGAAATAGGCGCGGCCTTCGACCTGCGGATAGCGTTTGTAGAGATCCTGGCTGTCGTAAAGATTGTAGACGAGTACGAAGGTGTTGGTCGCATCGCCACCGACATCGAACCCGACCGAGGGGCCCGTCCAGTAAACCGGGCGCTGGCCCTCCACTCCATGAGTGAGCGTACCCGATCCGTAGCGCAGCCCGACGACGAATGCCCCCGCCGCTTCACGGCCTGCAATATAGGCGTTGGGTTCGCCCTGTTCGGCGAGGATTTTCTCCACGATCTCAGCCAAACCCTTGGCGCCCTTGCCGAACACGCCTTCGGCGGCGCCGATCACGTCATCCTTGCGGTACGTGGTCGCGCCGGGTTCGCCAGGTGCCGGAACGTCGCTCACCGCGACATCATTGGGGCCTGTCGCTTCGACGGGCGCGGCGGCGCTGCTCGTCTGGGCGTCGGCCTGCGACAGATCACTGTCCAAGGGCGCGTCGCTCGCGAGCGCGGCGTTGGGATCGACCGAGCGCACTTGCGCCATCGCGGGTGAAAGGCTCATCAGCGCGGCGGCGCAGGCAATGGCGAGGCGCGTGGCAACACCGGTCATGATCGTCCCTCCCGAGCGCGGAGCGCGCTGCTTTCCTGCAGAATCGCGCCGTGGCCCGGCCGCAATCCCGCGCGCGACCAACCGAGTCGATTTCGCGCCGAGCCGCGCGCAGCGAAACGGTTGATAGCCGCCCGGCCCGCCGCTATAGGCCTGCCAGCGCCAAACGCCGGAGACGTGGGTGAGTGGCTGAAACCAACGCTTTGCTAAAGCGTCGTACGGGAAACCGTACCGAGAGTTCGAATCTCTCCGTCTCCGCCAGCTAGTCTCCCAATGTGGAGACGGTTTTCCAAAGTCCCAGAAAATGGCGCGGATCCGCGCAGTTCTCCCGCCGATCGGTAGCGGAGAACGCGCTGCCGCGCGACCGTGCGCACTCGGCGCGTTTCTCCGGCCCGCTAGCCGCCAGTACCGTTTGGTTATCTCGCCTCTTTCGGGGCGGTCGTGATGCTCGCCAGCGAGCCGCTGTTTTCCTGCTAACAGCGATTTTTACAGGTGAGAACGAACATTTGCGCAAGCCAGACGGATTGATTTCGCCATATTTGGCGAGCGGGTGGAGAATTGCCTTCGGAATCAAGGCTGAATCTCACAGGGAAAGATGCGCGACGAACAGCGAATGCACTCTGACGTATCAGGAAAATTGCGCATAGCTTTTGGAAAATCCCCAACCAAACTGTATTTACCATGGGACATTTAGTCCCATGGAGACTGAAACGCGTCGGAACAAGCTACCTGGCCCGGTTAAATTCTGGCGGCCGCTGGCGGATCCCCCCTTACTCAACCTTGAAGAGTGGACCTTGGTCAATGCGGTATCATCAAAAATCATGTCCGCGAGGGGCGCAGACCGATAGATCGTCGCCGCAGTTTCGAGGGAATCCGATGGGTGGCCTCGACGCGCAGACCTTGGTCCAATCTGCCCGAGCGCTTTGGCAAGGCGGAGACGGTGTACCGCAATTACTCGCGGCTGGGAGAGCGAGGGGTAATCGAGGCTCTGTTGACCAATTTTTCTCGGTCAACGAGCTTATCAACTCGCGAGGCGCATGTGCGCGTACAGGTGTATCGCTAGCTCAAATGCCTGCGCGACCTCGTCGACCACCATCCCGAAGAAATCACTCCGACGCACTTTACCGACTAGGCGGCGCCGACTTTGTCCCAAAACTGGGACAAAGTCGGCCAGTCGCGCGGCCGTAATTCCCCAACCCATCGGCGTTTGAGCGCGCCCGCTAATTATTGAGGCGTCTTCTCAAGGACGATCCCACGGACGGGATCAGTTTTGTGGAGACGATCGATGACAGAGACGTACCATTTTCCGTTAGCGCGGAAGCAACGGCAATGACGCGCGCGATCGGCTATAAAAGCCCGCCCGAAAATACGCGCTTTCGGAAAGGGCAATCCGGCAGCCCAAGTGGGCGGCCAAAGGGATCGACCAGCTTTCTTGGCGACCTGACAGCAGAGCTCAACGAGCAAATCGCGATCACCGAGGATGGCAAATCCCGGAAAATCACGAAGCGTCGCGCGCTCGTAAAGTCACTGGTCGCGCACGGGCTGAAGAAAGACGTCCGTGCGCTGCAGCTCGCGCTGCAATGGGCGGCCGCCGAACAAGAGGCCGCTCAGACCGGCAAGGCCGGAGCGCTGCCCCCGCTCGACGCCGGCGACCTCAAGATTTTGCAAAATTACCTGAAGCGCCAGCCGCTTCCAACGGGAGACGAATGATGATTCATTTTCACCAGATCCTGGCGAACGACTTCTTGAGCTTCGCGCTAATGTTCTTCTCGGTCCTTTGGCCCGGAACACCGATCCAAGACAATTGGCACCTCGAGGCCATGGCCCACGAGGTCGAGAAGCTGATCGCCTGCACCAACCGAAAACTCTTGGTGACGATGCCCCCCGGTGCCTCAAATCATATATGATGTCGATCGCGCTGCCGGCCTATCTGCTAGGTCGGACGCCTTCGGAAGGTCGTGGTCATATCCTATAGCGACGTTCTCGCCGAGACCCTGTCGGCGGACTTCTTGCGGCTTATCGAATCCGACCTTTACGCGATGGTGTTTCCGGAAACACAATTCACCAAGCGGGCCTCGCGTGACGTGCGGACCAGCGCGGGTGGACGCCGGCTGGCGACAACGATTGGGGGGTCGCTGACCGGTTTGGGCGGCGACTATCTAGTCTGCGACGATCCGCTAAACGCTTCGCAGGCACACTCTCAGCCAGCGCGCGATCAGGTCAACCGCTTCTTCGACGAGACACCCTGCCGAGGAGCTTGTCAGGCAAAAGTTGCGCGATCCGTCATCGGCGGAGTTCAGCGATGTTCGCGTGATCCCAGGGACGGGAGGCAACGCGACGATTGTCTGCGGTCGGGTAAACGCCCGCAACGGGTTCGGTGGCATGGCTGGCGCCGAGCGTTTCGTGGTTGGTGGCATCAACTTGCTCGAGAGCGAGGTGGGGTTTGAGAACATGGAGCAATTATGGGCTCGGTTCTGCTCCTGAAACGGCGGTAGACCCCTCGGCCGAAAAGCTGGTTAAGGACTTGCACGCCTTTCACGGCTCTTGGCTGTCGGAGAAACGATGGACGATCTCGATGACTTAATCGAACGGCTCTGCGCGCTGGCCGGCATGCTAATGGAGGACGCTAGCGCGCTCGCGATCGCGGGCGACCCGGTGATAGCGCGAGCAGACCGGCTTGCGATCGTGCGATCCGCCGCCGTCGACGCCGCCGCTATCGTCGATACGGCATCGATTTTAGCTCGACGAGCAGCGACCGGCCGATAGCCCTCCGAGAAATCGGCAATCCAAGCTCTGGCCAGAGGTGAAGTGCGGTCGTCAGTGACCTTCGGCCTATGTCTGGAATATTGGCGGCAGCTGACTTCGCCTTCGATTTCGCGGCGGGCTTTGCTTTTATGGCG
Organism: uncultured Aquisediminimonas sp.; assembly: GCA_965365485.1. Lineage (GTDB taxonomy): Bacteria > Pseudomonadota > Alphaproteobacteria > Sphingomonadales > Sphingomonadaceae > Aquisediminimonas. Next base: position 7,582 of record CBDUBW010000040.1, read on the forward strand.
GCTGCCTGTTTCGAACCCGTTTGTGCTTTCGCCTTTGGCTTAACTTTCGCCTTTCCCTTGATGGCCGAATAAGATGCCGCAGCCGTGCCTGCCGCGATGCTGGCAGCTACGGCGCCAGCGGCCAGTCGCTCCTTAGTTGAGCTTGTCTCGACACCCTTCGTAACCTTCGCGACGGCGTCCTTCAGCTTCTTAATTTTTGTGAGCTTTTTCGATGGCATGTCCCGTCCTCTCTTCACGCTGCAAAACAAGACACCATCATACTGCGATCGAGTGCGCGAGGCCTCGACAGCTCACGCCGCATGCTAACGAACAGATGACTGCTGTGCGCAGTGCCGTCGGTATCACCTGACGGCCGCAATATTTGGCGAGCGCGGTCAAGCCAGCGTTCAATGGTTTACACTTCAGAATAAGACCTTTGATTGGTATTGGCTCTTGCGAAAATTACGGACAAGTTCCGCTGCGACATCGTGGTGGCGATGGAGCCGGATCGGGTGGGTAGGCCCGACGCGCTGCTATGTTAAAGGAATTGGCCTCCACGCCCCGTTGATAGTTGTCCGGGGAGGAAGCTGCCTCGTTGTGTCAACGGAGGATGGAGGGAGCCTCGTACTCGTTTGGAGGTTGGTCGCTATGCGCGGAGCTATCTTCCAGAGACGCCAGCATTGCCTCGACCGGGATAATGGCGCCTCGGTGCCGCACGACCTCGCCGGCGAGATTGTTGCCCTGCGTGCCGGCCTCATGCGGCACACATCCGTTGATGCGGGCCGCGAGGTATCCTCCGTTAAAGGCGTCCCCCGCACCGGTTGTGTCGATTGCGGTCTTCGCGAAGGTCGGGACATGTACGCGCTGTTCGGCGTTCGCAACAACGCACCCGTCAGCTCCCAGCTTCACTGCCACCTCTTGCGCGCCGAAACCGAGCCAGCGGTCGATCGTCGCGCGCGGATCGGAATCCGATCTTAGGAGCGCTTCGTCTTCGTACGTCGGCAGGGCAATGCTTACGAAAGGCGCGATGTGGTCTATGGCCTCGCATGCCGCAGCGGCACATCGCCATCCCCGGGCCCGGTAGTTCGGATCGAAGGCCACATCGCCTCCGTTTTCGCGCACGGCCGCGCAAAGTTCGGCCACGCGGGCCACGCCGTGCCCGTCGAAGAGGCTCAGCGTGATGCCGGAGAGGTAAAGCAGCCTCGCCTTCGCCGCGGATGCAAACGCGGCCTCGATCCCGGGAAGGCTGAAAAGCCGGCGCACGGCTGCCTGCTCCCGCCAGTAGAAGAAGCAGCGCTCCCCGGCGTCGTCCGTCCGTATGGCGTAGAGCCCCGGAAGCCCATCGGTATCGATTAGCACGAAGCTGGTGTTGAGCCCTTCGGCTTTCCAAGAGGCAAGCATCTCGACACTGAACGGGTCGGAGCCCACGGCAGTGAGGTAGCCTGTCGGCACCCCTAACCGAGCGAGATATAGGCTAGTGTTATAGGTGTCGCCGCCATAGGCCATGCGCCACCCGCCTTGCGCGCGCGACAGCTCGAGCATACATTCGCCTATGGCGACTGCGTGTGGAGGCATCGCCCGATCGAGAGGCGCGGCGGCTGTCAGAGCCGTCCTTGGCGCTTCCGGGCCGCCCCCGACCGCATTCATCAGTGCCCGACCGCACCGTTGATTGCCTTGCCGACGATTGGCGGCTCGCGCGCGGCGAGGAAGGCAAAGGCTGTCAGCAAGATGTAGGCGGCCAGGGGCACGAAGAATGCCACGGTGATCGTGCCCCATGCATCCGCCAGCTGACCGGCGATCTGGGGCAGCACCGCACCCCCGACGATCGCCATGCACAATAGGCCCGAGGTGGCAGAGGTCGGCGCCGAAGATCGCTCCAGCGTCATCGTGAAAATGACCGGGAACATAATGCTGTTGAATAGCCCGATGGAAATAGCAGCGTAGGCGGCGGTTACCCCAGTCGTCTGCGTAACCAAAAAACAGAGAAACGATGCCGCGAGCGTACAAACGCCCAGAACTATGCCCGCAGGAACGCGGGTGAGTGCCGCGCTCCCCACGAAACGCCCGATCATGGCGCCGGCCCAATAAAAGCTAACAAGTTTGCCCGCCTCTTCGAGGGGACGGTCGAGGATTGCTTCGGACGCGAGGAAGTTGGTGAGCACGCCGCCGATCGTCACTTCAGCGCCCACGTAAAGGAAGATCGCCGCCGCGCCTAGGACCGCCCACCGCGAGTGCAACGCGGCAAGCGGGGATACGATGTCTTCGACCTGCGGGGCGATCGCCGCATCGATTGTGCGGCGGGACAGCCAGATGAAGCCGGCGAGGGCCGCGAAGAAGGCCCCCATCCCGAGGAAGGCCAAGTCGATGCTGCGGAGCGACTCGCCGCGCGTGGGCGCCGTCACCGCTGCGCCGGCGGCGAAAATGCCGCCGGTCAGCAAAAGATGCGACCCGATGTATGGGCCCAGCACGGTCCCCAAGGCGTTGAAGCCCTGACTCAAGCTCAGGCGAAAGTGAGACAATCGGCTTTCGCCCAACACCGCTATGAGCGGGTTCGCCGCGACCTGGAGGACCGTGATGCCCGAGGCAATCACGAAGAGCGACACGAGAATGAAAGCGTAACTGTCAGCCACCGTGGCGAGCGGCACGATCACAGTGCCGGTTACCATCACGCAAAGAGCCAACACGATCGCCCGGCTATAACCCAGCTTGGCGAGCAGCCAGGCCGCCGGGAGCGAGACGAAGCCATAGGCCAGAAACCACGCGGAAGCGGTTAGAAGCGCCTCGGCCATTGTGAGATCGAACACGCGCCGGACCGCGGCCACCAGCGGATCGATCAGCGACGTGGCAAAGCCCCAAGCGAAGAACAGGGTGGTGACGAAGGTAAAAGCCTGTCCGGTCTTTGACGGAAGAGTTGCGGCGTTCATCGCTTACTCTGTAAGTTTGGCGGGGAAGGTCGGCACTTCATGACGGGTCCTCATTGCCCAAAGCAGCCATCATACCAGTCGCGGAGGAGCATCGTGACAGTCGTGCCCGCGCCCATCCCGCTTTGGAGAAAGCGACGCAGTTTTCCGAAGACCTGGTATCCGATAAATGCGGCGGCAGTGGCTGTTTGTAACGAACACCCGCCTGCAACCAGCCGGCACCAGTTCCACCAATCAGCATTTAGGCTCTCCCGCCCCGCGATACGGCTGCAACTGTCTGTGGCCTCACTACAGCCGCTGCTTGTCAGACAGGTTAATGCGGTCGAGGGAGGCGCGCAAGAGTGGCTTTTCGGAGCTGACGCCGGCGATCAGGATTCCACATGCTGAAGCTTGTTGTCCTTCGATGGGGCGTTGATCTTGCGCACCAGCCTCATGATTGCCTCGTCGAAATGCCGGCCCATAGCAGCGCTCGCGCGGCTGGCGTCCCGTGCGTCGACAGCCTCGATGATAGCTTCATGATGCTGCTGCACCCGTCGCAGTTCGGGAGTGCTTAAGCATTTCTCGATGCCCTCCAGCATCGACCGCTCGAAGGCTTGATGAAAGGCCTCGATAAGTATTGGGTAGAGCGGGTTGTCGGCGGCTTCTGCCAGAGTTCGATGGAGTCTGAGATCGAGCCGCGCATACTCATGCGCAGCTCCAAGAGCTTGCTCCATCGCCGCGGCGATACGCCGGAGTTCAGCGACCTGCTCGCGCGTGCGCCTCTGCGCGGCTAACCCCGCCATCGTCACTTCAAGGCCGCGCCTCATCTCGAGGATGTCGCGAGCCTCTGCCTGTCCGACCAGAATCGCGTTGTCGATGACCTGCGAGAGCCTGCTGCCATCTGGACAAGACACCACAGCGCGTTTGCCGGTTGCGACGGTAATGAGGCCCGACGTGGCCAGGGAACGCATGGCCTCGCGCACGATCGGCCGGCTCACACCCAACTCAGCGCTGATGCTGGCCTCGCTCGGCAGCGTGCTTCCGGGAGTCAGCCCTCGATCGGCGACGTAGTCTCTGAGGTAACCAATCACCTGATCGATGCGTGTGCCCGCCTGCTCCGTCATCATTGTAGTCTCCACAAGCTTGCCCCGGGAAGCTCTTTCGATCGGGTGCAGTCAATAGCGTCTTCGAGGCTATCCGGCGAACCGCTTGTGGAAGATGCGGAACAAGGCTACACCTGTCAGACAAGAACGGTCCAGAATAGCGGCGACATGCGAGAGGCGATCCCAAATGCGCAGTTGGCCTGCCACAACTTTGAGCCGTCGGCTTCTCATCGAGGTGATGCTTGCATCCGGTGGGATGCTAGCGTCAGGTGCCGCTTTCGGGATGCCACTTCCGGTTGCTTACGACGTGCGAGAATTCGGTGTCAGAGGGGATGGGCGGACCCTCGATCATGCTGCCATCAATCGTGCGATAGCGACCTGTTCTGCGGCCGGGGGTGGTACGGTCGTCATTCCGGCGGGGCGATATCTTTGCGGGACCATCCGGCTGCTCAGCAGGGTCCACCTTTGGCTCGCGCCAGGGGCAGTCATTCTTGGCAGCAAGCGCATCGACGACTATGCTTCGACTGCGTCACCGGTGGGGGCGACGAACGGCGGCCATCTCGCTCAGGACAAGCGCGACAATTCTGACCGCCATCTGTTCGTCGCGGCAAGCGCGGTCGATGTCTCCATCGCGGGATTTGGGACGATTGATGGCCAAGGTTCCGCATTCTGGAAATTCACGGACCGCCAACCGGCACCGGAGGAAAACAGGTGGCGGGAGGTCTCAACGCACGACTGGAAACCGGATTCGCCCCGGCCGTCTCCGATGCTCGAATTCTACGACTGTTCCGATGTACGCCTGGCCGGCATCACGCTGGCCAACTCGTCGGGCTGGACATTGCGGCTGAACAACTGCCGACGCGCTCGCGTCGAGGGCGTCACAATCAGGAACCCCAACGGTCCGAATACCGACGGCATCGACATCGTCGCGAGCGAGAATGTCTTCATCAGCCGCTGCGATATACGTACCGGCGACGATGCGATCTGCCTGAAGAGCCAGAGCCTGGACGGCGGGCCGATCCGGCCGACGCGCAACATCATCGTCTCGGATTGCTTGATCTCGACCAACTGCAACGCGTTCAAGATCGGCACGGCGAGCTTCGGTCATGTCAGCGACATCAGCTTCTCCGACAACGTCATCCATGGCGAGGAACGCGATTACCGTCGGAGGGGCATCTCCGGTGTAGCGATCGAAATGGTCGATGGTGGATTTCTCGAGAACGTGAGGGTCTCTAACATCGAGATGCGAAACGTGCGTGCCGCGCTGTTCGTCCGTCGCGGAAATCGCAATCCTGTCCGACCCGGTGCCTTGGCGGGATTGCAGGGTGTCACGATCACCAATGTTCGTGCGACAGGCACCATCCTAGCGAGCAGCGTGACAGGCGTACCGGGATTACCGGTTGAGGACATAACCCTTGCCGGCATCGACCTTTCGAACGAGCGGCCGGATGCGGGCGACATCGGCATTGGCGAAGTCCCCTTGGTGGCGGGCGATTATCCCGAGGCGCTCATGTTCGGGCCTCTTCCAACATACGGGTTATTCTGTCGCGACTTCCGCGGATTGACGATCAGGGACATGGTCCTGCGGTGCAAGCCCTCGGACATCCGGCCGCCTCTCGTCTGCGTCGAAAGCGCCCGGCTGACCATCGATACGCTGCGCGCGAATGGAGCGGCACGAGAGGGGGCCGTAGCGTTACTCCACGATGTGCGCGATGTGGAGCTAGTGGGATGTACGCCCGGACAACGGTTCGAGGGAGCCGAAATCAAGAATATCGCCGCTCAAGAGGGTTGCCGCGCAGAAGCGCGTGCATAGCTTCGCCATTGCTGTAGCGAGAACGGGAAGGCGGCCTATGGTGCTCAAGATACGTGCAATCGGGGAGCGCTCCGAACAACCGGCACGTTCCGGCTCTAAGCGGCGTTCCGAGGAACACATCTGACTGCGAAACCTCATCGCCAACGACCACTTTGGGGCCGCACTTTGGAGAGCGACAGGGAGCAAATCCGAGCATTATCGAAATTATGCTATCGCTCACGACCCCCTAGCGAGTCTACTGCGCACCCCAGGCACAGGCGGGGGCCGCCTTGCGGCAACATTGCACGATTGCTACCTCACCGGCTCGCGTGGCTAGAGGCGAAGACCGACCGCCCAGCGGTTTGTTCATGGCGGTTCCGGGCGTAAAGCGCGGGGAAGATTTCCTAGCGGTCGCGCTGCAACTCGCCGAGAGGAGCGGGATCGAGCCTGGGCAGGAGCAAGTGGATCACGAGCAGCGCCAGGAGGTAGGCGGTGGCTGCGGTCGCGAAAAGAGGCACGTAACTGCCGATCTCTTCCAGCACCCAGCCGACGTATTTCGCCATCAGCATGCCGCCGACCGCGCCCGCCATCCCTCCGATACCCACGACGGAGCCGACTGCGCGAGACGGGAAGGTGTCGGAGACGAGCGTGAACAAGTTCGCCGACCAGCCCTGATGCGCCGCGGCGGCGAGCCCGATGATAGCGACTGCCGCCCATAGGCTGTCGGCCTGCATCGCGAACGCTACCGGAACAACGCAAAGCGCGCACAGCAGCATGGTAACCTTCCGCGCGGCATTCAGGCTCCAGCCCTTGCGCATCAGTCGCGATGACACCCAGCCGCCGCCAACGCTGCCGACGTCCGCCGCCAAATAGATCACGACGAGCGGGGGGCCGAACTGTGCGAGCCCCAAGCCATATGTCTTGCCCAAGAAGTCGGGAAGCCAGAACAGGAAGAACCACCACACCGGATCGGTCAGAAATTTGGCTGCAGCAAACGCCCAGGTCTGCCGATAGGTGAGAAGCCGGCTCCATGGCACGGGGGCCGTCGCGGGCTCCTCCGGGTCGGACTGAATATGGGCCAGCTCAGCGGCGGAGACGCGCGGATGAGTCTGCGGCGGTCCGTAAAGCAGCAGCCAGGCGACAAGCCAGATGAAGCCCAGCGCGCCGGTGATGATGAACGCCGCTTCCCAGCCCAGCGAGAGCGCGATGACCGGAACCAGCAGGGGCGTGATGATGGCTCCGACGTTGGAACCGGCGTTGAACAGGCCGGTCGCCAGCGCGCGCTCCCGCTTCGGAAACCACTCGGCGACGGTCTTGATCGCGCCGGGGAAGTTCCCCGCCTCGCCCAGCCCCAGCGCGAACCGCGCGACCGCAAAGCCCGCTACAGAGCGCGCCAGGGCATGAGCCATTGCTGCCACGCTCCAAAGCGAAATGGCAAAGGCGAAGCCTCGCCTCGTACCCAATCGATCGATCAAACGTCCGACGCCGAGCAG
>CBDUBW010000041.1:0-14738 GCA_965365485.1 uncultured Aquisediminimonas sp.
GACGTGAAGGATCGCTTCTGCATCCTCATCGACGACATCGTCGATTCGGCGGGGACTTTGTGCAATGCCGCGACGGCGCTGCGCGCGGAAGGGGCGTCCGACGTCGTCGCCTATTGCACCCACGGCGTGCTCTCAGGCGGCGCGGTGGCGCGCGTCGAATCCTCCGATCTGCGCAAGCTGGTCGTGACCGACAGCATCATCGCGCCCGACACCGTTGCCGGAGCCAAGAAGATTCGCATCCTCAGCATCGCCCCGCTGCTGGGGGAGGCGATCAAGCGGATCGCCGATGAAAGCTCGGTCTCAAGCCTGTTCGATTGATGATCAGCGACGGTGACATCGCGCTCGCGCATGCGCTGGCCGATGCGGCGGGGGCGGCGATCCGGCCTTTTTGGCGCGGCGAGATCGGGCTCGAGAGCAAGGACGATGCCTCTCCGGTGACGCTCGCGGACCGCGCGTCGGAGGCAGCGATGCGGCGGCTGCTAAAGGCGGAGCGGCCGCGCGACGGGATCATCGGCGAGGAATATGGAAGCGAGCGCGAAGAGGCGTCGCGCGTTTGGGTGCTCGATCCGATCGACGGAACGACGAGCTTCGTCGCCGGGCGGCCGATCTTCGGAACGCTGATCGCGCTGACCATCGACGGCTGGCCAGTGCTTGGGGTGATCGACCAGTGCATCAGCGGCGAGCGCTGGATTGGCGCGGCGGGCAAGCCGACATTGTTCAATGGCGCGCCGGCGCGGGCGCGGGCCTGCCGCGAGCTATCGGGCGCCGTGCTCGCCACGACGAGCCCGCACGCCTTCGACGCGCATGAGGGCGAACACTTTCTCGCGCTCGCGGCCAAGGTCGCGACGCGGCGGATCGTCTATGGCGGCGATTGCTATAATTATGGGCTGCTCGCCTCGGGCCATGTCGATTTGGTCGTCGAGGCGGGGCTGAAGGTCCACGATTTCGCGGCGCTCGCTCCAATCGTCGAGGGCGCCGGGGGGACAATGTGCGACTGGGAGGGCAATCCGCTCAACGCCGACAGCGATGGGCGGGTGATCGCGCTCGGTGACGCGGCGCGGCTCGAGGATGTGATCGAGGGCCTCGCCTGCGCGCACTGAAGATCCCCCCCATCTTGATGGGGGGACGATCGCGAAGCGATCCGGGGGGGCACCTAGCGCCACCGACCCCTCCGTCACTCGCTTCGCGAGCGCCACCTCCCCAACGAGTTGGGGAGGAACTTGCGTCAGAAAATCCCCAGGAACTTCTTCTTCTGTTCCTTGGATTCCTGCTTGTTCTTCTTGCCGCTTTCGGCGGTCGCGGTCGTTCCACGACCGACATCGTCGCGCGGTTTGCCCTTGGTGGTGCGCTGCGCCTTGGCGTTGGCGCCGGCGAGAACCGGGCCGCACTGCGTCCCCTTGGCATCGCCGACATCGACGAAGGCGAGCACGCCGGCGAGCGGGCTCGCGACGATCGCCAGCCCCAGCCCGCCCGCGCCGCGCGCGATCAGCTCGGGGCTGATCACGTCGATCTTGGGCGCGGCGAAGTGCCCGCCGATGCCGATAGGCGACTGCGCCGAGAAGACGCTGAACTTCTTCCCGTCGGCGCGATAGAGAATGTCCATCGACTCGTTCTTGAACGAGAAGCCGCCGCGGCCGAGCATCACGCTCTTCTTCGTATCGATCAGGATCGGATCGGCGGCGGCGATGCCGTTGCGCACGGTGAAGCCGATCAGCCCGCAATTAATTTGCACCGGCTCCTTCAGTTTCTTTTCGAACATCTTCTGCACGAAGGTGCCGATGTCGAGCTCGGCCAGCTGGACGTTGCGTGTCCAGAAGGTGCCCTTGGGAATGATGATCGCGATCCGGCCATTCGACGTCGCGAGCGACTCGCGGATCGAATCGCCGCTGCCGCTCATCGCGACGCGCGCCTTGATCATGCCCGTCGTGCCCGATTCTTCGACGCCCCAGCGCGCGAGCAGCCTGCCCATCGGCGTCGGCGAGAGACGGATGTCATATTCGGTAAAGACCGGACGGCGACGTGCGTTAATCAAGATATCGGATGACACGCGCCCGCCTGCCATCGCGAAGGTGAGCGGTGACAGCTTGAGCAGGCTGCGATTGAGGTCGAGCGTCAGCCCGATGTCGGATATCGGGAAGCTTTCGGCACGAACCCGCCTGATCTTGTAATCGAGATGGGCATCGAACCGGGCAATCGCCTCGGTGCGGAGCGGCGCATCGGGGAGGACACGCGGGGTGCCGCCGACCGTCTCGATCGCGCCCGCGCCGCCGCGGGCGTCGAGCCTGGCCGGATCATAGCCGATCCAGGGACCCGCATCGACGATGTCGAGCGTGTTGGTGACGAGATCGGCATCGAGCTTCAGCCGATTGGCGGGCATCGCCACGGTGAATTGCCCCGCAAGATCGCTATCGCCGAAGACGCCCTTCAACCGCGTGAAGCGCCAGATCTCATCCTTGCGCGTAAGGTTGGACGTCAGGCGATAGGCGCGGGTGTCAGGTACTGCGACGCCGAGAAAATCAAACAGGCGCGCAATATTGCCGCCGCGAACCGCGATCTTGAGGTCGGCGCCCTCGATCTCGGTAGCACCGGGCAGCGTGCCGGAAACGTCGAGCGCGGTGTCTGCCGAGCGCGCTGACATTCGCAGCTTGTTGCGGCCCATGCGCACGGTCTCGTTGGGGGACAGCAGGCTTCCGGTCAGCGTGAACGGTCGGTTGCGTAGATTGCCGCCCCCCGAGAAGCGAATGGCATTGTCGATATTGTTGGCGGTGGCGCGGACGGTTTCGATGCCGACATCCACATTCAACTGAAACAGCGGGTCGTTATAGGTGACGCGCGTCTTGTCGACGATTGCGCTCTTGATAAGGGGCAGCTCAAACGGCTCGGCAGGCTTGTTCGGATCGCCGAAGGTCCAGCTGTTGCGGACATGCTTGGCGTCCCATTCCGCCGCGACGCGGCCGCCTTCGAGCACCAGCCAATTCACCTGGCGCTTGTCGCCGAAGATCAGCGACATGGTTCTTATGCGCGTATCGATCTTGCGCGCGCTGAAGAATGTCTTCTCCCTGGCCCAGGCCGGGTTGGCGACCGACAGGCCTTCGGCGTAGAATTTGACGTTGAACGGCGCGAAATAGAGCTGGAAATCGCCTGCGACCTTGACCTCGCGCTCAGACGAGCTGCTGACATATTTCTCGAACGTGCCTTTGAGGAAGCGGCCCTTGGTGATGTAGAGGATCAGCCAGGCGAGGAAGATGAGTAGGACGATCCCGCCGACCACCTGGGCGATGCGTTTGAGTATCGTCCGCGCCGGACGCGCGGGCGACGCTGCCGGCTCAAGCTCGGGCGGCGATACGCTGCCGCCCGCACCCGATTGATCCGCCTCGGCGAACCGATCGGATGATGGGTTACTTTCCATCGCCGCTTAACCTTCATCGTCGCGGCAAGGTTCCCGTTGCATTTGCCCTCGCCTGCCGCTAGGGCGCGCGGCTTCGCTTGAGCGTCGATCCATCCGCCTGGCCAATAGGGCTGCCACGGCGGGTGCGCGATGTTCGAACTTGAAAGGACGAAAATGCCCAAGATGAAGACCAAGAGCGGGGTGAAGAAGCGCTTCACCATGACCGCGACCGGCAAGCTGAAGCACGGCGTCGCCGGCAAGCGTCACCGGCTGATGAGCCACAATGCCAAATATATCCGCACCAACCGTGGCACTTCGGTGCTCTCCGCAGCCGATACGCCCGCCGTCAAGCGCTGGGCGCCCTACGGCCTGAAGTAGGAGCAGCCGAACAATGTCACGCATCAAACGCGGCGTCACCACGCACGCCCGCCACAAGCGCATCCTCGACAAGGCCAAGGGCTATCGCGGTCGTCGCAAGAACACCATCCGCGTCGCCATGCAGGCGGTCGAAAAGGCCGGCCAATATGCCTATCGCGATCGCAAGGCCAAGAAGCGCACCTTTCGCGGGCTGTGGATCCAGCGCATCAACGCCGCCGTCCGCGCCGAAGGGATGACCTACGGCACCTTCATGCACGGGCTCAAGCTCGCCGGCGTCGATCTCGACCGCAAGGTCCTGGCCGACATCGCCATGCACGAGGCCGAAGCGTTTAGCACCATCATCGCGCAGGCGAAGGCGGCGCTTCCGGCCCAGGCGGCCTAGGCACCCACTCTCGATAATGCGCAGAAGGGCGTGGGCGGCGTTGCCGCTCGCGCCCTTTTGTCATTCAAGCTCCTCCTTTCACCGTCATCTCCTTACTCTCCTTCACCGTCATCCCCGCGAAGGCGGGGACCCATTCGTGGCTCAGCAGGCAGGACATGAATTTGATTCTGACATCTCGGTGCGAATGGGTCCCCGCCTTCGCGGGGATGACGAGAATTTGGGCGGCGGGGTCGCGGCCGTGCCGATAAAACAGAGCTTCGTGTACATCCTCGCCAGCGGTCGGCATGGCACGCTCTACATCGGGGTGACTTCCGATCTGATGGTCAGGCTGTATCAGCATCGCGAGGGGCTGACGGGCGGCTTTACGAAACGCTACGGCGTCAATCGGCTCGTTTACTTCGAGGTGTTCGAAGATATCAGCGAGGCGATCGGCCGAGAGAAGCGTCTTAAGAAATGGAATAGGGACTGGAAGATTCGTTTGATCCAAGAAGGCAATCCCGATTGGAGCGATCTGGCCATCGGGATGGGGTTCGAGCCGGTACATGCAAAGATCGGTGCTAATGGGTCCCCGCCTTCGCGGGGATGACGAGGTGGTTGTGGATATAGAAGGTCTAAAGAGCCAAACCCTTGCCGCCATCAAAAGCGCGAGCAATCTCGACGCGCTCGACGCGGTGCGCGTGGCGGCGCTCGGGAAGCAGGGCAGCGTATCGGCGCTGCTCAAGACGCTGGGGCAGATGTCGCCTGAGGAACGCCAGGTTCAAGGCCCCGCGATCAACGGGCTGCGCGAGGCGGCGAGCGTGGCGATCGCCGAGCGCAAGGCGACGCTCGAAGCCGCGGCGCTCGATGCCAAGCTCGCGACCGAGCGGCTCGACATGACGTTGCCTGCGCCCGAGACGCCGCGCGGATCTGTGCATCCCGTCAGCCAAGTGATGGACGAACTCGCCGAGATTTTCGCGGACATGGGCTTCGCGGTCGCCGAAGGGCCCGAGATCGAGGATGACTGGCACAATTTTACTGCGCTCAATATTCCGGAGACGCATCCGGCACGGGCAATGCACGACACTTTCTACACAGAGGACGGGCGCGTCCTCCGCACCCACACATCGCCGGTGCAAATCCGGACGATGATGTCGCAGCAGCCGCCGATCCGCATCATCGCGCCGGGGCGCGTCTATCGCAGCGACAGCGACGCCACGCACACGCCGATGTTCCACCAGATCGAAGGGCTTGCGATCGATAGGGGGCTGCACCTCGGCCACCTCAAATGGACGCTTGAGACTTTTCTCAAGGCCTTCTTCGAGCGCGACGACGTCGTGTTGCGGCTGCGCCCGAGCTACTTTCCGTTCACCGAACCCTCGGTCGAGGTCGATGTCGGCTATTCGATCGAAAAGGGCAAACGCGTCGTGGGCGGCAGCGAAGGCTGGATGGAAGTGCTGGGCAGCGGCATGGTCCACCCGCGCGTCATCGCCAATTGCGGGCTCGATCCGAACGTGTGGCAAGGCTTCGCTTTCGGCACCGGGGTCGATCGGCTGGCTATGCTCAAATACGGCATGGACGATCTGCGCGCCTTTTTCGACGGCGATCTACGCTGGTTGCGCCACTACGGTTTTGGCGCGCTCGACGTGCCGACGCTGAGCGGAGGAGTGGGGGCATGAAGTTCTCGCTCTCCTGGTTGAAGGACCATCTCGACACCGATGCCGACGCGGCGACCATTGCGGAGGTGCTGACCCGGATCGGCCTCGAGGTCGAGGGCGTCGACAACCCCGCCGAGCGGCTCGCGGGCTTTCGCGTCGCCAGGGTGCTGAGCGCCGAGCGTCACCCGCAGGCCGACAAGCTCCAGGTGTTGAGCGTCGATGCGGGCGACGGGCCGATGCAGGTCGTCTGCGGCGCGCCCAATGCGCGCGCGGGGCTGGTCGGCGTATTTGGCGCACCGGGCGCGGTCGTGCCGGCCAACGGTATGGAACTGCGCGTCGCGGCGATCCGCGGCGTCGAATCGCACGGCATGATGTGTTCCTCACGCGAACTCGAACTGGGCGACGAGCATGACGGGATCATCGAGCTGCCCGAGGACGCGCCGGTCGGCGTGGCGTTCGCCGAATATGCCGATGCCGACGATCCGGTGTTCGATGTCGCAATCACCCCGAACCGGCAGGATTGCATGGGGGTGCGCGGAATCGCGCGCGATCTGGCGGCGGCGGGATTGGGGGGGTTGCGTCATCCCAGCGAAAGCTGGGATCTCGTCGCAAGTTCAAACCAAATCGCCGACCAGGCCCCAGCTTTCGCTGGGGTGACGGGTGGGGTGGAGTTTCCCACCGAAATCCGCATCGACGACCCGGAAGGCTGCCCCGCTTTCTACGGCCGCGTCATTCGCGGCGTGAAGAACGGCCCCTCCCCCGCTTGGATGCAGGCGCGGCTCAAATCCGCCGGGCAGCGGCCGATCTCGGCGCTGGTCGATATCACCAACTATGTGATGCTCGATCATGGCCGCCCGAGCCACGCCTACGACCTCGCCAAGCTGACCGGCGCGGTCGTCGCCCGGCGCGCGCGCGACGGCGAGACCGCGGCGGCGCTCAATGGCAAGATATACACGCTGACAAGCGAGATGACGGTGATCGCCGACGATGCGGGCGTTCACGATATTGCGGGCATCATGGGCGGCGAACATTCGGGATGTTCGGAGACGACGACCGACATCCTGCTCGAAGTCGCCTATTTCACGCCTGAGCGGATCGCGCTGACGGGGCAGAAGCTCGGCCTGACCTCAGACGCGCGTGCGCGCTTCGAACGTGGGGTCGATCCAGCTTTTCTCGAGCAGGGGCTTGAGATCATTACCGCGCTGGTACTCGACATTTGCGGTGGTGAGGCGTCGGAGATCGCCCGCGTGGGCCGTCCGCCGGTCGAGGCGCGCACGCTGACATACGATCCGGGGCTGTGCGCGCGGCTCGGCGGGATCGATCTGCCAGCGGACGAGCAACGCGGGATTCTCGGACGGCTTGGGTTCGGCGTGGCGGGAAATTGGCAGGTCACCATCCCCAGCTGGCGGCGCGATGTCGATGGCCCCGCCGATCTCGTCGAGGAAGTCGTCCGCATCCACGGCCTCGACCGGGTCGCCTCGGCGCCGCTGCCGCGTGCAGATGGTGTCGCCAAGCCGACGGCAACGGCGATGCAGAAGCTCGAGCGCAAGGTCAGGCGCAGCGCCGCTGCGCGCGGGCTCAACGAAGCGATCAACTGGTCGTTCCTGCCGCAAGCCGACGCCGATGCCTTCGGAGGCGGCACTTCGGTGGTCGCCAATCCGATCAGCGAAGACATGAAGGTGATGCGGCCTTCGCTTTTGCCCGGGCTGTTGCGCGCGGCGCAGCGCAACATCGATCGCGGCGCGGCCTCGGTGCGGCTGTTCGAACTGGGGCGGCGCTATCTGGCCGATGGCGAGCGATTGACGCTGGGGCTGGTGCTCGCGGGTGAACGCGGCGCGCGCGGCTGGGCGAGCGGCAAGGCGCAGGGTTTCGATGCATATGATGCGAAGGGCGAATGCCTTGCCCTGCTCGCGGAGGCGGGCGCGCCGGTCGATAATCTCCAGGTGATGGGCGATGCGGGCGCGCATTTTCATCCCGGCCAATCGGCGACGCTCCGGCTCGGGCCCAAGACCGTGCTTGCGACGTTCGGCATGCTTCACCCTGCAACCGCCAAGGCGTTCGATCTCGACGGCGCGGTGGCGGCGGCCGAGCTCTATCTCGACGCGATCCCGGCCAGGCGCGGCACGGGTTTCATGCGGGCCGGGTTCTCCCCGCCGCCGCTACAGCCGGTGACGCGCGACTTCGCCTTCCTGGTGGGCGTCGACGTCGCGGCGGGCGACCTCGTCCGCGCGGTCAGGAGCGCGGACAAGGAGAATATCGTGGCCGCGCGGCTGTTCGACGACTTCCGCGGCGCGGGGGTTCCCGAAGGCCGGAAATCGCTTGCGATCGAGGTCACGCTGCAACCGCAGGGCAAGAGCTATGGCGAGGCGAACTTGAAGGCGATAAGCGACAAGGTGGTCGCGGCCGCGAGTAAACTCGGAGCAGTGTTGCGGACTTGAGTTCCTCCCCTTCTTGAAGGGAGGTTGCAGTCCGGAGGACTGACGGAGGGCTGAGTCGCGCAGACAAACTCCTCCGTCACTGCTTCGCGGTTCCACCTCCCCAACGAGTCGGGGAACTACAGCTCTAGAACTTCACCCCTGCGGTCACGAACACCTGGCGCGGATTGCCGTAAAAGGCACTGAGTACGCCCTCGACACCCAGAGCGGGGATGAAGTTACCGGTCATGGGATTGGTAAGAAGCGCGCCCGTGGTCGGGTTGGCGGCGAGGAAGGTATAGCCAGAGGTTTTATATTCCTTGTCGAGAATGTTCTTGGCATGGAGGCCGAGACTCCAGCGGTCGCCTTCCGAGCGGTAAACGAGGCTCGAGTCCCACAGCGCGTACTTTTTCTGATCGATGAATGGGTTGGGGATTTCGAACTGGAAGGTCTTGCTGCGGTAGGACACCGTGGTGTTCGCGTTCAAGCGGCCGCTGCCGATGGGCGTGGTGTAAGCGAGCGTCCCGCTCGCCGTCCATTCGGGCGTGTTCTGGACGCGGCGAAAATCGGCGACGTCGGTCGGGGTGCTTTGAACCGGGTTGGTGCCCGGAACCGGGATATTGGTGATATAGCGACGAAACTCGGCGTCGATATAGCCGAGCGATCCCGAAAGCGTCAGCGCGTCCCCGCCGGTTGCAAAATCCTCCGCCAGCCTGGCGCTGGCTTCGACTTCTAGACCCTGGAAGCGCGCCTTGCCGGCGTTCGTGACGACGCCGCAAAAGGTGGCGACGCCGCCAACGACGCAGCCCGACGATCCGGGAATCTGCACGTCCGAATAATCGGCGCGGAAGGCGGCGATCGACAAGTTGAGGCGACGATCGAACAGCGAGGCCTTGTAGCCGATCTCGTAACTGTCGACGACTTCCGACCGGAAGCCGAGAAAGGCCGCGACCTCGGCCTGCTCACGCGCGCCATTGCCGTTGAGATCGGGCGCGTTGGCGCCGACTCCGCGCGGATCGAACCCACCGCCCTTGAACCCTTGCGAGTAGCTCGCATAGATGTTGTGATCGGGCGTCGGCTTGAAGCTGATCGAACCGCGCGGCGTGAATTTGGTGTAGCGGCCCCGGCCCTGGAAATTGGTCGCGGCCGCGCCGAGCTCGAGTCCGCCGGGCGTTCCAAAGAAGGGTGAGCCGCCGAGCAGGTAATTCTGACGCAGGATGTTCGATTTGCGGCGATCGACCGTATAGCGCCCGCCGACCGAGACGCTCAACTGCTCGGTAAAATCATAGGTAAAATCGCCGAAGATGGCGTAGGTTTCGGTATCGGCGCGGGCGTTGGTGAAGGCGGCGAGGCCGGGTAGCAGCGCCGGATTCGACGTGTAAAGTCGCACTTCAAACGGTGTCGCGGCCTTGGCGTCGAGATAATAGCCGCCGATCAGGCCGTTGAAATTGCCGCTCTCGATCAGCGCCTGCACTTCCTGGCTGAATTGTTCATTATTGTAGAGGCCGAGCACATCGACATCGACCTGCGAAAGCGCGTCGAAATCGATGGGCGTCGATGAATCGTCTTTGCGATAGGCGGTGATGCTGCGGAAGGTCAGCCAGTCGGTGGGGCTGACCTCGGCGAACAGCGAGACCCCGTAGGATTCGACGTCCTGTTCGGGCGTCACGAGACCGCCGCGCGTGTCGAAAACGTCGTCCAGCACCGGCTGGCCGGTGACGAGACTGGGGATCAGCCTGTGTCCGCCGCGCGGATCGCTCTTGTCTCGCGTATAATCGGCAGTGAGGCGGAAAAAAGCGTCGGTCGCATGAACCTCGGCGGACAGACGCCCGGCCCAGACGTCCTTGTTGTAATTTTCGTCACCGGTGGTGAGGTTGTCGCCGAATCCGCCGCGGCTCAAACGCGCGATCGATCCGCCGAAGCGCAGGGTGCCATCGCCAACGGGTACGCCGAGGGTCAGCACGCCTTCCGCCTGATCGTAGGTGCCGTAGGTCGCACGCGCTGAGAGCGTGAAGCGATCTTCGAGTCTCTTGGTCACGTATTTGATCGCACCGCCGATCGTGTTGCGGCCGTAGAGCGTGCCTTGGGGCCCGCGCAGCACTTCGATGCGCTCGACATCGTAAATGTCGAGCACCGCCGCCTGTGGGCGGTTGAGATAGACATCGTCGAGATAGATGCCGACGCCCTGTTCGAAACCGGCGACGGGATCCTGCTGGCCGACGCCGCGGATGAACGCGGTCAACGTTGAATTGGTGCCACGAGACGCTTCCAAGGTGACGTTCGGGGTAGTGTCGCCGATGTCGGTAATGTCGAGCGCACCCTGAGCTTCTAGCGCTTCACCCGAATAGGCGGTGATCGCGATCGGCACGTCGAGCAGGCTTTCCTCGCGCCGCCGGGCAGTGACGATGATCTCGCTCGATTCTTCGGCGCCCTCGGCCTCCTGAGCGAGCGCCGGGGTGCCAATCAGGGCTACGAGCGAGGCGGCGGCGAGCGACAAGGCGCGGATCGAGTGTGTGCGGTTCATGGACATCCTCCCGGACAAATGACGTCGCGGGTTGCACCCCGCTCCAACCCTTTATATTGAAACCTGAACCGGGTTTCAACTCGGTTTATGCAAGGGCTGGGAAAAGCCGGTTATGCGTGGCAATCAGGCAACAATGACGACGCGCGACAAAACCCCCCGCACCGATCGCGGCCGCCGCAGCCTGCGCGCGCTGCTCGACGCGGCGGCGGCGGAATTCGGCGAAAAGGGATTCCACGAAAGCTCGGTAGTCAGCATCACCGCACGAGCCGGGATGGCGCTCGGCAGCTTCTATACCTATTTCGATTCGAAGGATGCGCTGTTCCGCGCGCTCGTCCGCGATATGTCGCAGCAGGTGCGCGATGCCGTCGGTCCCGTCATCCGCGACGCGCCCGACCGGCTGAGCGGCGAACAGGCGGGGCTCGAGACCTTTATCGATTTCGTGCGCCGCCATAAGGAACTTTACCGGATCATCGACGAGGCCGAATTCGTCGATCCAGAAAGCTACCGCCTCCATTATGAAAGCACGGTGGCGGGCTATGTCGCGAGCCTCAAAGACGCCGCGTTGCGCGGCGAAGTGCGCGGCAATGTCGAAGAAGTTCATGCCTGGGCAATCGTCGGCATGAATGTCTTTTTGGGATTGCGCTACGGGGTCTGGCGCGAGGATCGGGACATTGCCGAGGTGGCCCAGCTTGCCAACGATTTTCTGAGACATGGCCTTCAGCCCTGATTAAGCGTTCAAGCCGGATGGGTCTGTCTCGATCTGGTTGGAGTTTGGCGATGATGCGAGACCGCGGCGGCTTTGCCTTGCTCGCAATCGCGCTCATGCTTCAGGGCTGCGGCGGCGGCGGATCGGGCGGAGGGGGTTCGACCGCTGTCACGCCTTCTCCCCCGCCGCCAGCCGGAAGCGCCACCTGCTCGCTACGCGCGCGGCAGGATTTCGCGCTTGCCGCGATCAACGAGAACTACCTCTTCCCCGAAACACTGCCCGCCAACACCGATCCCACGCCCTATGCCAGCGTTCAAGCCTATCTCGATTTTCTGACCGCGACCGCGCGATCGCAGGGGCGCGATCGCTTCTTCACCTTCGTGACCTCGATCGCCGAGGAGAATGCATTCAACAATTCGGGTGCGACGGCGGGTTTCGGTATCCGCATTCAGACCGACGTCGCGGCGCGCACCACCACCATCACCGAGGCGTTCGAAGGCGCGCCGGCGCTGGCGGCCGGGATCGATCGCGGCGCGCGGATCGACGCCATCGGAACTGCGCCCAATAATTTGCGCTCCGTTTCGGACATCATCGCCGCCGAGGGCACGGCGGGCGTCACCAATGCGCTGGGGCCGAGCACGGCGGGGACGACGCGGGTGTTGCGGATCGTCGACGCGCTTGGCACGCGCGAGCTCAGCGTCACGAAGGCCGATTTCAACCTTCAGCCCGTCTCGCCGCGTTACGGATCGCGCATCATCGATGATAATGGGCGGCGGATCGGTTATCTCAATCTGCGCACCTTCATCGACACCGCCAACGGACAGTTGCGCACCGCCTTCGATCAGTTCCGCGCGCAGGGCATCACCCAGTTCGTCATCGATTTACGCTACAATGGCGGCGGGCTGGTCGACACCGCGGAGCTGATGGGCGACCTGCTCGGCGGCAACCGGTCGCGCGCCGAGGTCTTTTCCATCACCACCTTCCGTCCCGACAAATCGGGACGGAATGAAACGCGACGCTTCAACCCGCAGCCGCAGTCGGTCTCGCCGGTTAAACTGGCCTTTATCGGCACAAGCGCGACCGCATCGGCAAGCGAGATCGTCATCAACAGCTTTATCCCCTATTTCGGCGCGAACCTGGCGCTCGTCGGGGCGAATACCTTCGGCAAGCCGGTCGGCCAGATCGCGGTCGATCGCGCGGCGTGCGACGATCGCTTCCGCATCGTCGCCTTTTCGACCAGGAATTCGGCAAACTCGGACGCCTATTTCAACGGTCTCGCCCAGGCTGTGAGCGTGACGTGCCAGGCGGCCGACGACACGGCGCGACCGCTCGGCGACCCGCAGGAAGCGTCGATCCGCCGCGCGCTCGATTATCTCGCGGGCCAGAGTTGTACGCCGATCACCGCCGGCGGGCAAACCGGTCTGTCGGCGCGCGCCACAGCGCCGGTGCCGCTGGTTCCCGCCTCGCCGACCGCCGCGCAGCGCGAGGTTCCGGGACTCTTCTAGACCCAAACCCTCTTGATGTGCGTTAAGCTGCGATGCGGCCCCGCGCTTTCTTACTGGTTCTGATCGCCGCGCTGGCGTTACGATTGCTCGAATCGGCCTGGCCGCTGCCTGTGCGCGAGATCGCGCTCGCTGATCGCATCGGCCCCGAGACCGCGCGCCAGGTCGGCGCGCTCCGCGAGGATCCAGCGGTATGTCAGGCGAAGCTCCGCGATGCGGGCCAGCGTTTCACGATCGCGCCGGCTGTCTCCGAAGGCGAATTTTGCGGCTATAGCAACGCGCTCACCATCGGCGGCGGGGGCGGGCTCGCCTTCCGGCCGGTGATAACCGCTTCATGCCCGGTTATCGCCGGACTGTTCCTGTGGGACAAGCAAGTGCTCCAGCCCGCCGCCGAGCGATTCTACGGCCAGCGCGTCGTCGCGATCGAAGGGTTGGGAACTTACGCCTGCCGCCGCGTCGGCGGCGCGGAGACCGGCCGCGTCAGCGAGCATGCCAGCGCGAACGCGATCGACATTTCCGCAATCCGCCTCGCCGATGGTCGCCGCATTTCCATCGTCGATGATTGGGGGAGCGCGGACGGCGAATTCCTGCGCGCGCTGCGCGACGGCGCCTGCCTCACTTTCGCGACCGTGCTCTCCCCCGATTACGACGAAGCGCACCGCGATCATCTGCATTTCGATCAGGCGCCGCGACGCTGGTCGGGTCTCTGCCGCTAGACGTCCAGATTGGCGACGTTGAGCGCATTCTCCTGAATAAATTCGCGGCGAGGCTCCACGACGTCGCCCATCAGCTGTTCGAAGATTTCACCAGCCGCGCTCGTATCCTTGACGGTGACGCGCAGCAGGCTGCGGTTGTCGGGGTTGAGCGTGGTATCCCAGAGCTGCTCGGCATTCATTTCGCCCAGCCCTTTGTAGCGCTGGATCGAAAGCCCCTTGCGCCCGGCGGCGAGGATGCCTGCGAGTAATTCGCTCGGCCGGGTCACCGTGACACCTTTGGTCGGGGCCGTCGGCGTTTCGTCGTCGCCATCGGCCTCGATTTCAGGCTGCGGCGTTTTCGACGTCGCGACCAGCCGGCCGGGCACCGCATAGCTTTCCGCCTCGGGCTCGATCAGGGCGTGCAGCCGCCGAGCTTCCTGGCTGGCGACAAAGCTCGCATCGACGATGTGGTGATCGGTGACGCCGCGCCAGTGGCGCTGGAGATGATAGCCCCCTTCCGCCCCCGGGGCGCCTTCCCAGCGCGCTTCGGGATCGGCGCGGCTCAACCACTCGCCCGCGAGTGCGACGGCCTGCGCGCGCGCACCGGCGTCGAGCGCGGGGTCAAGCGCACCGTTGAGCGCCAGCGCCTCGATGATCGCGGGATCGTAGCGGCGCGGGACATAGGCCATCAGGCTGCGCATGCGCCGCGCGTGATCGACCAGCGCGCGGAGATCGTCGCCGCTCCGTACGCTTCCACCGATCTCGAACGCCATCGCCGCTATGCCTGCGGTGACGAGATAATCGTCCAATGCCGCATCGTCCTTGACATAGACTTCGCTGCGACCGCGCGCGACTTTGTAGAGCGGCGGCTGGGCGATGAAGAGGTGCCCTTTCTCGATCAGATCGGGCATCTGCCGATAGAAGAATGTGAGCAACAATGTGCGGATATGCGCGCCATCGACATCGGCGTCGGTCATTATGACGATCTTGTGATAGCGCAGCTTTTCGATGTTGAAATCGTCGCGTCCGATGCCAGTGCCGAGCGCCTGAATCATCGTGCCGATTTCCTTCGAGGAGAGCATGCGATCGAAGCGCGCGCGCTCGACGTTCAAGAT
>CBDUBW010000042.1:0-14509 GCA_965365485.1 uncultured Aquisediminimonas sp.
AGCCGGTGCGGGTCTTGCGTGTGCTCGGCCTCGTCAAGCAGCGTCGCGCGCTCGGTATCGGCGGCAAGCACAGTCTCAATCGGCGTGGCGCTGCCGGATGGCGCTTCCTGCGCGATATAGCCGATACGCGTGCCCTTGGGCATGTCGATACCGCCATCGTCGGCCTCGATCTGGCCGATGATCGTCTTCATCAGCGTTGTTTTGCCCGCGCCGTTGCGTCCGATCAGCCCGACTTTGGCGCGTGGCGGCAGCGCCGCGCTCGCGCGTTCGAGGATCGCGCGTCCGCCAAGGCGCACGGTGAGGCCGCTGAAGTTGAGCATGCGCGCGCGCTTACACAGGGTTCCGCGATCATGCCAGATGCGCTAGGCGGCACTCCGCTTCAAAGGACGCCCTACAGTCATGAAATTCTTCGTCGATACCGCCGACACCAAGGAAATTGCCGAACTGGCCGAAGCCGGGCTGATCGACGGCGTCACCACCAACCCGTCGCTGATCCACAAGGCTGGCCGCGATTTCATCGAAGTGACGCGCGAAATTTGCGGGCTGGTCGACGGCCCGGTCTCGGCGGAAGTCGTCGCGCTCGATCATGCGGAGATGATGCGCGAGGCGGATATCTTGCGGAAGATCGCCGACAATGTCTGCATCAAGGTGCCGCTGACGATCGACGGACTCAAGACCTGCCGGGCGCTGACGCGCGACGGCACTTTGGTCAATGTCACGCTTTGCTTCTCCGCGAACCAGGCACTGCTCGCGGCCAAAGCAGGAGCGAGCTTCATCTCGCCCTTCGTTGGTCGGCATGACGATAACGGCTTCGATGGCATGCAGCTGATCAGCGACATCCGCTTGATCTACGACAATTACGATTTCGCCACCGAGATCCTCGTCGCGAGCGTGCGGCACCCGATCCACGTGCTCGAATCGGCCAAGATCGGTGCCGACGTGATGACCGCCCCGCCCGCGGTGATCCGCGCGCTGTTCAACCATGTCCTCACGGAGAAGGGCATCGCCGGTTTCCTCGCCGATTGGGAAAAGACGGGGCAGAAGATCGTTTGAGCGCGAGCGTCGCCGCCTGGTCCGAACATCTCCGCGCCGGACGCCGTCGTTCGGCGCATACCGTCCGCGCCTATGTCGCGACGGCCGAGCGGCTGGTCGCCTTTCTTCAAGACCATCAGGGCGGCCCGCCCGATCTCGCCACGGTCGAAGCGGCCGACCTGCGGGCGTTTCTCGCTTCGCGTCGCGCCGATGGGATCGGCAATGCCAGCGCCGCGCGAGAGCTTTCGGCAGTGCGTGGCTTCCTGAGCTTTGCAGGCGGGCAGGGGGCTGTGCCCCGCCTGCGCGGACCACGCGTCAAGAAAGGTTTGCCGCGCCCTGTTTCGCCTTCGGAAGCAGTGGCGCTCGCCGAGGATGTCGCCGAGCAGGCTGACGAGGCATGGATACAGGCGCGCGACTGGGCTGTGCTCCTGCTGCTTTACGGCGCGGGGCTGCGCATCGGTGAAGCGCTGGAGCTGACCGGCGGGGTACTGCCCCTGTCGGAAACAATGCGCGTCACCGGCAAGCGTGACAAGACGCGGATCGTCCCGCTCCTGCCCGACATCCGCGCCGCGGTGGAAAATTATCTCCGGCTGTGCCCTTATCCTGCGTCGCGCGACGAACCGCTGTTCCGGGGCGCACGCGGCGGTCCTCTCAACCCCGCGATCATTCGCCGTTCGGTGCGCGGTGCGAGAGCGCGGCTGGGTTTGAGCGAGCGCACGACGCCGCACGCCCTGCGTCACAGCTTCGCCACCCACCTGCTCGCACGCGGCGCCGATTTGCGCAGCCTTCAGGAATTGCTCGGCCATGCCAGCCTGTCATCGACGCAAGTCTATACCGGAGTCGATACGGCGTATTTGCTCGACGTCTATGCGAACGCGCACCCGCGCGCCTAGGGATGCCGCTCCCGCCACGTCGCCTGTCGCCAGATATAGGCACCGATGATCGCAATGATGATCCCCGTCGATAGCGGACCGAGGATCTTCTCGATCTCCTGGAACTGCCGGCCGAGCATGTAGCCCGCAGTCGCCAGCAACGCCGTCCAGCCTGCCGTCCCGATCGTCGACCAGATCAGGAAGGTCCGCAGCCGCATGTGGAGCAGCCCAGCCGGCACCGAAACCAGCGAGCGGATCGTCGGCAGCATCCGCCCGATCCCGACGAAGAGCGCGCCATATTTGCCGAACAGCTTCTCGGCCTTGACGACATCGCCCCAATCCATCGTCAGCCAGCGGCCATGCTTGTCGATGAACGGGTGGAAGCGCTCCATTCCGATTACGCGCGCGAGCAGATACCAGAAGAAATTGCCGAGCATCGCGCCCGCCGTACCTGCAGCGATGACGCCCCATAATTCCATCACCCCGCGGGCGGCGCGAACCCCTGCGATCGGCATGATCACTTCCGAGGGGATCGGCGGGAACACCGTCTCCGCCAGCATGAGGAAGAAGACGCCGATATAGCCGGTGGCGTCGATCAGGTTGATCACCCATTCGGTCAAGGTTCAGCGCCCCAACCGTCGTTCGACCGAGTCCCAGATCATCGCCGCAGTGTCGGTGCCGATGAAACGGTCGATAGCGACTATACCGGTAGGTGAGGTGACGTTGATCTCGGTCAGCCATTCCCCGCCGATCACGTCGATGCCGACAAAGACCAGTCCGCGCCGCTTGAGCTCTGGGCCGAGCGCGGCGCAGATCTCTTCCTCACGGGGGGTCAGCGTCGTTGCCTGCGCAGACCCTCCGACGGCGAGGTTCGACCGAATCTCGCCTTCGCCGGGAATGCGGTTGATTGCGCCTGCAACTTCGCCATCGACCAGCACGATGCGCTTATCGCCCTGCGCGATCGAGGGGAGGAACGCCTGCACCATGTGCGGTTCGCGATAGGCGGTGTTGAACACCTCGATCAGCGAAGAGAGGTTGGCCCCGTCCGCGCCGATCTTGAAGATCGCCTTGCCGCCATTGCCGTGCAGCGGCTTGACGACGATCTCGCCATGCTCCTCCAAGAATTTGCGTGCCGCGCCAAGCGAACGAGTGACCATCGTCGGCGGCATGAACCGCGCATAATCGAGCACCCAAACCTTTTCGGGCGCGTTGCGGACGCTTTCAGGATCGTTGACCACCAGCGTTTCGCCGCGAATGCGCTCGAGCAGGTGCGTCGCGGTGATGTAGCCGAGGTCGAAGGGCGGATCCTGTCGCATCATCACCGCATCGACATCCTGGCCGAGATCGATGATGCGCGGCTCACCCAGCGTGAAGTGATTGCCCTGCTCGCGCCGCACTTCGACCGGATGCGCCATCGCGTACAGCCGCCCGCCTTCCCAGGTCAGGTCTTCGGCGAGATAATGATATACGCTATACCCGCGCGCTTGCGCCGACAGCATGAGCGCAAAGCTCGAATCGCCCGCGATGTTGATCCCCGCCAACGGGTCCATCTGGAAGGCGACGCGCAAACTCATTGGCGCCGCCCCTAGCGACCGTGCCAGACATTGGCCAGATGGCGCGGCCAACGGCCCGGCGCGATCAGCATCACGTCGATGCTGATATCGTCGCCCGGTCGGGCGTGGAGGTGCGACACGGCATTGACCGCCGCGACCACCCGACGCAGTCGGTAATCGTCGATCGCGAAATCGAGCTCGGCCGGGTTGGTCCGCGTCTTGACCTCGATGAACGCTGTTGTCCGGCCCCGGCGCGCGACGAGGTCGATCTCTCCGGCGCGCACCTTGATCCGCGTCGCGACGATCCGCCAGCCCTTCAACCGCAGCCACCACGCCGCACGCCGCTCTCCCCAGCGGCCGAACGCCTCGCGCTCGGCACGCGTCATTTGAGCGCCAAGGCCCGTGTGTAGAGCGCCTTGCGGTCGAGCCCGAGCGTCTTGGCGACCTCGCTTGCGGCCTTTGCGGTCGGGAGCCTCGCCATGGCCTCACGCAAGGCCTGATCGATATCGTCCTCGGCGGGTGCGGCATCGCCCTGCTCGGGCGGGCCGACGACGATAACGATTTCGCCCTTGGGTGCGTTGTCCGCATATCGTTGCGCAAGGAAGGACAGCCGCCCCGTCACGCATTCCTCGTAGAGCTTGGTGATTTCGCGCGCGACGCCAGCTTCGCGGTCGCCCAGTCCGGTTGCGAGCGCACCCAGCGTTGCCGCAAGCCTCGGTCCCGATTCGTACAGAATGAGCGTCGCCCGCACGCGCGCGACTTCGGCGATCGCTTCGCTCCGCGCCTTGGCCTTGCTCGGCAGGAAACCAATGAAAAAGAAGCGATCGGTCGGCAGCCCGGTCAGCGTCAGCGCGGCGATCGCGGCGCAGGGGCCCGGGATCGTCGTCACCCGATGCCCTGCCGCGCGCGCATCGCGGACGAGCTTGAAGCCGGGATCGGAAATGAGCGGGGTGCCGGCATCGCTGACCAGCGCGACGACTTCGCTTGCCATTCGCGCCACCAGCGCCGGGCGGACATGCTCGCCGACATGATCGTGATAGGGCGTCATCGGGCGCTTGATTCCGAGATGCCGCAACAGCTTGCCGGTCACGCGACTGTCCTCGACCGCGATCACGTCGGCGCGCCTCAAAATCTCGATCGCGCGCGAACTGAGGTCGGAAAGATTGCCGATCGGGGTCGCGACGATATAAAGGCCGGGGTCTAGGGTCGCGTTCATGGGAGACGATATCATGGCAGAGGCGGGGGCGCGGCGGCAAGCCGTGAGCCGGACGGCGATGTCGCATGCAGATTGCCGGACGGCGATGTCGCACGCAAAGCGGTGGGCGTCGCTAGGCATCATGGCCTTGCTTGCCGCCTGCCAGGTCGTTCCCAAGGCGCCGCCACGTCCGCCCGAGCCGGTTGCGGAGCCGGTGACGCCGGTCAACCCGACGCTGCCGACCGATACCGCGCGACACCGCATCGCCCTGCTGGTCCCGATGTCGGGCCCGAATGCGGGCGTCGGCGAATCGATCGCCAATGCCGCCAACCTCGCGGTGCTCGATACCGGCGGCAAGAACATCCGGGTCACCACCTATGACACCGCGACCGGAGCCGCGGCGGCGGCGGAAAAGGCCGTGTCCGAAGGCAATAAGCTGATCCTCGGCCCCCTGCTCGCCGAGGATGTGCGCGCGGTCTCGGCAGTCGGGCGCGCGGCGCGGGTGCCGCTCATCAGCTTTTCGAACGACGTTTCGGTGGCGGGGAACGGCACCTATTTGATGGGTTTCGTGCCCACCCAATCGATCGAGCGCGTCGTGGAATATGCGCGCGGCAGGGGCGTCACCAACTTTGCCGGCCTGGTGCCGGTGGGAACCTATGGGCAGCGCGCCTCGGCGGCGTTCCTCAGGGCGGTCGAGCAATCGGGCGGCCGCATGGTGGCGATGCAGAGCTTCGAGCGTTCGCCCGCCGCGATCACCGCCGCAGTCAACAAGCTCGGCGCGATGTCGGGGGTCGGCGCGGTGCTGATCGCTGATTCGGGTCGCGTCGCCGTCCAGATCGCGCCGCAACTCCGCCGCAAATCTGCGAGCGCCCGGCTGCTCGGCACCGAGCTTTGGAACACCGAAGACAGCCTGTCGCGGACGCCCGCCATTCAGGGCGCGTGGTTCGCGAGCGTTTCGGATGGCCTCTACCGTCAGCTTTCGACCAAATATCGCGCGCGCTTCGGCAAGGGGCCCTACCGCCTAGCCAGCCTGGGCTATGACGCGGTGCTGCTGACCAACAAGATCGCCGCGACCTGGCGCGTCGGCACACCGTTTCCGGTCGCGGCGCTGCAGGATTCCGATGGCTTCTCCGGTATCGATGGCGCATTCCGCTTCGGCACCAGCGGCGTGGCGGAGCGCATGCTCGAAGTGCAGCAGATCAACCCCGGCGGTTTCGCCGTCATTGCGCCTGCGCCGCGTAGTTTCGGCAAGTAACTCTATCTCACCCCGTCACCCCGTGCTTGACACGGGGTCCCGCTTTTCTGGTCACCTCGGCATCCAGAATAAGCGGGATCCCGCATCAAGTGCGGGATGACGATGTTATTATAGTGCTACTATCTCCGCCAGAATGCGGTCGAGCACGGGAAAGCCCGCCTCGGTCAGCGACAGCCGATCTCGCTCGCACGACACCAATCCGTGCCGTTCGAGTAAAGCCACCGCGTCGGCATCGATCAGCCTCGAAACCCCGCTCTCCCGCGCCACCCGACCCAAATCCACACCCTCACGTAGTCGCAGCCCCATCACCAGCGCCTCTTTCGCGCGCTCCTCCGGCAGAAGCGCGTCCTCGCTGGCCAAGCCATGGCCATTGCGCGCCACCGCGTTCAGCCAATTCTCGGGCTTCTTGTGCCGCAAGGTTGCGAGCCCGCCCCGACGACCATGCGCGCCGGGGCCGATGCCGGCATAGTCGCGATAGCGCCAGTAAGTGAGGTTGTGGCGGCTTTCCTCACCCGCCCGCGCATGGTTCGAGATTTCATAAGCCGGCAGCCCCGCGGCGGCGGTCATCGCCCGCGTCGCTTCAAACAGGTCCGCACCCTGATCGGCGTCGACAGGCGGCAACTTGCCCTGCGCGGCGAGCGTCGCGAAGCGCGTGCCCGGCTCGATGGTCAGTTGATAGAGCGAGAGGTGTCCGGTGCCGAGCGCGAGCGCGCCTGCCAGTTCTGCTTCCCACGCCGCGACGCTCTGCCCCGGCAGCGCGTAAATGAGATCGAAGCTGACGCGCCCGAAATGGCGTCGCGCGACATCGAGCGCCGCAAGCCCTTCATCGGCGCCATGGGCTCGGCCCAGAAACCCGAGCGCCGCATCATCGAGCGACTGCAATCCCAGCGACACCCGGTTGACGCCTGCCGCTTCCAGATCGGCAAAACGCGCAGCTTCGACTGACGAGGGATTGGCCTCGAGCGTGATCTCGACATTGTCCTCGAATGCCCAGTGCCGGCCCGCCTCCGCGAAGAGTGCCGCGACCGTCTCGGGCGGCATCAGCGAAGGCGTGCCGCCGCCGAAGAAGATCGATCCGAGCTTCCGCGCGGGCAACAGCGCCGCCTCGTGCGCCATGTCGGTGAGGAGAGCCTTGCGCCACGCGTCCTGATCGATAGCCTCGCGAACATGGCTGTTGAAATCGCAATAAGGGCATTTGGAAACGCAGAACGGCCAGTGGATATAGAGCGCGAACGGGTCGGTTCGGCTCGCGTTCAACGAGGTCGGGGCAAGGGCGGCGGACATGCGGATCGTCACCGTCCTTAGCCTCGCGCTGCTCGCGCTGCCAGCGGCGGCGCAGAACCCGCGCTTCCAAAGCGGTGAAGTGCGCTGGAACGGCAAGGCCGCGCCGCGGAGCGACGCCGCCTTGCGCGCGGAGATGATCACCGCGCACAACGCTGCGAGAGCCGATTACGGCGTCGGGCCGCTAAGCTGGAACGATGCGCTTGCCGCAGACGCCGCGCTCTGGGCAAAGGCGCTCGCAGTCACGCAGAAGTTCGATCACGATCCTGCCGAGCGCACCCCACCGCAGGGAGAGAATTTGTTCAAGGGCACCCGCGGTGCATTCGCCTATGCCGCAATGGCCAAGCTATGGGTCGATGAGAAGCAGTGGTTCAAGAAGGGCCGCTTTCCCGAAGTCGTAACCGAAGGTCACTGGTCGCGGGTCGGCCATTACACCCAGATCGTCTGGCCCAGCACGCGCGAATTCGGCTGCGCGCTGGCCTCGAACGCGGCGGAGGATTTCCTGGTGTGCCGGTATCTTCCGGCGGGCAATTATTTCGGTGTCGAGCTGAAATAGTTGATCCTCCCCATCTTGATGGGGAGGTGGCGCGCACGAAGTGCGTGACGGAGGGGGTCTCCACGTGCCCGGACCCCTCCGTCGGTCCTGCGGACCGCCACCTCCCCAACCAGTTGGGGAGGATCTGACCTCAGAACAAGGCCGCGACCAGCTTCGCGAAAGCGTCGGCCCGGTGGCTGATCGCGTGCTTCTCTGCGGGATCGATTTCGGCAAAAGTCAGGCTCGATCCGGCGGGCACGAAAACGGGATCGTAGCCGAACCCCATCTTCCCGCGGGGCGGCCAGGTCAGGCTGCCCTCGACCGTGCCTTCGAAAACCATGTGCTCGCCGTCTGGCCAGGCGACCGCGAGCGTGCAGACGAAGCGGCAGCCGCGCAGCGCGTTGGGCCCCAACGCCACCAGCTTCCCTTCGACCTTGCCCATCGCCATATACCAGTCGCGTCCAGGCCCGCCTTCATAGGGTGCCTGCTCGGCCCAATCGGCGGTCCACACGCCGGGCTTTCCGCCCAATGCGTCAACGCACAGCCCGCTATCGTCCGCCAGCGCGACGAGCCCCGATCCCTCGGCGCTCGCCCGTGCCTTGAGCAAGGCATTTTCTGCAAAGGTCACGCCCGTCTCTTCGGGCTCGGCCAGCCCGAGTTCGCCCGCCGAGACCGGCTCGATGCCATAGGGCGCGAGCAGATCGCGGATCTCGCGCACCTTGCCTTGATTGTGACTGGCGATGACGAGCCGGCCGGGCTCGAGCTTGCGCATCAGCCCGCGACGGCCTTCGCCTGCGCGTCGAAAATACGAGTACAGCCGATCCGCGCCAGCCGCAGCAGCCGCAGCAGCGATTCCTCGTCATAGGTCGCGCCTTCGGCAGTCGCCTGCGCTTCGGCGATGTTGCCATTATCGAGAAGCACGAAATTGCCGTCGGCGTGCGCGTTCGAATCTTCGATATAATCGAGGTCGAGCACCGGCGTGCCTTCATAGATGCCGCAACTGACCGCGGCGACCTTGCCGCTGATCGGATCGCTCGTCAGCTTGCCCGAGGCGATCAGCCCGTCGATCGCGAGGCGCAGCGCCACCCATGCGCCGCTGATCGCCGCCGTGCGCGTGCCGCCATCGGCCTGGATGACGTCGCAATCGAGCACGATCTGGCGTTCGCCCAGTGCTTTCATGTCGGTCACTGCGCGCAAGGAACGGCCGATAAGCCGCTGAATTTCCTGCGTACGCCCCGATTGCTTGCCCTTGGCGGCTTCGCGATTGCCGCGCGTGTGCGTGGCGCGCGGGAGCATGCCGTATTCGGCCGTCACCCAGCCTTCGCCCTTGCCGCGCAGGAAGGGCGGAACGCGCTCCTCGACGCTCGCGGTGACGAGCACCTTGGTGTCGCCGAACCCGATCAGCACCGATCCCTCGGCATGTTTGGTGAAGCGAGGCTCGATGCTGATGGCGCGCATCTCATCAGGCGCGCGTCCGGATGGGCGCATAATTCGTTTCCTTTGCGTGGTTCGGCGGTGCATCTAGCGGCGCGGCGCTGAAACGCCAGCGGATTGGGGAGATAGCCGATGAATGTCCTGAAACCGGTCGCGGCGGCGTTGGGCGTGCTGATGCTCCTGATGGGGCTGTTGTGGATCGGCCAAGGCCTGGGCTGGGTGAAATGGCCCGCATCGAGCTTCATGATCGACATGCGCCCCTGGGCCTGGCGCGGCGCTCTGCTCGCGGGGCTGGGTGCGCTGCTGCTCTGGTGGGGCCGACGCCGCGCGGTCTAGCGCGCAGGCAGCGCGAAGGCGACGATCTCGTCCGCCGCGCCGAAAATCTCTCCATCGCCATGCGCGCTGATCGCGACATACTGGCGGCCGGAGGCGTCGGCATAGGTCATCGGCGTCGCCCGCGCGCCAGCGGGGAGCTTGCCTTTCCACAGCTCGCGCCCGGAGGCGGTGTCGAAGGCGCGGAGATAGGCGTCGGGTGTCGCGCCGATGAAAGTCAGGCCTGACGCCGTCGCGATCGGCCCGCCGAGGTTGATCATCCCATCGATCGGTCCCAACGGCAGCCCCTCTCCGGTGCCGAGCGGCTTGTCCCATAGGATCTTGCCACTCTTGAGATCGACCGCGACCAGCGATCCGTAGGGCTGCGGCGTGCACAGCCTGCCGCCCGCACCGAACAGCTCGCGCTTGAGGACATATGGCGCGCCCTTCATCCGCGCATATTCAAGCCCGATGCGTTCGCCATCGGCCTTGTCGGCGCGCGCGGCTTCGGCCTTGTCGCGCGGGATCAGCGTGACGACCGCGGCGACGCGGTTGGTCGGTACGACGATCGTCTGCCGCGCCGGATCATAGGCGACACCGCCCCAGTGCGCGCCGCCGATATTGGCGGGCACGACCAGCGTGCCGCGTTCGGATGGCGGTGTAAACGCGCCATCGTTGCGCAGCTTGGCAAGCGCGGCGAGGCATCCCGCGCGCCACTGCAGATCGGCAACCCCATTCTCGATATCGGCGGCGCTGAAGCCTTGCGGTGAGACTGTGATGCCGAAGGGCTGTGTGGGATAGGCCTCTTCGCCCTGCGCGTCGCTTGGCGGCACCGGCCGCTCGACGACCGGGAAGATCGGCTTCCCCGTATCGCGGTCGAGGATGAACAGCTGCCCGGTCTTGGTCGCCTGCGCGACAGCGGCGCGCTTGCGTCCCTTCACCACCACATCGATCAGCGCGGGGGGCGCGGCATTGTCATAATCCCAAAGGTCGTGATGGACGGTCTGGAACGCCCAGCGCAACTTGCCGGTCTTGGCGTCGAGCGCGACCACCGAATTGGCATGTTCGTTGGCGCCCGGCCGCGATCCGCCCCAATAATCGACCGAAGGCGAGCTCGTCGGCACGAACACCAGACCACGCGCGGGATCGGCAGCGATCACCGACCAGGCATTGGCGCCGCCGCTGCGATGCGCTCCGGGGCCTTCCCACGTCGCATGCGCGCGATCCGCGGGGTCCTGCGGCACTGGATCCCATGTCCAAAGCAGCTTTCCGCTGCGCGCATCGAAGCCACGGACTTCGCCGCTTGCCGCTTCGGTGCGGTTATTGTCGGCGATCGCCGATCCGGTGACGATGACGTCGCCGACGATCGCGGGCGGAGAGGTCAGCTCATATTCGCTGAGTTCCGCCGGTGGATTGCGCAGCCCTTCGCGCAGGCTGATCTGCCCGCCCTTGCCGAACTCCTCGCACGGCTTGCCATCGTCCGCATCGAGCGCGACGATCCGCGCGTCGATAATCGGCGCGATGATGCGCCGCCCGCAGCGCCGCATATCGACCATCCGACCGACGCTCCAATAGGAGACGCCTCGGCTGACGAAATCGCCGAACCCGGCCTGCGCGTCGGGCTTGGCGTCAAAAACCCAGAGCTCGCGCCCCGTCGCCGCGTCGAGAGCGATTACTCGGCCCGTCGCGGTCGAGAGGTACATCTTGCCCGCGATCACCAGCGGCGTCGCGGCGACGCGCGGCGGGCGCTTGCCGTTGACGCTTTTGGGTGGCTCGCCCGTCTTGTAGCGCCACGCGACCGTCAGCGCAGCGACATTAGCCGGAGTGATTTGCGTGAGCGGCGAATGCCGATCGCCCAATTGTGTGCGCCCGTAGGCACGCCAGTCCGCATCCTGCGCCGAAGCCTGTGCCGACGCCGCCATCAGCGCCAAAGCCACTAACCGCTCGATTCGCATGCGTGCTCCCTCACAACACCAGTGCAAATCTGCGCGGTGTAGGAGAAGCGCGCAAGTCCGCTAAGGCGTCACTTCCTGCGGCTTGTAGGTGAAGTCGAATTCGACCCGCCAGCTTTGCCCGCCATCAGTGGAAATCTCGCCGCGTTGGCGCAGCGTATCGCCGTTGCCGCGATAATAGACATGCTTGACCAGACGGTGCTGGCCGGGCCCCGCATAGTTGCGCCACTCGCCGCGAAGCACCATCGCGCCATCGACCATGCCGCCCTTGAAGGCGACGCGGGCATTGTGAGCGTCGGTCCAGTACATGTGCCATTGCCCGTCTTCGGGATCGTAGTTCGAAAGGCTGCCGCCGCTGCGCAGCGAGAAGGGGTTCCAGTTCTCGCGGATCACGCAATCGCCGTAGAGCTTCTCGATCCGGCTGCGCGCGACCAGCTCCTCGGTTCCGGTTTTGTAGACGTCCCAGAAGCCGACCCAGAAATCGAACTGGCGATGTTCCGAAGCGGTACACAGCCGCGGCGGATCGCGCGGCACCGGCGGCGACATTTGCGCAGACGCAGGCGCGGCGATCAGCGCGCACACCATGCCGAAACGAATCGCGATCCCCATGGCGCTCTGATGTGCGTCGCGACACTGTTCGGGTGTGCGCTGGATCACTCTTGCGGGGTGGCCGCCCGCATCCCTACATCGCGATCATGCCCGCCCCCGTTGCCGAACTGACCGATCGCGCTCGCGAAGTCTTTCGCATAGTCGTCGAAAATTACCTCGGCAGCGGCGCTCCCGTCGGCTCGCGGACGATCTCGAAGGCGGGCGGCTTGAACCTCTCGCCCGCATCGATCCGCAACGTCATGCAGGATTTGGAGGAATTGGGGCTGCTCGCCGCGCCGCACACTTCGGCGGGGCGGATGCCGACCGAGACCGGGTTGCGGCTTTTCGTCGACGGCATGATGCAGGCAGCCGAGCCGACCCGCGAGGAACGCGCCGCGATCGAATCGCGGGTGCGCGGCGACGGTCCGATCGAAGACGCGCTCGCCGCTGCTTCGTCTGCGCTTTCCGGGCTTTCGGCCTGCACGGGCCTCGTCATGGTCCCGGCGCGCGAAGTGCGGTTGCGGCAATGCTCGTTCGTCGCGCTCTCGCCCGAACAGGCGTTGCTGATCCTTGTGGGCGATGATGGTTCGATCGAGAATCGCGTCGTCGATCTGCCGCGCGGGATGGGGCCATCGGCGCTGGCCGAGGCGGGCAATTTCATGAGCGCGCGACTTTCGGGCCTCACGCTCGCCGAGGCGCAGGCGGCGATCGGGCGCGAGATCGCTGCCTCGCGCGCCAGTCTCGACAAGACCGCGCAGGCGCTGATTCGCGCCGGGCTCGCGCAATGGGCGACCGACGCGGCGCAGCGCCCGGTGCTGATCGTGCGCGGCGCCGCAAACCTGATCGACGCAGCGGCGGCGAGCGATCTCGATCGCGTCCGCCAGTTGCTCGACGAGATCGAGGGCAAGGAGGAGATTTCGCGCCTGCTCGACAGCGCGCGTGAGGGCGCGGCGACCAAGGTCTTCATCGGCGCCGAGAACAAGCTCTTCGCGCTTTCGGGCTCTTCGGTGATCGCCGCGCCTTATCATGGCCGCGACGGGCGGGTGGTCGGGGTGGTCGGCGTGATCGGGCCGACGCGCTTGAATTATGCGCGCATCGTTCCCATGGTGGATTTCACGGCACAAACCCTATCCAGATTGATCGGTTGAATGAACGAAGACGAGGTGAAGATCGCGGCGGAGGAAGATCCTTTGCCCGAAGACCAGGCTGATGCCGGCGGCGGCGAGGATACGCTCGGCGCGCTTCTTGCCGAGCTTGAAGAGGCCAAGCAGCAGGTGCTCTACGCCCAGGCGGAAACGCAGAATGTCCGCCGTCGACTCGAAAAGGACGCCGCTGACGCCCGCGCTTACGCCGCGACCGGTTTTGCCCGCGACATTCTCTCGGTCGCCGACAATCTCGGGCGCGCGCTCGAAACCATTCCCGAGGCAATGCGTCAGGATGAGTCCGCCAAGGCGCTGGTGACCGGGCTCGAGGCGACGCAGCGGGAATTGATCGCTGTGTTCGAACGCAACGGCATCAAGCGCATCGAAAGCCTGGGACAGTCGCTCGATCCCAACCGTCATCAAGCGATGATCGAGCTTCCCAGCGCCGATGCCGAACCCGGAACGATCGTCCAGGAAATGCAGGCCGGATATATGATCAAGGACCGGCTGTTGCGCCCTGCGCTGGTGGGCGTCGCAAAAGCGGCGTAAATCATCGCTGTTAACCATCGCCGCTAACGTGATTTTCATACCATCGCGTTGACGCTGTCGTTCGAAGCGCAGGAGCGAACGCGATGGACGGCATGGTGACGCTGATCGACTGGCACCAGTTTCGCCATGCGCGCGAGGCGCTCGGCCCCAATTTTTGGCGGACGCTGATCTATCTGCGCGACGAAGGATCGAAGTGCATCGGCGCGATCGAGACGGCGCTGCGTCGCCACGATGCGGTCGGCATCATCGGGCCTGCCGAGACGCTCAAGTCCGAAGCCTTTCAGATGGGCGCAAAGCGCGTCGCCGAAATCGCCGAACAGGTCGAGATGGAAGCGCGCGATTGCGTAGAGATGCACGACACGCCCGACCTGCTGATCGAGTCGGTGGTCGCGCTGCGCCAGGCCTTTACCGAAACGGTTGAAGCCCTCCAGAAGGACATCAGCCCGTTGATGGTGCGCGAAAAGACCATTCCGCCGACCTTCGCGACGGAGCCAGCGGAAACCCATGAAGTGACGCAAATCCGCTTCAGTTGAGTTCAGTTTCCACGCGCCATCGCCTCTTCGGCCTGAGTGAAGGCCGACCGTCCTTTGGCGGCATCATCCGGCAGCGCCGTCTCCAGAAACGCGACTCCGCGCCCGCTCTCTTCGACCCATAGTCCCGATCGCAGGCCATAAGCCTCTCCGGAATGCCCGATCCGCCGAACGCCGTCGCCGAACAGATCGTCGCGGCAATCGGGGTGCTTGTTGTAGTTGAGGAAATGCACGCTCAGCCCGAAGGCGCAGTAGATGCCGCCTTCGCTATCGCCGTTG
>CBDUBW010000043.1:0-14344 GCA_965365485.1 uncultured Aquisediminimonas sp.
GGAAGGGTGGCGAGCAATTTGTCGATCGAATCGAGCCAGTCGCCCAGTGGGTCGCCCTCGGGCTCGGTAATGTTGACCGAAACGTTCGAGCTGATCCGCGGCAGCACCTGATCGCCCGATACCAGTACGCCCTCGGCCTCGTTCCATAGGCAGGCATGTTCGGGGCTGTGTCCCGATCCCACGACGACGCGCCATTGGTGCGCGCCAAAATCAATGACTTCGCCATCGACGATGCGTCGATACCCGCGGGGCAGGGGGAAGATCACCTTAGCAAACCGGCCCCAGCCCGATTTGCGCGATTCAGTAAGCGCATCCTCATCCCATCCCGCAGCGCGCTGCATGATGATGACTTCTTCGGGTACGGTATCGCTCGCATCGCCAATGATCGTCCGCGCTGTCAGTATTTCGCCGCGCGTCATCCACAGCGGCGCGTCGTGCTTTTTGACGAGCCAGCCGGCAAGGCCGGTGTGATCGGGGTGAAGATGCGTGCAGAATATGCGCGTCACGGGGCGGTCGGCCAGCGGACCGGCGAAAAGCGCTTTCCACGCGTTGCTGCACATATCCATCTTCAACCCGGTATCGACGATCGCGATGCCGTCATTGTGATCGTCGAGCAGCCAGCTGTTGATGTGCCCGAGTGACCCGGGCATCGGCAGCCGCGCCCAGGATATGCCCGGTGCGATGCGGATAGTCTCGCCCGGGCCGGGCTTGGTTTCGCCCCACGGATAGGTCAGCCCAGCCGCACTGGTGGCGGTGAAGGATTCGTCGTGCGTCAGCGATTCGTCGGGGGAAGCCACCCGGCTCAGCGCTTGAACAGCGTGTCGGCCGTATGCTCGACGACAGGTGCAGCCGCGCCCTCTTCATTGAGCGCGGCGTCCGCTGCGTGCGCGGCGGCTTCGCGCTCGGCGCGTAGCTCCTCGATCAGGGCCGCGCGATCGCCATCGAGCTTGGTATCCACCGGGGCCGACATGCCTTTGGCCTTGGCGGCCTTGGCGATCGCGGCATCGAGTTCACGCTGGCTGCACAAGCCGACGGTGACTGGATCTTTGGGAACGATATCGACGATGTTCCAATGGGTGCGATCGCGGATCGCTTGAATCGTGTGCCGCGTCGTTCCAATGAGCTTGCCGATCTGCCCGTCGGAGACTTCGGGATGGTTCCGCAGAATCCAGGCAATGCCATCGGGCTTGTCCTGACGCTTCGATACCGGCGTGTAGCGCGGCCCCTTGGTCCGGGTAGCGGCTTCCGGGGCGCGGATCATCTGCAATTCATAATTGGGGTCATTCTGTCCGCGCTCGATTTCCTCGAGTGTCAATTCGCCGGCGCGCAAAGGATCGCGCCCGGTCAGCTTGGTGGCGGCGGCATCGTCGGCGATCGCCTGTACTTCGAGAATGTGCAGCCCGCAGAATTGCGCGATCTGTTCGAAGGTAAGCGCGGTGTTATCGACCAGCCATGACGCGGTCGCGTGGGGCATGAGCGGCTGAGCCATAATGAAAACCCTTCGGACAAAGAAAGGGCCGCCCCTTCCCGGAGCGGCCGCCTAATGGAAGCGGACTTAGCGGCGGGCCTGTGGCAGTGCAAGCCCGGCGCGATGCCGGCAAAATGGCGCGACCGATCGTACTCCGCCGCGGACTCTGCGCGATCGTCAGGCGGCGACCAGTTCCTGTCGCAGAGCGGCGGTGGTCTTTGCCGGAACCAGCCCGGCCAGAAACTCATGCGCGCTTGTGTCCCAGCTGAAGCTGCTGCCGTACCTCGCGCATTCGCTGCGATCGAGCGTCAAGGCTTTCGCGATTGCCTGGGTCAGGGCGTCGCGCATCACCCCCGTCGTGGCGGTGAGAATGTCTTGTGGGCCCGCGACCGGATAAGCCGCTACGGGGAGACCGCAGGCGAGCGCTTCGATGATGACGAGGCCGAACGTGTCGGTCCGGCTGGGAAAGACGAAGACATCGGCTCCGGCATAAGCGCCCGCGAGCGCCGCGCCTTCCAGGGTGCCCAGAAAGCGTGCGTCCGGATAGCGCCGTTCGAGTTCGTGCCGCGCCGGGCCGTCTCCGACCACGACTTTGGTGCCGGGGTGTGAGGATGCGAGGAAGGCTTCGATATTCTTTTCGACCGCGACTCGGCCGACATAAAGCTGAATGGGCCGGATCAGCCCGGAATAGCAGGAAGGCGGCATCGCATCGGGCGTGAATTGCGCGAGATCGACGCCGCGCCCCCAGTGGCGGCTATGTCCGATTCCGCGTTCGCGAAGTTGGTTGCGGATCGACGGCGTCGCGGCGAGCACGGTGTGCGAGGGGGCGTGGAACCATCTGATGTAGTGCCAGAACAGTGAGGAGGGCAGCCGCGTTCGCGCAGCCAGGTAATCGGGAAACTGCGTGTGATAAGCAGTCGTGAAATCGAGATCGCGGCGCAGGCACCAGCGCCGCGCCGCCAGCCCCAGCGGTCCCTCGGTCGCGATATGGATATGGTCGGGCGCGAAATCACCGATCTGCGCCCCGAGCGAGAGCGGTGCCAGCGCGAGCCTGATTTCGGGATAGGTCGGACAGGCGATGGTAGCGAAGCGGTCGGGAGAGACGATCAAAACCTCAGGCCCCAGCCGCTCGAGGCTCGATCGAAGCGAGCGCAGCGTCCGCACCACGCCATTGACCTGCGGTTCCCACGCGTCGGTGACGATCGCAATTCTCATGCCGCGATCCTGATTTCCACGGATCGGTTCGCGTCGCGCGCCGCAACCTCATCCGCCCAATGCAGCACCCTCATTTCACCGTCGAAATGTTCGACCAGGGCCGTGCAGCTTTCGACCCAGTCGCCGTCATTATAGTAAGCGGTATCGCCGATCTGGCGCATTTCGGCAGTATGGATGTGG
The DNA here is from genome assembly GCA_965365485.1 of uncultured Aquisediminimonas sp. Taxonomy (GTDB): domain Bacteria; phylum Pseudomonadota; class Alphaproteobacteria; order Sphingomonadales; family Sphingomonadaceae; genus Aquisediminimonas. Next base: position 2,864 of record CBDUBW010000043.1, read on the forward strand.
CCGCAGACTACACCGTCGATACCGCGCGAGCCTGCCGCGCGCGCAACGACCTCTTCGAAGCGCGAGACGAACTCGACCGCATTCTTGACCTTGTGCTTGGCGTGTTTCGAAAGCGACCAATAAGGCAGTTTGAGCCGCTGGCGGACGTGATTGACGACGACGTTCAGGCGCAGCAGCGCACCATAGGCAGCGTCGCCCGCAAAGGCGAGCCAGCGGTGCGCGAGCATGATCGCATCGAACTCGTCGCCGTGCAGAACGAGCAGGCGTCGCCCGTCGGCCGTGGTGTGGATCGCCTTGCGCCGGATCTCGACGCCGCCGAAGTTCAGGCCGCTGAACTGGCGAAACATCTCGTCGTGATTGCCCGGGATGTATACGACCCGCGTGCCTCGCTTGGCGCGCTTCATCAGTCGCCAGACGATGTCATTATGGGCGGCGGGCCAGTAGAAGCGCTTCTTCAATCGCCAGCCATCGATGATGTCGCCGACAAGATAGATGGTCTCGCTGTCGGTATGGTCGAGAAAGTCGATCAGCAGCTGCGCGTTGCACCCGCGGGTGCCGAGGTGGATGTCGCTTATCCAGATCGTCCTGAAGCGTTGCCGCTCGTTATTTTGCCCAACGCCTTTGAACCGTGCCAAATCGCCCATCGCGCGTCCCCAGTCTTGCGATCACCTGGCGCGCTATCGCTAGACTGTGTGACAAATAGAATCGCAACCCGTTGCACTTCCATGACAGCTCGTCAGACGGTGAGAACGATCTTCCCGACATGATCCCCCGCTTCCATGCGGGCATGCGCGTCGGCGGCCTGGGCGAGTGGAAAGGTGCAGTCGATGACCGGCTTGAGCCGCCCCGCTTCAACATGCGGCCAAACAGTTCTGACCAGCTCGTCTGCGACAAGCGTCTTGAAGCTGACGGGCCGCGCGCGAAGCGTCGATCCGGTCAGCGTCAGACGCTTGACCATCACTGCCGCGACATTGATCTCGGCCTTGACGCCGCGCTGGACGGCGATCGTGACGTGGCGACCGTCTTCGGCGAGGCAGGCAAGGTTGCGCGGCACATAATCGCCGCCGACCATGTCGAGCACTGCCTGAACGCCGCTGCCGCCGGTGATTGTTTGCACTTCGGCGACGAAATCCTGCGCGTTGTAATCGATTGCGTAATCCGCCCCCAGCGCCCGTGCCGCCTCGCACTTATCCTTCGACCCGCAGGTAACGATGACAGTCAGCCCGAACAGCTTGCCAAGCGCAATCGCCATCGTGCCGATGCCCGATGTGCCACCATGGACCAGCACGGTGTCGCCCTCGACCGCGTAAGCGCGTTCGAAAAGGTTGGTCCAGACGGTGAAAAGCGTTTCGGGCATTGCTGCCGCCTCGATCATCGACAGCGCTTCAGGAACGGGCAGGCACTGGCCGATCGGCGCCGCGCAATATTCGGCATAGCCACCGCCCGCGACGAGCGCGCAGACCTTTTGGCCGAGATGGACGCTGTCCACCCCCGCGCCGAGCGCGACGATCTCCCCTGCCATTTCGAGGCCCGGTATCGAAGGCGCGCCAGGGGGCGGGGGGTACATCCCGCGACGCTGGAGAACGTCGGGGCGGTTGACCCCGGCCGCCGCGACGCGGATCAGCACCTCGCCGTCGGCCGGCTGCGGCGTCGCGCATTCGCTCAACACAAGCACCTCGGGCCCCCCGGGGCTCTTCGGGTCGATCGCTCTCATTGTCTGTGGGATACTCACCGTCACGCCCCCTAGCCGGTGCCTGCTGTTAACGCCGCGTCTGCGCGAACGTCAACGCAACACTTTGCATAAGAACAAACCGCGTCTATGGGCGCGGGATGAGCGAGACTTCCAGCGAGAATATCCCAGACCGACTGTCGATCGACCCCGACAGTCCGCACTTCGATGGCGATGCGCTGCGGCGGGGGATTGGCATCCGCTTCAAGGGCAATGTCCGTCGCGATGTGGAGGAATATTCGATCTCCGAAGGCTGGATTCGCGTGCAGGCGGGCAAGACCGTCGATCGCCGCGGCAAGCCGTTGACGCTCAAGCTCAACGGCCCGGTCGAAGCCTGGTTCGAAACACCGGCGGAAGGCGCTGAAGACAGCTGATGCCGCCGCTATTCTTCGGGGGGCATGAATTCGGGGTTGCGGGGGGCCGGGCACTGTACTGGCCGCACCGCCGCGCGCTGATCGTCGCCGACCTTCATCTCGAAAAGGCAAGCTGGTTTGCGCGGCGCGGTCAGATGCTGCCGCCGCATGACAGCCTCGCGACGCTCGAGGCTGTGGCCGCTCTGGTCGAACAGCTCGGCGTGCGCGAAGTGTGGTGCCTTGGTGACAATTTCCACGACAGCCGCGGGATCGAGCGCATGACTCGCCGCGCGCGCGACCTGCTCGATACGCTGACGACCGGGCTCGCCTGGAACTGGATCGTTGGGAATCATGACGAGGATCTTCCGTCAGGCGTCGGCGGAACGGTTCTCGAGGAAAGTGTCGTTGACGGGCTGGTGTTGCGCCATCGCGCCGACCGTCAAGAGATGCGGCCTGAACTTTCGGGGCATTATCATCCCAAGCACAGGGCAGAGGCGCGCGGACGTGCCGTGTCGCGGCCCTGCTTCGTTGCCAACAGCACCAAATTGATACTCCCCGCCTTCGGCGCGCTGACCGGGGGGCTGGATTCGCGTCATCGCGAATTGGCGGTCGCGTGCGGGCAGGGGGCGGCGCTCGTTCCTGCGGGCAACAGGCTGTTGCGGTTTCCGTTGGCGGCTTGAGCCTAACGCGCTCGCGTCCAATGCATCGACTTGCAAAATGGGCCGACACATCCCTGCACTTTCAAACGCCCGTCCGGCTGAAGTTGCAGGAAGCTCTTATAGGTCTTGCCCGCGCGCGGATCGTAGATGCTGCCGCGCCAGCTTTTGCCATCATCCTTAAATCCGCTGAGGACGGCGAGGCCGAGAATTGGGCGTTTGCGCAGCGCGGGATTGGGGTTGAACTTGTCGACCGGCGGGCCTTCGGGCGTGGGTGCCGTGATCCGCGCGATCTTGCCGCAGAGTAGATTGCCGCATGGCGCGATCTCGATAACACTATCCTTTTCGGGCGGGACCCAGCGCCCTGTGACGGGTGCCGCGGCGGAGGCGGGAGCCGCGATCAGGAGCAGGGCGGCGGTCACTGGCTTCATCGCGAATCCTTACTTGGCTAACATGAGTGTAAGTGCGATATCCGCGCCATGAAGCCAATCCCCTTACTCCTCGCCACCCTTCTTGCGTCGCCGGCGCTGGCGGGAACCATCACCGTCGCTCCGGGGCCGAATGCACAGGAACGATTGCAGGAAGCGCTGATCGAAGCACAGCCCGGCGATACGGTCAGCATCGGCGCGGGGCGGTTCGATCTGACCGACGGCCTCTCGCTCGATGTCGACAAGGTGACGGTGCGTGGCGCGGGACCGGGCGCGACCATCCTCAGTTTCAAGGGCCAGCAGGGCGCAGGCGAGGGGCTGCTGGTCACGTCGGATGACGTCGTGCTGCGCGGCTTCGCGATCGAAGACAGCAAGGGCGACGGGATCAAATCGAAGGGTGCCGATCGCATCGTTTATCACGATCTGCGCGTCGAATGGACCGGAGGGCCCAAACCGACCAACGGTGCATACGGCGTTTATCCGGTCGAATCGAAGCATATCCTGATCGACAAGGTGACGGTGAAGGGCGCGTCGGACGCCGGGATCTACGTCGGCCAGTCGGATCAGATCGTGGTGCGGAATTCGACCGCTGAGTTCAACGTCGCGGGCATCGAGATCGAGAACAGCTTCAACGCCGACGTCCATTCGAATGTTGCGACACGCAATACCGGTGGCATCCTCGTTTTCGATCTCCCCAATCTGCCGCAGAAGGGCGGCCGCAACGTCCGCGTCTTCAGCAACAAGATCGTCGATAACGACACCGCCAACTTCGCGCCTCCGGGCAATATCGTCGCGAGCGTGCCGAACGGCACAGGGGTGATCGTGATGGCCAACCGCGACGTCCATGTCTTCGATAACGAAATCGGCGGCAATGGCAGCACCAATGTGTTCGTGGTCGGTTACAGCCAGAAGTTCGACGATAAGGAGTATAATCCGCTGGGTTCGAACATTGTCGTACGCGGCAACAAGCATGGCCGCGCAGGCTATGCGCCCGGGCCCCAGTTCGTCGGCGGGAAGGAACTTGTTGCAGCCATGGGCAGCGTACCGCCGATTGTCTGGGACGGCACGGGCACGAATGTTCATTTTCTCGATGGCGTGCCCGCGCTGACGCTCCAGCTGACCGACCCGACGACGCGCGCCACTGCGGCCAGGCCGGCCTTGGTGCAGGCGGGCGGACCGCCACCCGTGGTCGCGGCGCTTCCGGAGATCGTGCTGCCGCCGTCGATGGAGGCGGCGATCAAGTGAGGCGGATTGTCGCGGCGCTTGCCGCGTGGTGCCTCGCAGTCAGCGCCAGTCCGCCGCCGCCGGTCGACGACGCGCTGATCGCGAGCGATGCGTTGCCGCCCAAGCTCTCGCAATTCGGGCTGCTGTTCGGGCCTTATGGGCGCACGCCGAACCCGGCGCTCGTCCCCTATACGCTCTCGACGCCGCTCTTTTCGGACTATGCCGAGAAATACCGGTTCGCCTATGTCCCGCGCGGACAAAAGGCGCAGTGGCGCGGCGAAGGGCTGGTCGAATTTCCCGTCGGGAGCGTGCTGGTCAAGAGTTTCGGCTATCCTGCGGACATGCGTCAGCCGGATAAGGACGTCCGCATCCTCGAGACGCGGCTTCTGATCCGGCGTGCGAACGGGTGGGTCGCTTTGCCCTATGTCTGGAATGCCGATGGCAGCGATGCCGACCTGAAGCGCGCAGGCACGCGGATCCACGTCGAGTGGAAGCATTTCGACGACAAACCGCGCGCAATCAGCTACGCGGTTCCAAATGTTAACCAATGCAAGGGCTGCCATGACAAGGGCGGTCAAATCAGTTTGATCGGGCCAAAAGGCTGGAATCTGTCGCGCGATTTTCTCGCGAGCGGAATCGTCGCCGGTGTGCCTGCGACGCTGCCGAGAATGGCGGCGTGGGACGATGCGAAGGTGCCGCTTGCCGAACGGGCACGCGCCTATCTCGACGTCAATTGCGCGCATTGTCACAATCGCGAGGGGCCGGCCGATACGTCGGGACTGTGGCTCGACCGCGACCAGCCTGACGGGCCCAATCTCGGCATCGGCAAGCGGCCGACGGCGGCGGGGCGCGGCGCCGGCGATTTGGATTTCGCGATTGCGCCGGGGCAGCCCGATCGCTCGATCCTGATCCACCGTATGAAGAGTCTCGACCCGGGCGTGGCAATGCCCGAACTTGGCCGCGCGACGGTGCATGACGAGGGCGTGACGCTGCTCTCGGATTGGATCAGGACGCTCAAGTGACAGGGTTCCGGCGCTTCGGCGCGCTGCTGCTTGCCTGTGTGGCGATGCCTTGTGCGGCGGAGGAGGCGGGCGAGATCGTCGTTCGCGGCAGTCCGCTCGCGCAGCCCGTGGGCGATGCCGCCTATGACATCATCGAAATTGACCGCGAGCGGATCGCCGCGACCGCCTCTAACCGGATCGAGGATGTGCTCAAGGACGTGGCGGGGCTGACGCAGTTTCGCCGCAGCGATGCGCGCTCGGCCAACGCCACCAGCCAGGGCGCGACGCTGCGCGGGCTCGGCGGCAACGCCTCATCGCGGGCGCTGGTCCTGCTCGACGGCGTGCCGCAGAGCGACCCGTTCGGCGGCTGGATCACCTGGCCCGCCTTCGCGCCCGAACGCGTCGGGTTGGTGCGGGTGACGCGCGGCGGTGGATCGGGGGCGTTCGGATCGGGGGCGCTCGCGGGAACGATCGAGCTCGAAAGCATCGCGGAGCCAATCGGCTTGCTGGCCGATGCCGCCTATGGCAGCCGCGACGCGTTCGAGACGAGCGCCTTGTTGAGCGGGGGTTTGGGCGGCGGCACGGCCTTTATCGGCGCGAACTATGCCCGCGGCGACGGCTTCGTGCCGATCGTCCGCAGCCAGCGTGGCCCCGCCGACCGGCCCAGCCCCTACGAGCAGGCCAGCGCGGCCGCGCGCGCGGTTATCCCGGCCGGGGACGACAGCGAGCTGCAGGCTTCGGTGCTTGCCTTCACCGACCGGCGCGAGCGCGGCACGGCCTTGTCGCAAAATGGTGGCGACGGCGCCGATGCCAGCCTTCGCTTCGTCCATCGTGGGCGCTGGGGAGTGCAGGCGCTCGGCTATCTCCAGCTGCGCGAATTTCGCAGCCGGTTCGTCAGCATCGATGCGACGCGCGCGACTGTCGCGCAGACCGCCGAGCAGTATAACGTGCCGTCGACGGGTATGGGTGGACGGTTCGAGGTGCGGCCCCCGATGCGCGAGAATTTGGAGCTGCGACTTGGCGGCGATTTCCGGCGCACGACCGGGGAGAGCAACGAGTTCTTCACCTATGTCGCGGGCGTGCCGACCAGGCTGCGCGAAGCGGGTGGGGAGAATGACGTCGCCGGCGCTTTTGCGGAAGCGAGCGCGAATCTCGGGAGCTTTCGGCTGACCGGTGGCGCGCGGATCGATCGCTGGTGGATCAGGGACGGCCATCTGCGCGAGCGGACGATTTCAACGGGCGCATCGCTGCGCGACGAGATCGCGCCTGATCGCGAGGGCTGGGAGCCGACTGCGCGGGGCGGCCTCGCCTGGACGCGGGGCGAGATCACCCTGCGCGCCGCGGGCTATCTGGGATGGCGTTTGCCGACGCTCAACGAACTTTACCGACCGTTTCGCGTCGGCACCGACGCCACCGCCGCAAATCCCGCGCTCCGCCCAGAACGGATGCGGGGCGCGGAGCTGGGGCTCGACTGGTCGCCATCCGACGGCGCGACTTTTCGCGCGACAGCATTCGCCAACCGCCTGACGCGTCCGATCGCCAACGTCACGATCGGCACAGGGCCGGGGACGTTTCCAGGCGTCGGCTTCGTCGCGGCGGGGGGAGCGTTTCGCCAGCGGCGAAATCTCGATGCGATCAGGGCAAACGGCGTCGAGCTCGACGGCCGGGTCACGTTCGATGACTGGCGGCTGGCCGCGAGCTATGCCTTTACCGACGCGCGCGTCCGCGCCTCAGGGATTGCGCTGCCGCTCGACGGACTGCGACCGGCGCAGGTGCCCAAGCACACCGCAAGCGCGACACTGGGGTGGAAGCGCGTCTCACTGACCGGGCGCTATATATCCGGGCAGTTCGAGGATGATCTCAACCAGCGCCGGCTCGACGGCGCGATTACGTTCGATGCTGTGGCCGATGTGCCGCTGACCGATCGGCTGTCGCTGAGACTGCGCGGTGAGAACCTCGCCGACGCCAGGGTCGAAACGGCGATCAGCGGGGCAGGGGTCATCGAACGCGCCACGCCGCGGACACTGTGGGTCGGGCTGCGGTATGGTGGCAGATGATAGCCCTCTAGGGTCAAACGTCATCCCGCAATTGATGCGGAATCCCGCGTGTCGAAACACAGAATTGTGGGTCGATGCTGCGCAAAGCAGCGGGACCCCGTGTCGGGCGCGGGGTGACGAGGTGATAGGGTCGGGCTTCGTTGCGGCTTGCTAAACCCGCGCCGCCAAGTCGTCGGCATCGAGCGCGCGGGCGAGGCGTTCGCGAACGCGTTTCAGTTCCGTCAGCAGATTGCTGTCATCCCGCGCGGGCGCGGGAGGCGGCGGCGGTGGCGCAAGCAGAGTCGCCACGGGGGTTTCAGGCGCGATCGTACCCCCGGCCAGCAGCTTCTGCACGCCCTTTACGGTATAGCCCTCCTGATTGAGCAGCTTGTCGATGCGCCGCGCCAGCGCGACGTCGGACGGGCGATAATAGCGGCGGTTGCCCGCGCGCTGCAGAGGCCGGAGCTGGGGGAAGCGTGTTTCCCAATAGCGCAGGATGTGTTGCGGCAGCCGGAGTTCGTCGGAAAGCTCACCGATCGTCTTGAAAGCCGTTTCGCTTTTTGCCCCGGGTTCGCTCATCGCTTCCAGCCTGTCAGTTGCGCGCGATCTCGTCGCGCATGCGCTTGCTCGGGCGGAATGTCATGACGCGGCGATCGGGAATGCGGACCTCGACGCCGGTCTTGGGATTGCGGCCCATCCGCTCGGGCTTGTCGCGCAGGTTGAATGTTCCGAATCCCGAAATCTTGACCGTCTCGCCACGCGCCAGCGCATCGCCCATTTCGCTGATCACCGATTCGACCAGCTTCGCGCACTCGCTCCGCGAAAGCCCGATCTCACTGTGGATCGCCTCGCACAAGTCTCCGCGAGTCAAAGTTCCCGCATCGCTCATCCCGTCCCCCCTTTACGCGTCCCGCGCCCACTTTAAGACGAACGGCAACAAAATCAATTACATGCGGACAAGGCTCGCACCCCAGGTGAAGCCGCCGCCCATCGCTTCGAGGACGATGAGATTGCCCGAGACGATCCGGCCGTCGCGCACCGCTTCGTCGAGCGCGAGGGGAACGGAGGCTGCAGAGGTGTTGGCATGCCTGTCGACCGTCACGATCACACGTTCCGCCGGCAGACCAAGCTTGCGCGCGGTGGCATTGAGGATGCGGGCGTTGGCCTGATGCGGGACGACCCAATCGAGATCGCCCGGTTCATGGCCCGCGGTAGCAAGCACCTCTCGAAGGACGGCAGCGAGATTTGTCACGGCATGCTTGAAGACCTCGGGCCCGCGCATACGAAGCTTGCCGACGGTGCCCGTAGTCGATGGGCCGCCATCGACATAGAGAAGTTCGTTATGCGTGCCATCGGCATGAAGGCTCGAAGCAAGAATGCCGCGCTCGCCCTCCTCGGCACGCAACACGACCGCGCCCGCGCCATCTCCGAACAGCACACAGGTCGCGCGGTCTTCCCAATCGAGGATGCGGCTGAAGGTTTCCGAGCCGATCACGATCGCGGTCTTCGCCATGCCGCTGCGAAGCATGCTGTCAGCGACGGTCAGCGCATAGAGGAAGCCCGAGCAGACCGCAGCGACATCGAAAGCGATGCAATCGCGATTGCCGAGCATCTGCTGAACCCGCGTCGCGCTGGCGGGAAAGGTCTGGTCGGGCGTCGCGGTGGCGAGAATGATGAGATCAACTTCGTTCGCCGTCATCCCGGCTGCTTCGAGCGCAAGCCGCGCGGCGTCCGCGCCCATGCTTGCCGTGGTTTCGCCTTCGCCGGCGATATGTCGAAAGCGGATGCCCGTGCGCTCGACGATCCATTCATCCGAAGTATCGACCGTCGCTGCGAGTTCGACATTCGAGACGCGCCGTGCGGGCAGCGCCGATCCCGTGCCGACGATGACCGAGCGCAGCGTCACCTGTGCGCCGCGCGGACGATCGCGAGATCGTCGGTGATGCGTTGCGTCAGGTTGTTCGCGACGAGCTTCGCCGCGACCCCGATCGCGTTGGCCATGCCGTAATCGGTGGCGCTGCCATGGCTTTTCACGACGACCCCGTTGAGCCCGAGGAAGACCGCGCCGTTGTGATTGTTGGGATCGAGATGGTGGCGCAGCAATTCGGTCGCGGGCTTCGAGACAAGGAAGCCGAACTTCGAGCGTATCGAACTGGTGAAGGCGCGGCGCAGCAGATCGGTGACGAAGCGCGCCGTGCCTTCCATCGTCTTCAACGCGATGTTTCCTGAAAAGCCGTCGCAAACGACGACGTCGGCTTCACCGCGAGAGATCTTGTCGCCTTCGATGAATCCTTGGAATTCAAGATGCGCGTTGGGGGAATCGCGCAGCGTCGCCGCGGCATCGCGGATCGAACCGGTGCCTTTCAGATCCTCGGTGCCGATGTTGAGCAAGGCGACGCGCGGGCGCTCGACACCCAAGGCGGTGCGCGAATAGGCCGCGCCCATCACCGCGAACTCGACCAGGTTGCGCGCCTCGCACTCGGTGTTGGCGCCGAGATCGAGCATCACCAGATCATTTTCGCCAAGGCTGGGAAGAAGTGCCGCCAGCGCCGGGCGATCGATGCCGGGCATCGTCCGCAGCGCGAGCTTGGCCATCGCCATCAGCGCGCCGGTATTGCCGGCGGAGACCGCGGCGCCGCACAGCCCTTTCTTCACGCGATCGACGGCTATGCCCATGCTCGTCGTTTTCGATCGGCGCATCGCCTGCGAAGGCTTGTCGTTGCCCGAAATCACGTCGGCGGCGGGGACGATGTCCGAATTGGCGGCGAGATTGGGATGCTGAGCGAGGCCGCTGCGGATCGCTTCTTCATTGCCGACCAGATCGAAGGTCAGCCCCGGCCAACGCCGCCGCGCGAGCGCGACGCCCGCCAGCATCGTCGCGAGGCCGCCATCGCCGCCCATTGCATCAATGGCTATCCGTGGCGCATCGGCCAATCGGCAAGTCCCCTGTCGGCGAAGTCGTTCGCGTTATCAGGCGGAAACGGTAACGACTTCGCGTCCGTTGTAAAAGCCGCACGATGTGCAGAGATTGTGCGGACGCTTCAGCTCTCCGCAATTGGGGCATTCCTGAAAGGATTCAACGCTGAGCGCGTCGTGGCTGCGACGCATGTTGCGCCGCGAGGGCGTTGTTTTTCGCTTGGGAACGGCCATTTCGGCACCTGTCTCTTCGTCTAGAATGATCCGCGCGATCGTCTGTCCATCTGCGGCAACGGCCGCACGGGGCCGCGCCCGGCGGCCGGACTATCGCATTCGTGAGGCGCGCCTATAGCGATTTGGACAGGCGTTGCAAGCGCGCGGACGCGCTGGCAATCAGTCGCCTGTCGAAACGCATGGGGGATGGAATGAATTTGATCTTGCCGATCGCATTGACCGCGGCGGCCGCGGCTGCGTTGATCAACATCTGGCTCGGCTGGCGCTGCGGTCAGGTTCGGCTGGCCGAGAAGATATTGATGGGCGACGGGGGCAATCATCGCCTCGTCTGCCGGATGCGCGCGCACGCCAACTTTGCCGAATATACGCCGTTCGTGCTGATCCTGATCGCGCTGATCGAACTCGCTGCCGGAACCACGCTGTGGCTATGGGCGGTGATGGTGATCTACATGGTCGCGCGGATTGCGCACGCGATCGGGATGGACGCCGATTATCCCAGCAAGGCGCGGCAGTTCGGCATCATGGTGACGATGCTCGTTCTGCTCGGCCTGGCGGGGTATGGCGTCTGGGTGGCGCGCACGCCGAGCGGGACGATCATGGGACCGGTCGGCGACGTCGTCCCGGCGGCTTAGGCGAGGGCGTAGTCGGAGACGAAACCGTTCGTTTTCCGCTCACGCCCGAAGGTGGACATCGGGCCGTGACCGGGAACGAAGGCGGTGTCCTCTCCCAGCGGCCACAACCGCCCGGTGATCGAATCGATCAGCTGCTGGTGATTGCCCATCGGGAAATCGGTGCGACCGATCGACCCCTGGAACAGCACGTCGCCGACGATCGCGAGTTTCGACGGCGGGTGGTGGAAGACGACGTGGCCGGGCGTGTGGCCGGGGCAGTGATAGACGTCGAG
>CBDUBW010000044.1:0-14305 GCA_965365485.1 uncultured Aquisediminimonas sp.
GACGCGTACAAGCTGTCTTTGGGCGGCAAGCCCGCGCCGGTTATTGACGGCTACACCGGCGATCAGCGCTTCTTTCTCGGCTTCGGGCAGATCTGGCGCAACAAATATCGCGACGCGACTTTGCTACAGCGCCTGGTGTCCGACCCGCATAGCCCAGGCCACTTCCGGCCTTACGTCGCGCGCAACCTGGACGCCTGGTATGCGGCGTTCGGCGCGAAGCCGGGCGAGAAATATTATCTGAAGCCGGAAGATCGCATCCGCGTCTGGTGAACTCTGCTCCTCCCCCTCACTTGGGGAGGAGCTTTTGCCCGAATTTCCTCTCTCTCCTCCTTTGTGACATCAGGCACAAAGCGCGCATTGCCGAATCGCTAGAAGGGCTGGCGAGACGCGAGCGAGCGCGTCCGGGGGAAGGCATGAACGCATCCGAACTCTCAGCTCTGTTGCCCGAAGGCTCGCTGTTCGCGGCGTGCCGGGCCGACGAGCTGACCGATTTGCTCTCGCTCGCGAGCAAGCACGAGATGAAAAAGGGGCAGAATTTGCTGCTCCAGGGTGATCCCGGCGACATGCTGATCATACTGCTCGCCGGCAACGCCAAGGTGACGATGGTGGCGATGAACGGGCGCGAAATAACGCTCGACTACGCTGATGCAGGCGCAGTGCTTGGCGAGATCGCGGTGCTCGATGGCGGCGCGCGATCGGCTTCGGTTATCGCGCTTTCGGCAGGAAGTTATCTGAGACTGACGCGGGCGGCTTTCGAGGCCTTCGTGGAGCGGCAGCCGGGCATGGCCTGGCGCCTGATGCGCGAATTGGCACGCCGCCTGCGCCAGACCAACACGACGATCGAGAGCGATCGTGCGTTCGCGTCTGGGCCCCGCCTTGCGCGCTTCCTCCAGCGGCTGACGTTCAGCGGTAGCAATGACGGGCGGTTGCGGCTCGATCTCAGCCAGAGCGAGCTCGGCTCGTTCGCGGGAATGAGCCGCGAGAACATCAATCGCCAATTGGCTGCTTGGGCCGATGCCGGCGTCATCGCGCTCGATCACGGGCGGATCAGGGTTTTGGATAGCACCTTCTTGTCGGAGATTGCCGCATCGTCTGAATGAGTCCGTTCGATCGGGCAGGAATGGGGCCGGGCGCCTTTTGCGACCCGGGGCCGTCTGGCTCCCTTCTTTTCAGAGTGCGCTTCGATCAAGATTTGGTGTGCTGGCAGCCGGGCTCTCTCAGGAGAGTCCGGCTGTTTTTTCACGCCGCCAATCCCAGCCGTGCCGCGACCAGATCGAGCGGCATCGCACCGCCGCCTAGAACGCCTGCGTGAAACGCCTTTATGTCGGGATTTTTCGCGACGAACCGCGTGCGCATTTCGAGCAAGCGCAGTTGCCCCAGCTTATATCCCAGCGCCTGCCCCGGCCACGCCATGTAGCGTTCGATCTCGGCCGTCACCCGGCTCTCCGCGATCCCGGTAATGTCGAGCATCGTCCGAATCGCCTGTTCGCGCGTCCAGCGCTTGTGGTGAAGCCCGGTATCGACCACCAGCCGAACCGCCCGAAACAGATCGTCCTGAAGTCGTCCAAGATCGGCGAGCGGGTCGTTCGCATAGACGCCAAGTTCTGCCATCAATCGCTCGGCATAGAGCGCCCATCCTTCCTGATAGGCGTTGAAGCTGGCAATGCGTACGAGCAGTGGCGCTTCGGACTGCAGCGTCGCGATCGCAGATTGCGTGTGATGTCCGGGAACGCCCTCATGATAGCTGAGCGTCGCAAGCCGGACGCGTGACACGGCCGTCATGTCGCGCAGATTAATCCAGTAAGTGCCCGGGCGGGTGCCGTCGAGCGAGGGGCCGTCATAGAAACCGCCCGGTGCGCTTTCCTCGGTCGCGAGCGGGACTCGCTTGACCGTCAGTGCCTGACGCGGGATCATCTCGGCGGGCAGAATCTCCTCGTAGCGCGCTTCCGCAGCCCGCACTTGCGCGCGGACGAATTCGAGCAGTTCAGCGCGACCTCTGTCGCTATCGGCAAAGAGATTGGCCTTGTCGCGTGACAGGGCCGACATACGCGCGCCAATCGGTCCGCTCGACATGCCGAGCTTGGTAAGCCGCGTGTTCATCTCGTTGGCAATGCGGACGCTTTCGTCGAGCCCGATCTGATGGATCTGGTCCGGACTCATGGGGGTATCACCCAGCGCGCGGACATTTGCAGCATAGAGTAGATCGCCCCCCGGTTGCGCCCACACGCCCGCTTCTCCGCGGCCGATGGGTAGCATTGCAGCGATCTCGGCGCGAAGTGAGGCCATGGCGGGGCGGGCGCGACGCTGCAGCAAGTTGGTCGCGCGGCGCAGCGCGGTCTGCCGCATTCGGCGCGAGAGCCCTGCCTCCAGCGTGCGCCGCGACAGGGCCTTAATCAGGGGGTGATTACCGGCGCGGCCTACTTGAAAGGCATCGAACACCGGCAAGGTCTTTTCGATCAACGCGCGCGGCGGCACACATCCGGCGGCGCGATCGGCGCGAACCTTCTCCACGATCCCTGCAAAGGCGGCGGGAAAGCCGTTGAGTTTCTCGAGCCACGCATCCACAGCGTTCGCGGTCGAGAGCGATTGCTGCTCCATCATCGTCGCGACGCTGTCGATGTGCGGCCCGCCGATCTGGCTGACCAGATAAGGCGAGTGGCCGGTGAAATGAAGCGGGTTGATCCGTCCATAGGGTATATTCGCCGAGCGGGTGCCATTCTCAAGACATGCTGATACCGTCGCGAGATGCGCCGCAGCGGGGCCGTCGCCACGGATACGGATGCGCGCGAGCAAGTCTCGGCCGGCCTGCATCTCCGCCCGCAGCGCTGCTTCTCCGGCGGGAGAATAGTCGTCGAGCGATCGCGCTAGAGGGCCGCCATCGAGCGACTGGGCAACGCCGTTGTAGGTCGCTGTCTCGCGCAAATGCGAAAGCAAGCCGTCAGCAACTGCCGAGAATGGGATGGACTCGGCTGGGGCAGAGGCGGGCGCAGGCTTTTGCCGCTTTTTCTTTGCAGCGGCGGGCGCGGCAGCGGCTAGGAGCAGCGCCGCGATTCCCTGCCTGCGATTCAATGTTATCATGCAGGCGATGGTGACATTGCGACAGCGGCGCGGCAACACCGGGCGATGCAATCGTGGGAAGAAGCGGGGAACGGCGACAGCGAGCTGCTGCTGATCGGCGATCATGCCTCGGCGTACGTCCCGCCTGAGGTCGATCTGGGCATAGCGCCAGATTTGCTCGATACACACATCGCCGTCGATCTCGGTGTGCGTGATCTGGGCGCGCGAATCTGCGCGTTGCTCGATTGTCACGCCATCTTTGGCGCGGTCTCGCGGCTCGTCATCGACCTCAATCGCGAGGAGAATGCGCCGCAGCTAATCCCGTTGGCGAGCGACGGTCATGCTATCCCCGGAAACGCTATCACGCCGGACGAGCGCAGGATGCGGGTTACAACGTTCTGGCGTCCCTATCACGATCGGATCGCTCGACGGATCGCGGCGCGCCGGCCGACGATGATCGTTTCACTTCACAGCTTTACGCCTCGATTGGCAACCGCGCCGGAAGCGCACAGGCCTTGGGAGATCGGCATTCTCTACAATAACGACGATCGCGCGGCGCGCATCGCGCTTCCGCTTTTGGAAGCAGCGGGCGTCGTTACCGGCGATCAGCTGCCTTATTCCGGCAAGCTGCTCAACGCCACGATGAACAGGCACGCCGAGGCGAACGGCATAGCCTATCTGGGCCTCGAGGTGCGGCAGGATCTGCTCTCCGATGCCGATGACATAGCCCGTTGGGCGGGCTTGCTGGCCCCTGTGATTCAAAGTTGCGCTTGCCGCGCGCCGGAAAGGCGATAATTACGCGTGCCTCGATTATATAACAGGAGTGTGTTCATGAAAAAGACTTCGATCCTTGCAGTTGCTGCGCTCGCCTCGTTCTCGCTCGCCGCCTGCTCTGAGAAAACGCAGGAAGCTGCCGAATCCACGGCGGAGTCGGCGGGCAATGATATCGAAACTGTCGCTGACGAAGCCGGCGCGACCGTCGCCAATGCCGATGACGCGGTCGAAGCTGGCGCCGAAAAGGCGGGCGCCGCGGTCGAGGGTGCGGCCGAGGACGTCAAGCAGGCGACTGGCGAAGCGATGTCGGACGCGGGCAAGGAACTCACCGAAGAGGGTGAAGACGCCAAGAAGTAAAGTGTTTGGGGCGGAAACGCGTCGCTGCTTTCCGCCTCGATCGTGCTAAGCGCGCGCGCTGAAGGTTGGCGTACCGCCGCGCGGGTTGTGCTTGGCATAGCCTATTTCGTCGCAGGCGTGGCGCACATCCGCTCACCAGCGGGTTTCCTTCAAATCACCCCTGCTTGGGTGCCTTATCCCGACCGAGTGATCTTTCTGACGGGAATAGCCGAAATCGTC
Source organism: uncultured Aquisediminimonas sp. (assembly GCA_965365485.1). Classification (GTDB taxonomy): domain Bacteria; phylum Pseudomonadota; class Alphaproteobacteria; order Sphingomonadales; family Sphingomonadaceae; genus Aquisediminimonas. The sequence goes on from CBDUBW010000044.1 coordinate 4,408, forward strand.
GGCGCCGTGGCTTTGCTTTTCGTTCCGAGGCTACGGCATGCCGCAGCTATCGGTCTCGCGCTCTACGCGGTCTGCGTATTCCCGGCGAACGTCAATCACGCAATCAACGACATCGCCATCGGCGAACGTGATCTCAGCTGGTGGTATCACGGCCCGCGCTTGATGTTCCAGCCGGTCATCATTTGGTGGGCGCTGTGGGCGGGCGGTGCGATCGACTGGCCTTTCGGTAAAAAGCCGACGGATTGACGCTAACTCATGCGAATCGGATTGGCAGGCTGAAATCCATCGCCTAGACGGGCGCACCGAGTATCTACCCAGGGAGGAATGCACTTATGGCCGAAAAAGCGAAAACGGGCGCTCGCAAGAACAATGCGCTTATGGCCGACGTCAATATTTCGGATGATCTTGCCGCAGTTGTCGGCAAGGGGCCGATGCCGCGCAGCCAGATTACGTCGAAACTGTGGGATTACATTCGTAAGAACGGCCTGCAATCGAAGACCGACAAGCGCAACATCGTGCCCGATGCCACGCTCGCCAAGGTGATCGGCAAAGACGAAATTTCGATGTTCAAGATGACCTCCGCGGTCAGCAAGCATATCGGCAACAAGTAAGGCGGGGCCGTCACGGGGCCGGTCGCGGCGCGGCCGGCTTCCTTATCGCGCCGCGCGCGGCAGGCTTGCCAGGCAGACGCTGCTGACCAGCATGAGCGCAATCGTAATCCACAAAAACGGCGCATATCCGCCGCTATTGTCGAAAATATATGAAGCGGCGAATTGCCCGGCCGCAGCACCGGCAGCAAGCGCCATGAACAGCCCTCCGTAGAGCGCGCCGAAATTCCGCACACCGAAATAGCTGCTCGTCAAATAAGTTATGACGTCGATCTCTGCACCGAGCGTCAGGCCGATCAGCGCTGCTGCGACCGCCAGCCGCATGGCATCCACGCCGTCGCCGATCAGCAGCAATCCCCCCACCACCGGCAGCAAAAACACCGCCGCGCCCACGATCGAGCCGCGCAATCGGTCTAGAAGGTAGCCGGTACCGAGCCGACCCACGATCGAAAATACGCCGATAAGCGACGCGAGCCCCGCCGCCTCGATCGGCGCGACGCCGCGCGCCGTCGCGATCGGAACGAAATGCACGACCAGCGCGAATATGCCGAATGCGAAGAACAGGCTGGCGGCGAAGAGCCGGGCATAGACGCTCGATCGCACTTCGTTGGCGATCGCCACACCGGGTAAGCTATCTAACCGCGCCGCACGCGCATCGCGCCCCGTGCGAAAGTAGAGGATCAAAATTGGTAGCGCCAATCCTGCGCAAACCGCCGCGTGGAGCATGATCGCGTTGCGCCACCCATGGGCCGCGATCAGCGATGCGGCAAGTATCGGAAAGGCGATCTGAGCGAGCGAGCCGCCGCACAAAGTGATCGCAAATGCCATCCCGCGTGACGATTCGAAGCGCGCCGCGACGGCCGCGGTCCAAACCGTCGTCTGGACAGGCAATGTCGCCAGCGCCAACAGCGCCCAAAGTGTTAGCCAATTCGCGATGCCGCCTGTCGCCGTTGCGAGAAGCGCGAACATCGCCAGCATCAGTGCGACTCCGAAAAGCCCCAGCCTCCGCGGCCCGATGCGATCGACGGCGATGCCGACGGGAACCGCGCAGACGCCGCCGATGATCGCCTGAAGCGTCAGTCCGAAGGTTGTCTGCGTGCGCGACCAGCCGAATTCGCTGCTGATCGGCTCGATATAGGGCCCAAACCCGTAGAGCGGCACGAGGCTGGCGGCGACACCGATCGCCGCCGCGACGGGAAGCGTCCCGTAACGTCGCCATTCCGTCGCCGCGGTCACGCTCGCATCTCCTATCCCGGCCACGCTCCATTTTTCGGCATCTGCCTTTACGACGCCACTGCCAAAGCCGTTGGGCGTGGGGTCAGGGGATCAGGATCGTCGATCCCGTCGTTCGCCGCGCTTCGAGATCGCGATGCGCCTGTGCCGCGTCTTCGAGCCGATAACGCTGGTTGATCGAGACCGCGACAACATGATCGCGGATCATCTGGAAAACGTAATCTGCTCCCGCGGTCCGCTCCGCAATGTCGCTATAATAGTGGAATAGTCCCGGCCGGGTCACGAACAGCGACCCTTTGGCCGCGAGCGTTCCGAGCGCGACGTCGGTGACCGGACCGCTGGCGTTTCCATAGCTCACGATCATGCCGCGTACGCCGGTCGAATCCAACGAAGCCTGCCACATCGCCTTGCCAACGCCGTCAAAGGCGACACGGACGCCCGCACCCTCGGTAATTTCGCGCACACGAGGCGCGACCTCCTCTTCATCGTAGCGGATGATGTGATCCGCCCCCGCGGCGCGCGCTGCCTCCGCCTTTTCGTTGCTCGAAACCGTGCCGATCACGACCGCGCCGAGGTGTTTCAGCCACTGGGTCAGGATCAGGCCGACGCCCCCGGCTGCGGCGTGAACGAGCACGGGCCACCCCGCCTGAACGCGCGCGCAGCGCTCGACCAGCGCCTCTACGGTGCAACCCTTGAGGATTGCCGCCGCTGCGGTTTCGTCGTCGACACCGTCGGGAATCAGCATCGCCTGGGCGGCCGCGATGTTGCGCTCTGTCGAGTAAGCGCCGAGGGAGGGTCCGAAGGTGCAGACACGGTCTCCGACCGCGAACTGATTGACCCCTTCGCCCACCGCCTCGACCACGCCCGCCGCCTCGACCCCCAGCCCGGTCGGGAATTTGAGCGGATAGAGGCCGCTGCGGTGATAGGTGTCGATGAAGTTCAGGCCGATAGCGGTGTTGCGCATGCGCACTTCGCCGGGGCCGGGGGGTGCAAGATCGACGTCACGCCAGCCGATCGCTTCGGGGCCGCCTGATCCGGTCAACCAAGCCAAGCGCGCCATATCAACCCTTCCTAAGCCGCATTAAGGCGCGGCGCTTCGATAAGCAGAACCTGCACGTCGGCGATACCATCGCGCAACCTCTTAACATCGGCATATTCCGGCGAGTTCCAAAACGCGAGCGCGGCTTCGCGCGTGTCCCACTCCGAGATCACCATCGACGCGCCATCGCCGAACTCGCCTTCTAGAAGTGTCGCGCCCGGTCCGCGCAGAATATAGCGCCCGCCAAATCGAGCGACGAGCTTCGCCGCTGCGGCCCCGTAGCCGGAGATGAAAGCATCGCGATCCGCGATTTTAGCCGTCACGATCATATAGGCTGCCATTGCCGGTCTCCTCCGTGGCAATCGAGTGACGCGGACCAATGATTAAACCGCATTTCCAATATTTGTCTGGACAACTTTGCGCAAAAGTGGAAGCACCAACTTCGAGGGATGCTCCAAAGGGGGAAGGTGTACATGAAATCGCTTGTCAGAATTTCCGCGCTCGCGCTGACGGCATTGTCGCCGATTCCCGTTTTCGCGCAGGATGCGCCCGCAGGCGAGGCTGCGGACTCCGCCGACGCTGGCGAAATCGTCGTCACGGCGCGCAAGCGTGAAGAGAGCCTGCAGGAAGTGCCGGTTGCTATCACCGCTCTTGGTGCCGACGAACTGCAATCGGCGCGGGTCGAAACACTTCAGGATGTTGCCAAGCTGACCCCCGGGCTCAACTACACTCCGCTGTTTGGCAGACAGAACCAGCTACCGATCATCCGCGGCGTTGCACAGACGCTGGGGGCTCTCAACGTTGGCGTGTTTCTGGACGGCGTCTATCTTTCCGGCAAGGCATCGGTCGATCTCGAACTTAACGATCTCGAGCGGGTCGAAGTCATCAAGGGGCCGCAATCGGCGCTGTATGGCCGCAATACCTTTGCCGGTGCGATCAACTATGTCACAGCGCGCCCGACCAGTGAGGTTAGCGGGCGCGCCGAGTTCACCGTGGGCACTCGCGGCTTATACAAGTCGATCGTTAGCGTCTCGGGCCCGCTGTCCGACACGCTGCGGGTTCGCGTCGGCGGCTATTCGCAGAAATCGAACGGCTTTTACCGCAGCGCCATCGATGGCGGCCGCGTCGACTTCACCAAGAGCTATGGCGGCACCGGAACGCTCGAATGGCAACCCGACGATGCACTGACGGTAACCCTGCGCGGAACCTATTTCGAAGATGATGATGGCCAGCCGCCGTCGAACGTCATCCGCAACAATTCGGGGATCGGCTTTCCTTCAGGGGCGGGCGCCAACCCGCTGGTTCGCCGCAATCTTCTTTATGTCGGCCAGTTGCCGGAGATACCGCGCAACGGCGTCCAGGTCAGCACGCGGGGCATCAACATTCGCCCGGGCAGCGTCGTGCCCATCGTATTTCGCAACAATGTCGGCGCGGGAGGGGTGACTTCTGCGGCGAACGTAACGGCGCAATATCCCGAGATCGACTTTTTCGGCGACAAACAGAAATCGCTGCGAACCTCGCTGACGTTCGAATATGATTTCGGCAATGCAACGATGACCGCGATTTCCGCTTATGCGCGCCGCAAGTTCGACTACACCTATGACGGCGACAACACAGTCTGCGACCAGACGACGGCGATCCCGGCGGTCCCGCCCTTCCCGGTGCGACCAGCGGGAGGGTGCCCGAATTTCGGCTTTCCCGCCGTGGTCAACCCTGTCGGGCAAAACAACTACGCGCTGTCGTCTGCCATCGGCACGTCGAAGGATTACAGCCAGGAACTGCGCTTCCAATCGAGCGGCGATAATCGCATCGACTGGCTGTTCGGATTCTTCTATTATCACAACCGCAACGCCTCGATCGATCGCAGCATCGCGCCGGTGACGCAGGCGACGGCGAACAGCTATCTGTTCCCGCGCCAGGTGATCAAGACAGACAGCTACGCCGCGTTCGGTTCGCTCAACTTCAAGATCACCGATGCGCTGACGCTGAGTGGTGAGCTGCGCTACGAATATGAAGAACAGTCGTTCACCCAGGTTCCGACCAACCCTGCTGGCGGCGGCGCGACCGCAGCGACGGCGACGCGGATCGAGCGCAATGTCTCCAACCTTTTCGATCTCGAACAGGATTTCCGCTTCACGACGCCGCGCGTCATCCTCGATTACAAGTTGAGCGACGATAATTTGATTTACGTCAGCTATTCGCGGGGGGCGAAGACCGGCGGCTTCAATACCGGCATCAACATCTTCCCCAACCAGCGCACCTTCGACGGCGAATTCGCCGACAATTACGAGGCGGGCGTCAAGACGACCTTCGACGGCGGACGCATCCGCGCCAACCTGGCGGGGTTCATCATCGACTGGAAGGATCAGCAGGTCGTAGACCAGAATCCTGTGACCGCGGGCGGCAGCTCGACCAATCGCAGCTATACGACCAACTCGGCCTCATCGAAGATCTATGGGCTCGAATTCGACGCCGTGGCTCGCCTGGCGAATTTCTTCACGCTCAGCGGCAATTACGCCTTTACCGACGCGGAATATCGGTCGTTCACCGACGCAACCTTGAATGGCATTCCGGCGGTTCCGGGTCCGGCCGCGCCGGGCAATCTGGCGCTCGCGGGGCTGCCCAACATCAATTTCGACGGCCGCCGCTTGCCTTACGTGCCGCGACACAAGTTCGTGGTTAGTCCAATTCTCACCTTCCCGTTCATGAACGACGATGGATCGATCGAGGCGCGCGCCGACATCTCCTACCAGAGCAAGACGTTTCTGCGCGCCGACAATTTCGCGTTTTTCGACGATCGCACCAACGTCGATCTGCGCCTGACCGCCAATTACGATATGTATCGGCTGCAGCTATTCGTGAACAACGTCACCAATGAGCGCTCCCCCGTCGCGGGCGTGCGCTTCTTCGATTCGACGAACTTCTCGGTCTCGAGCCCCTATGTCACCGGTTATCCCGGGCGGCAGTATGGCGCGAGCTTCGGGGTTAAGTTCTAACCTCTGCGCGGGGCAATGCTAAGCGTCGTCCCGCGCTCTCTTAGTGCGAGGGAGGGGCAGGCGGGGTGCCGCCCGCCTTTGCCGCGTCGATTTTCTTTTTGAACACGGTCCAGGTCGTCTCGTTTGGACGTGCGTCATCCGCCGGGGGCGGGGCGGTATAGTTGGGGTAGTTGAGCGCGATCTCGTCCTTCAGCACCTTGGGCAGTTCGTCATAGCTTTTGAGCTTGTTGCCCATCGCATTGAAGACCATCTGCCCTTGCCGCCCACGCATTTTCATCCAGGGCATCCAGTCCGAAATGCGCACCCATGAGACGACAGGGTAGGCGGTGGAATTTTTCGTATCGAGCATCTCGGCCGCGTCGAAAGCAAAATCGAAAATTTCCATGGCGTGATATTTGCCGCCGACATAATCCTGATACTCGCCCGAAAGCGGGTTGGTGTAGAAAAGCGGCACCTCGACCGGCATGAACAGCCAACGTCCTTCGCGACGCATGTTTGACTTATACGGAGTGCCATCGGCGTTGATCGCAAAGCTGGGGCGCTGATTGACCGGATCGTTGGCGATCTGCATCACCTCGACGGTCTCGCCCGTCCAGGGGTTGGCCCAGTTGCGCAACACTTCACCCGTCTTGGGATCGAGGTAGAGCATGATCTCCCGGCTGACCATCCGCCAGCCTTTGCCGCGCTTGGGATCGTCGACGCTGACGCACTGGCGGACGTTCATGCCCTCGCCCTTGAAGAGCAGCTTGTCGGGCTCCCCGGCGACGCGCGAATAGACGTTGCCCGACCAATGATACACGGCGGGCTTGCCGTCGGCCTCTCCGCATTGAACGCGCTTGGCGATTTCGACCGCGTCGGCGGGGACGTTGGGATCAAGCATCCGGGCTTGCGCGGATGTGGAAAGCGCAAGTGCGGCGAGGGCAAGGGTGAGGCGCATTGGGGCTCCTATGGCGTCTGATCGAGGGTGCAGCTGGCTTGCATCCAGCGGAGATTGATTCCGACCGTCTTCGCGTCCTTGTCCGCCCAGCTGTAGCTGACGGCGCGGTCGGGATCGTCGGGTGTGTGGACGTAGAGGACGAGGCTGGGGCGGTTGGGCCCGGACGGCCAGATCACGTTCCGCATCCGCAGGATCGCTTCGGGCGCGCCGCCTTCTCCCCCTCCGAAGCGGACGCGTCCGCCCTGATCGTGGAGCTTGAGCCGGGACGCGCCGACCCAATCGTCGCTGCCGTCGGCTTTTTTCGCAGATCTGAGCGCCGCGCCCCAGCAGGTGAAGCCGCGCGCTCGACGCAATTCGGTTTCGCGGCCATCGCTGAGCGTCAGCGTCAACCTATCGGGCGCGGCAGCGCTCGCCAATCGCGTATATGCTAAGACCGGCGCAGGGGAACCAAAGCGATCGATAAAAGCGAGCCTGCCCGTCGCGTCGGTAACGATGCCGATCCACGGCGCTGGTGTGCGCTTGGCCTCACCGTCGAAATACACCTCTTCCTCATTGGTGTAGGTGCCGGAAGGCGGCGCGGCAGGCGTGGGTGGCACGACCGTGAGCATGACGGCAATCGCGATCGACACGGCGGCTTCCTCCCGTCCCCCAGCCTAGAGGCAACCGCGTCGAAGTCAAATATGTCCGGACAACTTTTGCTTATGTCGCGATCTTGTCTCGGACTTGTGCCGCCTGGCGCATGATGTTGGAAACCATGTCCTTGACCGTCGGGATGTCGTGGATCAGCGCCTGGCTTTGCCCGCTCGACCAGATGCCGCCATCCATATCGCCATTCTGATCCACCGCGACGCGCGCGCGTGCGCCCGACATCAGCTCTCTGACGTCTTCGAAGGTCGTGTTGGGATCGCGCTGTATCGCCGCCACTTCTTCGGATACCTTGTTGCGCGCGACGCGCGCGGTGTTGCGCAGGTTGCGTCCGACCAGCACCGTATCGAGCTCTGTATTCTCAACGATCTTGCGCTTCCAGTTTTCGTGAACCTTGGCCTCCTGCGTCGCGCAGAAGCGTGTCCCCATGTTTACACCGTCTGCGCCGAGCGCGAGCGCAGCGACCAGGCTGCGCCCATCGGCCATGCCGCCGCTGGCGATAACCGGCACATCGACCGCATCGACCGTCGCGGGCAGCAGGACGACGAGTCCGACATCGTCTTCGCCGGGGTGACCCGCGCATTCGAAACCGTCGATGCTGATCACGTCGACGCCCTTCTTCACCGCCGATACCGAGTGCCGCACCGAGGTGCATTTGTGGATGACCTTGACGCCCGCTTCCTTGAAGCGCGGCAGGTGATCCGTCGGCGCGCGGCCCGCGGTCTCGACGATCTTCACGCCGCTTTCGATGATCGCTTTGCGATACTGGTCATAGGGAATGGGGTTGATCGAGGGGAGGAGGGTGAGATTTACTCCAAACGGCTTGTCGGTGAGGCTCCGTGTCTTCTCGATCTCGGCCTTGAGCGCTGCGCCATCGGGGAACATGTGCGCGGTGATGAAGCCCAGCGCGCCAGCATTCGCGACCGCCGCGACCAGCTCGCCATAGCCTACGCCGGTCATGCCGCCCATTACGATCGGAGTTTCGACGCCGAACATTTCGGTGAGGCGGGTCTTGAACATGAACGTGCTCCTTAAGCGCGGGCGGATTGCCCGTCATCGAGGCGGATAATCGCGCCGGTCACGCATTCGGACGCGGGCGAGACGAGGTAGAGCAGGGTCGAGTCCATCTGAGCCGGATCGATCGTGCGCTTGCGCGCGACGTGCTGCGAGAGATCGCCCATCCGCGAATACATGCCTTCGAGCATTTCAGAATCGACCATGCCCGGCGCGATCGCGTTGACGTTGATGTTGGCGAACGCCCATTCGGTCGCGAGCGTCTCGGTCATCCGCGCGATCGCGGTCTTGGTAACGGCATAAAGCGCCGCGCCGCCGCCCGCATAGCCGTAATGCGCGGTTGAGGAGATATTGACGATCCGCCCCGGGGTATTCGTCGCGATCAGCCGCCGCGCGACCTCGCAGGCGAGAATCCACGGCCCGCGAAGGTTGACGTCGAAGACCCGGTTGGTCAGCTCAAGCGACATTTTGTGCGCGCGTTGTGCGTCGGGAATGCCGGCATTGTTGATCAGGATTGTAACGGTGCCGAAGGCGGCTTCCGTCGCATCGACCGCGGCGACGAGCTGCGCCGGATCGGTCGCGTCCATCGCCACGGCGATTGCCTCGCCACCATCAGCCTTGATCTCCACTGCCAGCGCCTCGAGCCGATCGAGCCTTCGCGCCGCCAGCGCCACCTTCGCTCCTGCCGCCGCCAGCACTTTGGCGAAGCGCACGCCCATTCCTGAGGATGCACCGGTGACAAGCGCGACCTGTCCGGTCAGATCGTGCGATATGTTGGGGAGAGGGAAGGCCATCACCGCCCCGCCGGCATATCCTTGAAGGGGACGTTCTTGTCGACGCGGATATCGCCCGGCATTCCGAGCACGCGCTCGGCAATGATGTTGCGCAATATTTCGTCCGTGCCGCCTGCAATGCGCGAACCCGGTGATTGCATAAGCATCTCCTGGAACTGGCCATGCGCGGGCGAGATCGCCTCGTCACGAATGATTCCGAACTGGTCCTGCATCTCGACGGCAGACGCGGCTAGATCCTGAGCCAGGCTGGCATAGACCAGCTTGGAGATCGACGCTTCGGGCCCCGGCGTCTTGCCCTGCGACAGCGCGGTCAGTGCGCGCATTCCGGTAAAGCGCAGACCTTCGTTTGCGACATACCAGTCGGCGATTTTCTCGCGGAGCGCGCGGTCCTTCGACATCGGCTCGCCAAGCGCATCTTCGATCTGCGCCGCCGCCTTGAGCAGGCTGACCGCGTTGCCGCCCGCTGTCCCGCCGCCGCCGCCGACCGACGCGCGCTCGTTCATCAGCGTGATGATCGAAACGTTCCAGCCGTCATTGACAGCACCGAGACGCTGGCTGTCCTTCACGCGCACATCGGTGAAGAAAACTTCGTTGAAGCCTCGCGCCCCCGACATCTGATGGATGGGTTTGCA
>CBDUBW010000045.1:0-14051 GCA_965365485.1 uncultured Aquisediminimonas sp.
TTCGGCGGCATCGGCCCGTCAGGCATGGGCGCGTATCACGGCGTCGAGGGGTTCCGAACCTTCAGCCACGCCAAAGGCATTTACAAGCAGCCCAAGATCGACATCGCCAAGCTAGGCGGGTTGCTGCCGCCTTATGGCGATGCCGCACGCAAGACGATCGCGCGGGATTTCAAGAAGTAAGGCAGCGTCCAAAGTTCAGTGAAGTTCAGCCCAACGGCGTCACCCGGCCAGCAGCAACCCGGCCAGTGCTGCGCTGAGCAAATTCGCCAGACTGCCGGCCAAAAGCGCCTTCAACCCAAGCTTCGCGATCGTCGCGCGCTGGTTGGGTGCCAGCCCGCCCGTCACCGCGAGCTGGATCGCGATTGAGCTGAAATTGGCGAAGCCGCACAACGCGAAGGTGACGACCGCGATCGTGCCCGGTGACAGCGTGGGCTTCGCCGCGCCGAGATCGGCAAAGGCGACGAACTCATTCAAGACCAGCTTGGTGCCGAAGAAACCGCCCGCGCGCACCGCCTCGTCCCATGGCACGTTGAGCAGGTACATGATCGGCGCGAAGACCCATCCCAATATCTGCTGGAACGACAGGCCGGGCTGGCCGAACCAGGCGCCGATCCCGCCGAGTATTCCGTTGGCGAGCGCGACCAGGGCGACGAATGCCAACACCATCGCTCCAACCGCGACCGCGAGCCTGACGCCGGTCTGCGCACCTTCGGCCGCGGCCATGATAATGTTGGCGGGCTTCTCGTCGCTGAACGCGATCTCGCCTTCGACGATCGGTTCCTTGCCGCGATCTTCGGGCGGATCGGGCATCATCAACTTGGCCATGAGAATGCCGCCGGGCGCGGACATAAAGCTGGCCGCAAGCAGATAGGGCAGCAAATCCTCGCCGAGCATAGAGGCGTAGGCGGCGAGGATCGTGCCTGCGACGCCCGCCATGCCGACCGTCATGATCGTGAAGATCTGCGGCGGGGTCATTCCCGGCAGATAGGGGCGGATCACCAACGGAGCTTCCGACTGCCCGACGAAAATATTCGCGGCGGCGCCCAGAGATTCGACGCGGGTAATGCCGGTGACGAAGCGAATGCCGCCGCCGACCCAACGGACGATAAGCTGCATCACCCCGAGATAGTAAAGGATCGAGACGAGGCTCGCGAAAAAGATGATCACCGGCAACGCTGCGAGCGCGAAGCTGAATCCACCCATCTCGGGCTTGGCGAGGTTGCCGAAAAGGAAATCGATCCCGGCCTGCGCAAAGCCGAGCAGGTTGGAAACGCCGCGCGCCATCGCGCCGATGATTGCCTGCCCGACAGGAATTTTGAGAACGAAGACCGCGATCGCCGCCTGCAACGCGAAGGCGGCGCCGACGACGCGAAGCTGGATGTGGCGGACATTGGTCGAAAAGGCAGTGGCGATCAGCAGGATGAGCGCGATGCCCGCCACGCCGATCAGGAAATGGTTCATGCAGCCCCTCGGTGCCCGACGCTTCGAGCAGCTTTGGCATGCAGAGGGGATGAGGGCAATCGACCGGCTCGAAGTTCAGTAAGTTCAGTGCCTCGACCAATGGTTTGAGGCAAACCTGCAGTTTTCTGAGTTGCAAGCGAAGTAGGCGCGGCAAGCGAATCACACATGCCGAACAGCCTATAGGAAAATGACGATTTAGTCGAGCAAATTCCTATCTGCTGATCAGCGTATCTGCAGTCGGTACGCACTCGCCGACGCATAGGCGATGTCAGATTTGCTGCTTGCGCCTGTCAGCCGACAATCTCTTCGGGCTTGAAGAAATAGGCGATCTCGATCGCAGCGTTCTCGTCCGAATCCGATCCGTGGACCGAGTTGGCTTCGATGCTCTCGGCATGGGTTTTGCGGATCGTGCCCTCGTCGGCGTTGACGGGATTGGTCGCGCCCATGATGTCGCGGTTGCGCTGAACGGCGTTCTCGCCCTCGAGAACCTGAACGACGACCGGGCCCGAAGTCATGAAGCTCACCAGATCGGCGAAGAATGGGCGATCACGATGAACCGCGTAGAACCCTTCGGCCTGCTCCCTGCTCATTTTGATGCGCTTCGAGGCGACGACGCGAAGCCCGGCATCTTCGAGCATTTTGGTCACAGCACCGGTGAGGTTGCGGCGCGTGGCATCGGGCTTGATGATCGAGAAGGTGCGATTGGCGGCCATGACGGTCGTCTCCGTGAAATTGAAGCTGCGGGAATGGCGGCGCGGTTAGCGGCTGGCATGACAAAGGGCAAGGGGGCGGGCTAGGGCCGCCGGATGACCAGGGTGGCCAGCCGTTCGATGATGGTGGTGCTGGGCGTGCTCGCCCTGCCTGCCGGGGCGGCGTGGCTGGTCACCTTATGGAAGGCCTTCAGCTTCGGCGGCCTTGCCTTGTCGCTGGGATGGATCGTGGTGATCTTCGCTGCCTATGTCGCCGCGCAACTGCCGGGGCACATCGCGAAGTTCGGCGCTGCCGTGGTGATCGTCGCTGCGATCGAGATGCGGATTGTTTCGGTCGATCTCGTCGAAGCAGGCCGGCTCGGCGCCGACGCGATGAACTATGCCAATCTCGCGCATGCGGTGCTGGACGGGCGCGGCCTCATCACTGATGACTGGCGCTACGGGCAGGGCCTACGCGCCTATTTCCCGCCGCTATATCCGCTGGCGCTGTCGGGATGGTGGTACCTGTTCGGCGACAGCGCCACGTCGACATTGGTGATGAATACGGTGATCGCAGCCGCCTCGGCGTGGACGGTGCGCGACATCGCAATCCGCCTCCGACGCCCTCGCGCCGGGATGCTGGCCGCATTGCTGTTTTTCGCCTGGCCCAGCTTCGCGCTCGCGGCTGCATTGCCCAATAAGGAGGGGCTGACGATTCTGATCGTCCTGCTGTTCCTCCGGGCGCTCGTGATCTGGCGCGGCGATCCGGCATGGCGCCATGCAGGGGCGATCGGCCTGCTATGGGCGGCGATGGCGATGACCCAGGCCTCGCTTGCGCTGTTTCCGCCGTTGATCGGGCTGATCCTGATACCGCATCATGGCTGGCGAGCGACACTGAGCCTGGGGCTGCGGGCATCGCCTTTCTTCATCGCTGGCATGGCGCCGTGGTGGCTACGCAATGCGATCGTGTTCGGGCAGTTCGTTCCCTTCACCACCGCTGCGGGATTCCTCGTCAACGTCGCACTCGACAAGTATCAGTTGCCCATTCCACCCGAAGTCTTCGCGATTCCGGAGCCCGATCGATCAGGATATATGGCGCAGCTGGCCTTTGCGCGGATCGCATCGATGCCGTTGGCCTTTCTGGAATCGGTCACAATCGCGTTCGGTCGGGGCTTCGGCTATGAAGAGGCGACGATCGCGTCCTATCGACACAGCACGCCGCCGATTGATCCTGCATGGCGCGCACTGCTCACGCCGCCGCTGCAATTCGCCTGGGCAGCTTTGCTGGCCGATGCGACGTGGGCCTGCTGGAAAGCGCGCAATACGAATGGCCGTGACATGCCGATCGCGATGCTGTTCGCGGCCTTCGTTGCAATTTGCGCGGTCGGAATGTGGTTCGAGTTTGGTGAACGCCACCGCCTGCTGCTGACGCCGCTGCTGCTGCTCGTGGCAGCTCGCGCCTATCCGCCGCTGAGGCTGGACGCGGATCGCAGCTGATTGTCTATTCCTGCCGCGTGCCTGACCAGCTGACTTCGTTATTAAAGCTGACATCGAGCCGCGGCGGCGACTTGGTCGGATCGTAAAGAAATACCGAATTGCCGCTTTGTTGCATAATCACCGCCATCACCCGGCCGATCGGCACTTCGATCACCGGAAGCCGCGGATAATCCGAACTGATCGAGATGCGATTTGGCCCTACGCGGGTTATCGTCAGGGTCACGTCCGACCGCGACGAGCCCTGCGAATCCGAGATAACGTCCCCGAACCAGGTGCCGCTCAGCTGCGTCGCGAGATCAGACTTGGGCGCGGTCTTGCCCGGGGCGGCGATGGCCATTGACGGGACGGTCAGCAATGCGAGGCCAAAAGCGATCCATTTCAAGATCCGAACCTTCCGATCAATTCATCCTTCGAAATTATCGGCGACGAAGCGATCGAGCAAGCGGACGCCGAAGCCGGTTGCGCCCTTGTCCCACACCGCGCCGGGCTTGGCCGACCAAACCATACCCGCAATATCGAGATGCGCCCACTTGACGCCCTCATCGACATAGCGCTGGAGGAATTGCGCAGCGGTGATCGAGCCGCCTTCGCGCGGGCCGACATTTTTCATGTCTGCGATCGGGCTTTCGATCAGCTTGTCGTAAGCGGGCGAGAGCGGGAAACGCCAAAGCGGATCGCCCGCCGCCGCGCCCGCCGCGATCAGCTTTCCCGCGAGATCGTCGTCGTTCGAAAAGATGCCGCCATGTTCGAAGCCCAGCGAGGTGATGATCGCGCCAGTCAGCGTCGCGAGATCGACCATGATCTGCGGCTTATATTCGCGCTGCCCCCAGGTCATCGCATCGCACAGCACGAGACGGCCTTCGGCATCGGTGTTGATGACTTCGACCGTTTGACCCGACATCGAGGTGACGACGTCACCCGGACGCTGCGCCGCGCCATCGGGCATGTTCTCGACAAGCGCGCAGATGCCGACGACGTGCGCGCGAGACTTGCGGCCCGCAAGCGCCATCATCGCTCCGGCGACCGCGCCGGCGCCACCCATATCCCACTTCATATCTTCCATGCCGCCGGCGGGCTTGATCGAGATGCCGCCGGTATCGAAGGTCACGCCCTTGCCGATCAGGACGACCGGCGGGTTCTGCGTGCCGCCGCTGCCATCCCATTCGAGGACGAGCAGTTGCGGTTCGCGCACCGAACCCTGCGACACGCCCAGCAGCGCGCCCATGCCGAGTTCGGTCATCTCCGCCTTGCCGAGCACGCGGATGCGGACACCCATCGCTTCCATCGCGCGGCAGCGTTCGACGAAGCTTTCGGGATAGATGATATTGGCGGGCTCGGTGACCAGCTCGCGGGTAAAGGCCACGCCCTTGGTGACCGCGGCCTGCTCCGGCCAGCCCTTCGCCGCCTCGGGCGCGCCGACGATGGTGAGCTTGGTCAGCGTCGGCTTCTGCTTATCAGCGAGTTTGGTGCGGTAGATGTCGTAGCGCCAGCCGCGCAACGCCGCGCCGGCCGCGAGCCGCGTCACCGCCTCGGTCGCGGGCGCAATGGCGAGCCCGGAGAGATCGATCGCGAGCGCGGTTTCACCCGAGGTATGAAAGCGGGCAGTGAGCGCCGCGCCGGCCTTCTCCATGTCTGCCGACGAAGATTGTCCGATCCCGACAAGCAGCGCGCGAACCGGCCCGCCACCTTGGTCGATGAACTGTTCGGCGATGGCTCCCGCTTCGCCGTCGAAGCGCTGGGCCTTGGCCGCGGCCCGGACCAACGCCGCCGATCCGGCATCGAGCCCGGGAAGCGCGGCGGCGTTGAGCGCATCCTTGGGCACCGGCCAGGCAATCGCGGCGGCGGATTTGGGCAGGCTATCGGCGAATTCGACGGCAATCATCAAAGCGTCCTTTGAACGGTTCAGGCGTCCCCTATTGGCTGCGGCGGAATCGGGCAACCGCCATTGCCCCTTTGCGCGCGCGGTGCGATAGGCCCGGCCGAGCGCTCAACAGTTTCGGGTATTCGTGAAGACGCTGTCCTTCCTCAAGTCCGCCGCGTTGCCTTTGCTGATCGCGTTTTCGGCACCCGCGATGGCGCAGGATACCACGCCCACGACCGGCGAAGCGCGCGAGGTCGATTTCGCCTCCGATGTGCTCGAATATGAAGACACGACCGAGATCGTCACCGCGAGCGGCAACGTGCAGATGGTGAGCGAAGGCAATCGCTTGCGTGCCGACAAGGTCGTCTGGAATCGCGTCACCGGCGGCGTCACGGCGATCGGCAATGTGGCGATCACAAACCCGGGCGGCGACACAGCGTTCGGTGATTCCGTCGAGCTGACCGACACGCTCAAGGACGGGGTCGTTGAAAACCTGTTGATCGTGCTCGCCGATGGCGGACGGCTGGCGGCGGTGCGGGGCACGCGGGTCAACGGCGTATCTACGCTCGAGCGCGCGGCTTACAGCCCTTGCTCGGTCGAAAATGAGGATTGCCGACCCAAGGAACCATCTTGGAAGATCACTGCGCTACAGGTGCGGCACGATCCGGTGCGAAAGCGAATCAGCTATCGCAATGCGACGCTCGAACTGTTCGGCTTGCCGATCCTGTTCGTCCCTAAATTCTCGCATCCGGTCGGCGGCGAGGGCGGCCCTGGCTTCCTCGTTCCCAATATTCAATATTCGCGCAATAACGGGCTGGAACTTGCGCTGCCTTATTACGTAAGGCTCGCGAACAATCGCGACATCACGATCACGCCGCACATCTTTACCGACACCGCGCCGATGCTCGAAGGGGAGTATCGCGCGCTGACTGCAAAGGGCGCGTACCGGATCAGCGGCTTCGCAACATATAGCGAGCGGGTGAGCGCCACGGATCTGGGCAATGGCGACGACCGGTTTCGGGGCTATCTCGACGCATCGGGACGCTTCCAGCTCGATCCACGCTGGAGCATCAGCGGCTCGCTGCGCGCCGTCACAGATCGCACCTTCCTGCGGCGCTACGACATCTCGCGGGACGATCGCTTGCGCTCGACCATCCAGGTCCAGCGGCTGACGCGCAGTTCCTATTTCGAAATGGTCGGCTGGGCGTTTCAGACTTTGCGCGCTGGCGATCCGCAGGGCCAAGTGCCGATCGTGCTGCCGATGGTCGACTATCGCAAGCGCTTCGATCGGCCGATCGTCGGCGGGAAGGTGGAGGTGCAGCTCAACAGCCTGCTGCTCGGCCGTACCGACGGTCAAGATACGCAGCGCGGCTTTGCCAGCGCGCGGTGGGACATGCGGCGGATCACGCCGCTGGGGCAGGAACTGCTGTTGACCGGCTTTGCGCGCGCCGATGTGTATCACACCGACGAGGCGGAGCGGACGCTGACCGCGATCTATCGCGGCCGCAACGGCTGGCACACGCGCGGCATCGGCGCGGCGGCGGCGGAGTTGCGCTGGCCCTTTATCGGCCCCTTGCTCGGGGGGACGCAGCGATTGACACCACGCGTTCAGATTGTCGCGTCGCCGTCGACATCGAATCTCAAGGTCCCGAACGAAGATGCGCGCGCGATCGATCTCGAGGATTCGAACCTATTCGCGCTCAATCGTTTCCCCGGCTACGACCGCTGGGAGGATGGGACGCGGCTAACCTACGGACTCGACTGGGCGCTCGATCTGCCCGGCTTCTCGGTACAATCGAATATCGGCCAAAGCTACCGCTTCTCATCGAAGCAGACGCTGTTTCCCGACGGTACCGGCCTCAGCAACCAGACCTCCGACGTGGTGGGAAGGACCACGCTCAAGTTCAAGCGCTTTGTGAGCTTCACGCACCGGTACCGGCTTGACAAGGATAACTTCGCGGTCCGCCGCAACGAAATCGATGCGACCATCGGGACCGAACAGACATATATGACGGCGGGCTATCTCCGCCTCAATCGCGATGTAGATACCGCGATCGAGGATTTGCGCGACCGGGAAGAGATCCGCATCGGCGGCCGCGTTCAGGTAGCCCGCTTCTGGTCGGTGTTCGGTTCGGCGATCGTCGATCTGACCGATAGGCGTGAAGACCCATTGTCGCTTGCCGATGGCTATGATCCGGTGCGGCACAGGCTGGGGGTTGCCTATGAGGATGATTGCCTTCGGCTCGGGCTGACCTGGCGGCGCGATTATGATCCTTCGGGTGACGCGCGGCGTGGCAACAGCTTTCAGCTGCGGCTCGCGTTCAAGAATATCGGGATCTGATCCGTCCTCCAACGCTGCGGTTTGAGGCATTGAGGCCCATTTCGGGTTGGAGGCCGGCTCTACGCTACGCGTGCCGGCCCCCGCCCTCGATTGCGACCCGAGGGTAACGCAACGCTAACGATTGGATGGCCGGAGCGTTCCCCAACGCCCGGCCATCCGCCCCCATGCCCAAGACTTCGAGGGGATCCCCCTTTCAGCCCACGCCGCACAATGTGGAGGCCGGCGTCCCGACGGGAACTCCGGCCTCCGCCCTCGATACGCAACTCGAGGGGACTCTACTCTCCCGTCTCCGGGAACTCGTCAGTGGTTAGCAGCGACGACCGTCCGAGCGGTCGATCGAACGGCCCGCGAGTGCGCCGACGCCGGCTCCGATGATAGCGCCTGCGGTCTTGTCACCGCGCCGCCCGACAATCTCGTTGCCGAGCAAGCCGCCTGCGATCGCGCCGATGATCAGGCCGCCGGTGCCCTTGTCGCAGCGTTCGCCGCGATAGTTGCGGTAGCCGCGATAATCGCGATATCCGCGATCGCGCCTGTAATCGCGATATCCACGGTAGTTGTCGCGATATCCTTGTTCGTAATAGCCGCCGCCGCGATAGTCACGGTACTCGCGGGCCATGGCTGGAGTCGATACGGTTGCAGCCATCGCCGCGATCATCGTGCCGATACCGATCTTTTTGACTGAGCTACGCATCGAATTACTCCTTCATCTTCGAAAACGAGATTGCTCTCTTTCGATGATCGGCAAATAGGCTGATTCGTTTGAGTGGATGCTGAACATGGTCGTTATCGATGGTTCACCTTGATTTATCGGCCATTCAGGGAGGGAGGGGCTGGTGCGCGATGCGCGAAGCCGCCAAGGCGCGTGGGTGCTTCGCTGGTTATGCCTGCTCTTCGTCATGGGCGTTGCGAGCTCGCTCGGCGGCTCGTCGCTGGTGCGTCCCATCGGAGATCTTCAGGCGCGCAAGATCGCGGTTGTCGCAAAACCGATCGTGCCGCTCGGCCTGAAAGCGCAGCCGCCGCTGCATTTGCTCGCCGGCTGGCAGCTTTCGAGCGATGTCGCCGCTTTCGGCGGAATCTCAGCGCTGGCGCGTGAAGGCGATGGATTCGTCGCCATAACCGACGCAGCCGATCTGATTCGCTTCTCGATCGATCGAAGGAACCGCGTGGCGGCGACCATCGAAAGCCTGCCCAACCGTTGCGGGCTGGGCGCCACTCGCCCGACACGCGATGCGGAATCGCTGGTACGCGACCTTTCGGGCGCGATGTGGATCGGCTTCGAGCACTACAATCGCATCTGCCGCGTCGATCCGCGCGGCGGCGTAAAGCTGGCGCGGCCTGCGCCGATCCAAAGCTGGCCCAAAAGTCGCGGCGCCGAATCCATGGCGCAGCTTGATGACGGACGAATATTTGTGATCGGAGAACGTCGCAGTCTGGGCCGTCGCCGCATCGCACCGGGCCTCATCTTCGACGGCGACCCCGTCGATCCGGCGACGAGAATCCGTCGGTTCGGCTATCTCTTGCGCGATAATTACCGTGCCACCGATGCAGCCGTGCTGCCCGATGGCAACGTGCTCGTGCTTGAACGAACCCATTCCGGGCTACTCAGCCTGCCTGGGCGGCTGGCGTTACTGCCCGCAGACTCTATCGCCCCGGGCAAGCTCGCGGAGAGTCGCAAGCTCGTGACGTTAAGCGCACCGGACATGGATCAGAATTTCGAGGCGGTTGCCGTATCTCAGGCGCGCGGGCGCACCTTCGTGTGGCTGATGAGCGACGATAATTTCTTGCCCGTTCAGCAGACCATGTTGCTGCTTTTCGAGTATAAGCCTTAACCGGCGGCTTTCGCCTTCTTGGCAATATCGCGCTTGATGCGGCGCGCCTTGAGGCTGAGTTTTTCGGCCGGCGTCTTGGCGAGCCAATTGTCGAGCCCGCCGACATGTTCGACTGAGCGCAGCCCATGTGTCGACACGCGCAACTTCACGCTCTGCCCGAGCGAATCGGAAATGAGCGTGACATTCTGCAGATTGGGCAGAAAGGTGCGCTTGGTCTTGTTGTTGGCGTGGCTGACATTGTGCCCGACCTGGCGGCCCTTGCCGGTGAGTTCGCAGATGCGCGACATGGTTCAAATCCTGATTGCGTAGATATGATTGGCTGGAAAGCGAGCGCCGATAGCGATGGCCTCCGCTTTCGTCAACCGCCGCTGCCGGGTAGAGGCATGCGCGATGAGCCTGCAATTGCCTGCCCCAATGCGCCGTGCGCTCGATCTCGCCGCGCAGGCTGCTCGCGATGGCGAGGTGCCGGTCGGCGCGGTGGTCGCGCGGGATGGGCAAATTATCGCCGAAGCTGCCAACGCAATGCGCGGCGGAACAGACCCCACCGCGCATGCCGAAATCGCAGCGATCCGTGCGGCGGCGGCGCGGGTTGGCGACCAGCGGTTGACGGGGTGCGACCTATGGGTGAGCTTGGAGCCGTGCGCGATGTGCGCGGGCGCCATCTCCCACGCGCGGATCGCCCGCCTCTATTACGCTGCGAGCGACCCCAAGGGTGGCGGCGTCGAGCATGGCGCGCGGGTGTTCAGCCACCCGACCTGCCACCATCGGCCTGATGTGATAACGGGGCTGGGGGAGGAGGAGGCCGCGGCGCTCCTGCGCGGCTTCTTCGAAGCGAGGCGATCTTGACCTCGCAACCTTGCCCGCGTTCGCAAATCGCTTAAAGTGCCGCCCACGCCGATGGCCACCCTTCCCCCCTTTCCCTGGACAGATTTGCTTATCATCATCGCGCTTATTGCGCTCAACGGTGTCTTTGCGATGTCCGAACTTGCGATCGTCTCCGCACGGCGTCCGCGCCTGCAGGCGATGTGCCGCAAGGGAAGCACCGGCGCCGAACGTGCGATCGCGCTCGCTGACGATCCGTCGAAGTTTCTTTCGACGGTTCAGATCGGCATCACGCTGATCGGCATCATCGCGGGCGCCTACTCGGGGCAGAGCCTGGGCGATCCGCTTGGCGCGCGGATCGAGCGGCTGGGTGTCGATCAGCCGGCGGCGGACAATGCCGGGTTTGCGGTCGCGATAGCGTTGACCACCTATTTGTCGCTGATCATCGGTGAGCTCGTTCCAAAGCAGTTTGCGCTTCGTAATCCTGAACCGATCGCCGTGATCATGGCGTTGCCGATGCAGTTGCTGGCACGCGTTACCGCGCCTCTTGTCTGGCTACTCGACCGCACCAGCGCGCTCATTTTTTATGTTCTGCGAATGAACCGCGAGGCGCAAAGCCATGTAACCGCCGAGGAACTTCACCTCATTTTCGCCGAGGCACGCAAATCGGGCGTGATCGAGGAAAGCGAACGGAAGATTATCTCGGGCGTGGTTCGTCTTGCCGATCGTCCGGTGCGCGAGGTGATGACGCCGCGCACCGAAATAGACTGGGTCGATCTGGATGCCGACGAAGCGGCGATCCGCGCCAAGCTGCTCGGCAGCACGCATAGCCGGCTGCTCGTGGCGCGCGGCTCGATCGATGACATCGCCGGCGTCATCCAGGCGCGCGATGTTCTCGCGGCATTGCTGACGCACGACGCGATCGATCTGAGCGCGATGATGCGCACGGCACCGATCGTGCCCGATCAAGTCGACGCGATGGACGCGCTCGCGACGCTCCGGCAGGCCGATGTGCCGATCGCGCTCGTCCATGATGAATACGGCCATTTCGAAGGGATCGTGACGCCTGTCGACCTGCTCTCGGCGATCGCGGGCGGGTTCGCCTCCGATGCGGAGGCAGACGACGAACCCGCGCTGCACGAGCGCGAGGATGGCAGTCTCTTGATCTCGGGCTGGATGGCGGCGGACGACTTGGCCGAGCGCCTCTGTCTCAACCTGCCCGAGGATCGCGACTATGCCACCGCGGCGGGGTTTGCGCTCGAAACGCTCAAGCATATTCCTGCGACCGGGGAGACGTTCGAGGAGCAGGGCTGGCGCTTCGAAGTCGTCGACATGGACGGGCGCAAGATCGACAAATTGCTCGCGGTGGAGCTCAACTGAAGGGGAATCACGTATGACCAAGTCGTTGCTGCTCGCGTGCGCCGCGATGATCCTGGCGCCGAGTGCGCCGCTTTCGGCCGCTGAACCGGCTGCGCCGACGGCGGACGCGTCTCGGACAACTGCGGGCGGCAGCGGATTTGTGATTCCGGTCGGGTGGAGGGTCGAGAGCAAGGGCGATGTGACCGTGCTAACGGTTCCGGAGGGCGATGGCCGGGTCGCTTTGGTCGAGGGCTTGGCGGGCGCCGACGCCAAGGCCGCCGCTGCCGCCGCCTGGGCGGCGTGGCAGCCCGATTTCAAGCGCCCGCCCTATCTGGTGACACCTCGGCCGGGCCGCGAAGGCTGGGACGAGCGCGCTTTCATCGAATATGAAACCTCACCGAATGAGAAGCGATCGATCCTCGCCATTCTCCATCGCAAGGGTGACAGGTGGGCGGCAATCCTCGCCGATTCAGCCGACGCCACCCGGGAAAAGCGCGGTGCGGCGTTCAACCAGATCATTTCGAGCTTCAAGGCACCGGGCTATTCGCGTGAGAATTTTGCCGGTCGAACGCCCAAAAAGCTCGATGCCGCCAAAGTAGAGGAGATCAAGGGCTTCCTGCGCACAGGTATGGAGCAACTGGGCGTTCCCGGCGCCGGCGTTGCGCTGATCCAGGACGGCAAGGTGATTTGGGAAGGCGGACTGGGCGTCAAGACGCTCGGATCGCCCGATCCGGTCGACGCGCATACCAAATTCATGGTCGCATCGAATACCAAGGGTATGTCGACGCTGATGCTCGCGACGCTGGTCGATGAAGGCAAGATGGCTTGGGACGATCCTGTCACCAAGCACTATCCGTCATTCAAGCTCGGCAGCGACGCGACGACGGCGCAGACCAAAATGCGCCATCTCGTTTGCGCCTGCACCGGGCTGCCGCGCAAGGATATGGAGTGGATCTTCAACACCCCGCGCGGCACCAAGGCGGCAGCGGTGTTCGGCCATCTCGCCGCGACGCAGCCGACGAGCGGCTTCGGCGAGGTCTTCCAATATAACAATCTCATCACCACCGCGGGCGGAATGATCGGCGGCCATATCGCTTATCCGAAGCTCGAGATCGGCGCGGCCTATGACAAGGCGATGGAGGAGCGCGTCTTCAAGCCGTTGGGGATGTACGAAACGACTTTTTCGTTCGACGAGGCGATCAAGGGCAACGTCGCTTATCCGCACGCCTTCGACATCGACGGCAATGTCGCGCTGGCTTCGTTCGATCCGAGCTATTCAATCGTGCCGTACCGCCCGGCGGGCGGGGCCTGGTCGAGCGCGCACGACATGGCGAAATATGCCGCGCTCGAACTGGCCAAGGGCGTGTTGCCCAACGGCAAGCGGTTGGTATCCGAGGCCAATCTGCTCGAACGGCGCAAGCGCGGCGTCTCGTCGGGTGAGGGGCAGTGGTATGGGATGGGGCTGTTCGAGAACGGCTTCTACGGTGTGCCCGTCATCTACCACGGCGGATCGCTGGTTGGGCACAAGTCCAACTTCTACGTCCTACCTGATGCAGGCGTGGCGGCGGTGCTGCTCACCAATTCGGATTCGGGCAATGCGCTACTCACGCCATTCATGCGCAAGCTGCTCGAGGTCGTCTATGACGGCAAGCCCGAGGCCGCGGACAACGTCAAGGCGACTGCGAACGCGATCCGTTCGGGCATAAAGCGTGACCGGGAGAAGCTTGTCTCGCCCCCCGACGCTGCGGCCGTCGCGGCGTTGGCGGGGGTCTATTCCAGTCCCGAGCTCGGCACGGTGAAGGTCGAGAAAAGGGGCCGCGACGTCGTCTTCAAGATGACCGACTGGGAATCGACCGTCGCCACTAAGAAGAATGATGACGGCACGATCTCGTTCGTTTCGACGAGCCCGGGCGTCGAGGGGGTACCGCTGGTGGTCGCAACCATGGACGGCAAGCGCACCCTGATTCTGCGCGATGCTCAGCACGAATACGTTCTTACCGAGGCGAGTTCGGGTTTATGAGATGCTTGATCTGCGCGGCGCTGTTTGCCGCAGCTCCGGCAATTGCCGCGACCCCTTATGAAGCGGGTGACCTGTTCAAGATCTCGCAGGCCGAAAGCCCGCAGGTTTCGCCTGACGGCAAGCGCGTCGTCTTCACGCGCAGTTTCGCCGATATCGCGACTGACCGGCGGAT
>CBDUBW010000046.1:0-13976 GCA_965365485.1 uncultured Aquisediminimonas sp.
GACGCGGGCTCCGCTTCCACCGCCCGGTCGTCGCCGCATCCGCTCAAGGCCAGCATTATGGCGGGCATCCAAGTTGCGGATTTCGCCAGGCGCCGATGCGCAGACCAGCCGCTCATCGGGCGTTCTCCTGATAAATCCTGAGAGTGCCTTTGCGAACCCCTACAACAATCGATCCGTCGTTCGCGATAGCTTGCTGATTACCCTGATCGGTAAAGGCATCGTCCGCGCCAAGCGGCACATCCAGGCGCAACCTGCCGGTGGCGATATCCAGACCGCGGTATGCGTAGTTACATCCGTTGCCGCGGCCGGTCCCATAGACCAGCCCGGTCCGGGAGGATGCGGTTGGAATGCCGTTAAAATGCGCCTCGGCATTGGCCCACACCAGTCGGAACCGGCGCGCGGCGGCGTCCCAGTCGACACGCTGGACCCCTTTGGGTGGTGTGCAATCGGGGTTGAAGCCGGCCCATTGGGCAATGAAGACGGCATTGCCCAGCACCGCAGGCGAATTTTCTGCCGTGTGGCCTTCCCCATCTGGGGTCGAGTGCGGAAGGGCTATACGGCCGGCAAGACGCCGATCCTGTCCGGGCAACCCACGCCAATCCGCCGGGATGTCGCCGCGCCAGAAGGCAACGAGATTGTTGCTGGGCGAATGGCCGTCAGTCATGAGGACGATGCCGTTTTCGGGCGTGCCGAGGAGGGTCGGTGTGGTCCCAGTGCCTGTGCAGGTTAGGCCGCGGATTGTGCGCAAGCGTTCACGAAGACGCGAAGCACGACGCGGCTCGCTGCATCCTGGGCCGCGGAAGTCATAGGAAGCCTGCCACGCATTGAAAAACCTCCGGCCATTCCAGTCGAGCGCAGTCACGCCTTGCTGATTGGAGATGTAGATTCGTCCGTTTTCATCGCTCGCAAAGGCGTTGTGATAGCTGTAACCGCCAGCCTCTCCGCCCAGCGAGTGGACCGCCACGACTTTGCCAGTGTCGAGCGAAATGGCCGCGATCTTGTTGCCCTCCATTAGGATGAGGATGTGGCCATCGTAATTGACCGTGAAGTGAATCGTCAGCTTGCCTACTGATCGGGGCACGTCGATCGTCCGGCTGATGACAAGTTCGCAGCGCGGGCAATCAGACTGCCGGTCTTTCAATAGGTAGATGCGGTTGTCCTTGATGCTGGTAACCGCGATTTCTCCAGTGCGAAGTGCGGCGACATTCCAGTCGAAGTCAAACCGGCCCCGCGGGAGCTCGAGATAGCTGACTTGTACGAAGCGCGGCCCGGTCATCAGCCATTTGATGACGCCTTTCTGCGTATTGCTGATTATCGCCTGACTGCCGTCGGCGTAGGGTGCGGGGAAAACCGTCCAGGGGGCGGTGCCGCCCTCGGGATTGTCCTCGCGTTGAAAGGCCAATCGGTCAGAAGGTTCGATTGCATCGAGATCGCCGGACGCCTGGGCATAGGGATTGCGGTGAAACAGCGGCCAGCTCGATTCGGCCAGATAGCTGTTTTCCGGTGGGTCCTCATATCTGTCCGCGGGCGACCCCGCGTTGCTAGCGTCCGGCTGCGCGGCAAACGATGCGGACTGCGATTGGGCGCCGATCAGAGGAGCCAGCGCCACCAGCGCCAGGGTCATCTGCCAGTTCATGGTCCAGCCTCCGTGCAAGGATAAACCGAAGGGTGCGCGGACCCCGAAAGATCGGGATCCGCGCGGGGGGAACCTCGAATCGAGGGTTAGCGGGGGCGCCGCACCCGCACCCATTCGCGCGCGGGACGGGTGGTGCCGCGCGGACCCTGCACTTGACGCTCGCGCGCCACCTCGCCGCGAGCGACCCGTTGCGCGCTGCGATAAACCGTCCGCTGGCGTCCTTGCGGCCCAGTCACAATCGAAGTGCGGCTGACGCCTTGGCCGCGGTCGAAGCTCGAAGAGTATTCGCGGGAAGCCGTCTGGCCATCGGGTCCGGTGATCGCGGCAGATCCGGTCCTGCCGTCATCGGCACGAGTGGTCGAGCGCTGAACTCTCGCCTCGCCGCGTTCGGTTGTGATAGTCGTCTGGCTGTTGCGCTGCTCCTGCGCGGCGGCAGGCGTGGCAAGTGCAACCGTCAATGTTCCGGCGGCAAGGGCAAGCAGGTTTCGAAAATTTTTCATCCTGAAGTCTCCTTCGTCATTGTTCGACTGCGAGGATCATCAGGCCTTCATGTTTTCGGGGGATTTCTCGAACAGGCTTTTTTGTTACGAAGTGTTTCAACGGTTGCACCCGCAGGTTCGTGGTGAAACACGGAGACAATGGAGACCTGCGGGCCCGAGATCGTTGTCGTCGAGGATGACATCGAAATCAGATCAATGGTTCTTGGCCTGCTTCGCAAGGAAGCGTGGGCCTGCAAGGGTGTCGGGAGCGGCGATGAACTGGATGACCTGATTGCATCCGGGCTCCCCGATATCGTCTTGCTCGATATCAACCTCCCGGGTGAAGATGGGCTCAGCATCGCCCGGAGGCTAGCCGCGCTTCCCAACCCCCCGGCGATTTTGATGCTGACCGCCCGCGGGGACGACATCGACCGCATTGTCGGGCTGGAAATCGGTGCCGATGATTATCTCGCCAAGCCGTTTCACCCACGCGAACTCATTGCCCGGATCAGAGCGATCACTCGGCGCCTACGGCGCCCATTAGTCGAGAACGACCGTGTGGTGTATCGCGTCGGCGGGTTCACCATCGATCTGAGCGCGCGGCAAGTCACGCGCGATGGTGGCGGCCAAGTGTCACTTTCCGGGGCCGAGTTTGCCCTGCTGACGACGCTCGTCGAAGCGAAGGGCCGCGTCCTTTCCCGCGACTTTTTGTTGGATCATATCCACGGGCGTGAGGCTACGCCATTCGATCGATCGATCGATGTGCTGGTCAGTCGCCTCCGCAGGAAAATCGATCCATCAGAAGGCCCGACAATAATCGAATCCGTACGAAACGCGGGCTATGTCTTGCGAACCCGCGCATGAGCCGCAGAGTAACCTTCAGGCCACCCATGCGCGTCATCCTGGTTGCGCTGAGCACCCTTGCCCTGCTGCAACTGGCTCTTGCGATCGCCGCTTTCTGGCAGGCGACGAGGAGCACAGATGGTGGGTTCACCTTTCCAGCGGCACAGCGCGTGCATGCGATCGTCCTGGCGCTGGAGAGTTCCGGACCACAGCAACGCGTCGCGTTTCTGTCAGCTCTAAACGACGGCAGGTTGGATGTGCGTATCGTCTCTAGCGACCGGTTGCCGTTGAACACCGATGGAACGCGCGACATGCCGGGTGTCGCTAGGATCATCGAATTTTACATAGACACCCTCGGAGATCGTGAGGTCGTGGCTTGGCTCGCGACAAATTCAAGGGGCGGGACCGCGCCGGTGATGCGCAAGCCGTTGGGCTTATGGAGCCAGCAGCCCATTCGGATGGCGGTGTCCTTGCGCGACGGAAGTTGGCTCATGCTGGAAACCCGAGGCGATCTAGCTCGCACCATTTTCGGGTTTCCACCCGGGCTATGGGCGGGAATGTTCGGTGTGACGGTCGCCTTTGGAGCACTGTTGCTGTTGTGGCGGAGCCTCGCGCCTCTGGAGGGTTTGTCCTCAGCACTTTCAACCTTTTCTGTGAATCCCATCGCCAAGCCGGTAAAAGTAAGCGGTCCGCGCGAAGTTCGGCGCATCATCGAAGCTGCGAACCGCATGCAGTCCGATCTCGCCGCGCTTTTCCTGGAGCGGCAGGTGATGTTCGGAGCGTTGTCACACGACCTTCGCACCTTGCTCACAAGGCTCAGACTGCGACTTGCTCAGATCACCGACGACCAGACGCGAGTACCTGCCGAACACGACCTCGCTGTGATGAGCGATATTGTCGAGGACGCGTTGCTGCTGGCGCGCCTGGATGCTGCGCCCAAGTCGGACGACCGGGTGGCAGTCGGCGAGTTGGCAGATGCCTTAATCAAGACCCCCGATCTTTGCGAAGGCTTGATCGAAGTTCCTGATAAGATGCGTGACCTGTGCATCAGAGGCGACGGGACTTCCTGGCTGCGGGCGCTTCGAAATTTGGCCGATAACGCCGCGCGATACGGCGGTGAATGCAAGATCGTCTTCCGAACGGAAGGCGATATGGTTCGCATGGATGTTCTCGATCGCGGCCCGGGCATCCCCGCGGAAGATCGCGCGCGGCTGGTGCGCCCATTTGTTCGCGGCGACGTATCGCGGTCAATGAATGCGCCGGGTTCGGGCCTCGGGCTCGCCATTGCCGCTCGAACTGCGGAAAGGTCGGGCGGTCGGCTAACGCTTCTCGACCGACCAGGTGGTGGCTGCATCGCCCGGATCGAGACACCCTTCGGCCCGAACTGATTTTAAGATCAAGCCGCCATTCCCGTTTATATCAAGCGAGCTAAGCGACCGTCCGCTCGATGCGAGTTAATCTCGGTCCACGTAATTCATTCGCCATCGTCGTGGATGGTATTATCCGTGTCCCAAGTGTCTGTCTGCTCGCGCAACATAGCTGCGACGCTTAGCGTAGACGAGTAAACCCCCCCTTTCACCCGCGATGATGGACGGCACGATGTCGGCTTGCTCGTCTTCCGGGCCCGATAGCGGACAGTCCGCGAGCGGCCCAATAGCTGCATCGGTAAGCCGGTACCCAGCTCAGTTACTGTGGACGCGGTTCTCCTCAGGCCGCTTCGAGATCGCGAACGAAGTCCTGCGTCCAGCGCTGAACGTTCTCGTCGCGAACGCAGTCCCGCATCGGCTCCCAACGCGCCTTCCGCTCTACCAGCGGCATGTCCAGCGCGTCTCTGATAGCTGAGGCGAGATCGTCGGGGCTGTGCGGGTTGACCAGCAGTGCGCTGGTCAGTTGTTGAGCCGCCCCGGCGAAGCGACTGAGAACCAGCACGCCTGGATCGTCCGGGTCCTGAGCGGCAACATATTCCTTGGCGACCAGGTTCATTCCATCGCGTAGCGGCGTCACTAAACCGATCTTGCAGGCGCTATAAACCCCATGGAGCTCGGCCGCGGAATGCCCTTGGTTGACGTAGCGGATGGGGACGAGATCAATCCGGCTGTGCGCACCGTTGATTTGCCCGGTCTTCTGCTCGAGCTCGGCGCGGATCTTCTGGTACGATCCGATATCGCTACGGCTGGGCGGAGCGATCTGGATGAACACGAGATCATCGACGCGGTCGGGATAACGATCGAAGAAGCGGCCGATCCCGTCCAGCCGCTCGGGAAGGCCCTTGGAATAGTCGAGCCGGTCGACCCCCACCATCGCTGTGCGATGGCGCGTGCTGGAGAGCAGGCGCTGGGCAGCCTGACGCGCCTCGCCAGTGTTGCCGATGGCGCTGAAGTGCTCGAAATCGATCCCGATCGGATAGGAGCGGGCAATGATCGTCCGACCCTCCAATGCGATCCGGCCGGTTTCCTCGTCGACCTCGGCGCCAAGCTCCGTGCGGCAATAGTGGAGGAAGCTGGTCAGCCATTCGTCACACTGGAAACCGACGAGGTCGTAGGCCAGCATCGACCGAACAAGCCGCTCATGAAAGGGCAACGATACCAGCAACCTGGTCGGCGGCCAAGGAATGTGCAGGAAGAAGCCGATCCGGTTTCGGGTTCCGCGCTGACGCAATTCTTCTCCCAGGGGGATCAGATGGTAGTCATGAATCCAGACGAGGTCGTCGCTCTCGATCAGTGGCGCCAGCGCATCGGCGAAACGGCGGTTCACCCGCTCGTAACCCCGCCCGGTCTCGCGTTCGAATTCGGTCAGGTCGATCCGGTAGTGAAACAGCGGCCACAGGGTCGAATTGGCATATCCATTGTAGTAATCTTCCAGATCCTGCGGGGACAGGTCGATCGTCGCCGTGGTGATCCCGCCGCGGGTCCGGACATGAGGCGCCTCATCGGGCTCGCGCCGCTCTTCGCCCGACCAGCCAAACCATAACCCGCGCCCGCTCTTGAGCGCCGCGCCGAGCGCACCGGCGAGGCCACCCTGTGCGCCCTTCTTGCCGCGGGCGGTAGGAACGGCCACCCTGTTCGAAACGACGACGAGGCGGCTCACGCGCCGCTCACCGGACGGTGCTCCAGCTTTTGGACAACAGGCCCGCGCAATTGATAACGCCGACCAGCGAATAGGTCTGGGGGAAATTGCCCCATAGTTCCCCTGTCTCCAGATCCATGTCCTCCGACAACAGGCCCGAGCGGGTCATGTGTCCCAACATGACGGAGAACAGGTCGCGCGCCTCGGCATGCCGGCCGCTGCGCACGAGCGCGTCGATCAGCCAGAATGTGCAGATGTTGAAAGCGGTCTCTGGGGCGCCGAAATCGTCTTCCTTCGCGTAGCGCAGCATGTGGTTGCCGCGCCGCAGCTCCCGCTCGACCGCCGCGAAGGTCGAAAGGAACAGCGGATCGTCCGGCGCAAGGTAGCGCAGCTCCGCGAGCTGCAGCAGGCTGGCGTCCAGGTAGTCGCTCTCGAAGCTGGCCCCGTAGTGACCGGGGCCGGCGCCCTCGGGTACCCAAGCCTCCGCGTCGATGCGCGTGCGGATTGCGGCGGCGCGTTCGCCCCAATAGGCCTCCCGCTCGGGCTTGCCGAGCCGGTGTGCCACCTTGGCGAGCCGGTCACAAGCCGCCCAGCACATCACGGCCGAGTAAGTATGGACTTCCTGGCGGGTGCGGAATTCCCACAGCCCGGCATCGGGCTGGTCGTGCTTGGCCCAGGCCATCTCGCCCACTTGTTCGAGGCTCTCGAAATCGCGCTCGTCGGCCATACGCAGGAGGCGGCGGTCGAAGAAAGCCTGCGCGGTAGGCAGCACGATCTGTCCGTAGCAGTCATACTGGACTTGACTGTATGCGGCGTTGCCGATCCGCACCGGTCCCATGCCGCGGTAACCCGCGAGCGCTTCGGCCATGCTTTCGTTGAGGCGGGCATTGCCCATCACCGAGTAAAGCGGCTGGATCTGTCCACCCTTCGCCGCGTCGACGATGTTGCGTAGGTAGGCGAGATATTTCTCAAGCACGTCGAGCGCGCCGAGCTGGTTGAGTGCCTGCACCGTGTAATAGGAATCGCGGATCCAGCAGTAACGGTAATCCCAGTTGCGAGTCGAGCCCGGGGCTTCCGGGATGGAAGTTGTGAGCGCCGCGACAATCGCGCCTGTCTCCTCGTGCTGGCATAGCTTGAGGGTGATCGCGCAACGGATCACCTCTTCCTGCCATTCGAGCGGGGTGGCGAGACCCCGCACCCACAGTTGCCAGTACTTGCGGGTCTGTGCCTCCATGTGGCGCACCTCGGTGCGCAGATTGCCGGTGAAATGCTCGTCCGGTCCAAGGAAGAAATGCTGGTCGCTTTCGACACGGTAGCTTTGGCCTTCGAGGATATAACCGACCGGTGCGTCGGTGGAGAGCCGCATCGCTTGGTCTCCAAGGAGGTAACGGATGTGGTTGGTGCCGTTGGTCCTGGGGGCAAGTTCCGCACCGAAGTCGCGCATCGGCTTAAGCGTCACCTTGAGCCGCGGCGCGCCCGCGAGGGGCCGAACGACGCGGGCATAGCCCACCGGCCGATACATGCGCCCTGAGCGCTCGAAGCGGGGGCAGAAGTCGCTGATCTCCACCGCGCTGCCGTCTTCGGCTTCCAATCGCGTGAGTAGGATTGGGGTGTTCCGCTCGTAGCACTGCTCAGCGCTCACCTGACCTTCTAGCTCGAACCGCCAGACGCCGGCATCCTGCCGTTCACCATTGAGCAGCGCGCAGAACACCGGATCTCCGTCGACCCGGGGGACACACCCCCAAACCAACCCCGCCGCTTCGTCGATCAGGCCGGAGACCTGGCAGTTGCCGATGGGCCAAAGTTCGAGATTAGGTGTCGGGATCGTCACAGGCCGGCCCATTGCCGCACCGCGCTCGGATCTGATAGCCGGAACCGCGCAATTTCACTTGGCCGACCACCGACCGTGACCCCGAAACCACCCTGGTCCACGCAAGCTGAGAAGCCGTCTTCGTCCGTGAGGTCGTCGCCCACGAAGATCGGCATCGCCCCCGCGAAGGGCGGCTGCGTCATGAAATGGCGTACCGCGCTGCCCTTGTCGGCTCCTGGGCGAACCAGCTCCGCGACCCGCTTGCCGCGCTTCACCGCCAGCCCGTCTCGCGCCGCCAACCTCTCGAGGTAGAGCGCGCACTCCTCCTCGAGGTGGGGGATCAGTCGCGCGTGAAGCGCGATGCCGTGTGGCTTCAATTCCGTGAGGACGCCGCGCTCCCGTGCCCAATCCGCAGCCTGGCGAAGACTGTCTATCGGGAGTGGTCTTCCCACTGCAAACATGTCTCCGTTCGCTGCGCGAACTTCGGCACCATGCGAGCCGCTGCAGGCGATAGCCAGAGGCCCGCAATGTTGCTCGAGATTGTCGATTGCGCGGCCGCTGATAAGGGCAAGCCGGCCTCCAAGCCGGTTCGAAAGTGCGGCTAGACCGTCAGCGAGATCAGATCGCACCAAGATTGCGCCAGGTTCGTGAGCGATGTCAACGAGTGTGCCGTCAAAATCGAGAAACAAGGCGACGGGGCTCGCTGCGGCAAGGTCCCACAGGCTGGGCGGCGGCTGATTGGCCGGTGCGTACATGGCAGGCTATGTAGGACTTTGACCGACGGGGTCAACGCAACGCGGGCGTGGCTTGGAGCTGCTGTGGGGGCCGTCAACCCATCGTCTGCTTCACGGGTCTCGATTCCCGGAACCGGACAGTCCCAACCGGCCCAAAGTCAGCCGTTGCGGCTGACCCGTTCTCTGATGAACGCACGGCAGCGTTCAGGGATGAGGATCTCGCTATTGTCGTCAGTAACTATCCACCGACCGGGCAAAGACGATGATATGGCCGGCAAGAGCTTCGGCACTGCCCTTGACTCGCCAACCTTGGTCGGCATTGTAGCCCGAGGGAAAAGGGGGATACAATGGCGACGATCCTCGACCGGGCACTCGGCCGGATCATCCAGCACTTCCCTGACCCCCAGATGGAGCTCGATTACCTGACCGAGCAGCGCTCGCGCCAGGCCAAGTTCACCAAGATGCTATGCCGGATCATCGGCTTTGCGATCCTCGCCTTCGTCGCATCGAGTTTCATCTTTCTGCAGGGCGATGCGCTGAAGACCGTCGGCTTCGCGCAGATCTGGTTCATCCCCGTGATGCTGGGATACGCTTGGGCGGTCGATCGGCCCAGCTACATCACCAGCAAGTGGATCGATGTGTTCTTCTTCATCATGATCCAGCCGGGCATGTTCATCACCAACATGGAAATGGTCGATAGCGGCGTCAACGGCTGGGATCTGACCGCGCACTGGTGTTACAGCCTGTTGCTGGCGATGGCGGCAGGATGCCTCGTCTTCTCGGCCGCGGTCTCGGCCTATCTGTTTCTCGTAGTCACATCTGTGTTCTATTACCTCGGCATCATGTATTACGGGATGTCGCTCGGCACCTACGGCGTGACGACCGGCCATATCGGCTATTCGATGAACAGCTACGTGACCTTCGTCGCGGTGCTGTTCTACCTGAACTGGACGATGGACGATAAGGCCCGACGCCTCTTCAAGTTGCGGCTCGATCTCGACCGCGAGAAGGCAAAATCGGAAGCCTTGCTCGACAACGTCCTGCCACATGTTATCGCTGAGCGCCTGCGCGAGGGAGAGGAAGTGGCCGACGATTTCGACGGCGTCGCCATCATCTTCGCCGATATCGTCGGTTTCACCCGCCTTTCCGAAAAACTCGGACCCCGCAAGACAGTCGACATGTTGAGCCTGTTCTTCAACCGCGCTGATGAAGGCGCGACGCGCTTCGGGATGGAGAAGATCAAGACCATCGGAGATTGCTACATGGCGGTCTCAGGCGCGCTCACCAAGCCGGCCTGCCCCAAAAAGGCGGCGCTCGATTTCGGCGCGTTTCTGGTGCGCGAGGCGCATGAAGTCGGGCGCGAACTGGGGCTCGACCTGAGAGTCAGTGTCGGCATCAACAGCGGCGAAGTCGTCGGCGGCGTCATTGGCACTGAGCGGCTGAGCTACGATTATTGGGGCGATTCGATCAATGTCGCCGCGCGGCTGCAGGGGCTGGCCGACGCCGATATGATCACGGTTTCCCAGGAAATCTATGAAGCGACGCGCGGCGACTATCGCTTCAAGCCGCCGCGAACCGCGCACCTCAAAAATCTCGGCGACCGCCAGGTGTATGATGTAGAGTTGGATCTCGAGCCGGCCATCGCGGCGTGAGCCAATCCGCCATCATCGG
The DNA here is from genome assembly GCA_965365485.1 of uncultured Aquisediminimonas sp. GTDB lineage: Bacteria > Pseudomonadota > Alphaproteobacteria > Sphingomonadales > Sphingomonadaceae > Aquisediminimonas. Next base: position 10,240 of record CBDUBW010000046.1, read on the forward strand.
GATGCTGTTGGCCGCGACCGCCGCTCCGGTTTTCGCGCAGCATGCCGCGCCGAGTGCTGACGAAACCACCGAGGCCGAGGAGATCGTCGTCACGGGCACACGCCTGCGGACGCGGAATGCCGATACGCCGACCCCCGTTCTGCGCCAGGATGCGGAAGACTTGCTGCGTGCCCAGCCGCTCGGGATCGCAGAAGCGCTTATCGAATTGCCGCAATTCAGCGGATCGGTCAGCCCGCGCGCGCGGCAGGGTAACCCGACCGACGGCCGCGGTAATTTTCTCAACCTGCGTAATGTCGGCACCAACCGCACGCTGATCCTGCTCGACGGAGAGCGGCTGCCGCCGACCACAGTTGGCGGGCTGGTCGATGTCGACGTCATTCCCGAACTGCTCGTCAAGCGCGTCGATGTCGCCACCTCGGGCGTGTCTGCGGTCTATGGATCGGACGCGGTGACCGGGGTGGTCAATTACATTCTCGATCCCAAGTTCGCCGGGCTGGTCGCGCGTGCGCAAAGCGGCATTTCGGGGCACGGCGATGCGCATATTTTCAAGATCGGGGCAGCGGGCGGGTTCGCATTCGCCGCCGATCGCGGACATGTCACGCTCAGCCTCGATTACAGCGACAGTGGCGATGTCCCTCTTCAGGATCGGAAGCTCGGACGGCGCAACATTCTCGCGGTAGGGCTTTCAACGGCGGCCCCGCCGGGCACCGCCGCCAACCCCTACATCTTCGCCAACGATACGCGAAGCAGCCTGCTGACGCCGGGTGGGCGCGTCATTACCGGACCGTTTGCGGTTCTCGGTCAGCAGTTCGCCCCCGACGGCCGTGCCATCCCCTTCGATCCTGGCATGTTCGCGGGCCCGACCACGCAGATCGGCGGCTCGGGGCAAGCCTTCCCCGGCAATCGCACGCTTGTGACCGGCGGCGAATCGAAGCGCGCTTATGCACGGCTTGGCTATGACCTGACCAACAGCCTCGAAGCCTCGGCCGAGGGGCTGTTCTCCGACAACCGCGCCGGGCTGATCAGCGGCACGAACTTTGTGATCGCGCCGATTTTCGCCGACAACGCTTTCTTGCGCCCCGAGGTGCGGGCGGCGCTGAACGATCCGATTGCCCTGCCCTTCGGTTTCGATCCGGCATCGGCCTTTGTGTGTGGCAATGGCGCGCCTGCGACAGCTTGCGTGGTCCGCATTGGATCCGACCTCGCCGTGCCGCGCAGCGGTCTCAGCGACCGCAGCTATAGCCTGAAGGCCAAGCTGCGCGGAGAGCTTGGTGGAAGCTGGAGCTTTAGCGCCGCCTATATCCACGGAAGGACGCGGCAGCGGCTGGTAAGCTTTAACGAGTTCGTCAACACCAACCTTTTTGCCGCCCTAGACGCCGTGCGCGCGCCTTCGGGCCAGATCGTCTGCCGTGTGGCGCTCACAAATCCCGGTCTCTATCCGGGCTGCGTACCGTTCAACCCGTTCGGGTTCGGCGCCAACGAGGCCAATCGAGCGGCGGTCGAAGGTTACATTCTCGGGAGCCCGCGCATCCGCGTCGTCAACAGGACCGACGATGTCGTGTTCAATGTGACCGGCGAGCTAGGCGAGACCTGGGCGGGGCCGATCCGCGTCGCGCTAGGGGCCGAATATCGCGAGGGCGCGCTCAGTCGCACCAGTAACTCCGATCCGTCGGTCGCACAGATGCGTACCGGAATACGGGGCATCGCCCCCAACGCGCCCCCATTCATCATCACCAATGTCGGTACCGCAAAAGGCTCGGCCGACGTCAAGGAAGCCAATTTCGAGATCGAGCTGCCATTGGCGCGCGACGAGAGTTTCGCGCACGCGTTAAGCCTGACCGGCGCTGCCCGTTACACCGATTACAGCACCAGCGGCGGCGTCACGACCTGGAAGATCGGCGGCAAGTGGGAGCCCGTGCCCGGATTTCTGATCCGCGCCGCCCGCTCTCGCGACATTCGCGCGCCTACCTTGTTCGATTTGTTTGCGGGTGGCACTTCCCAGCGTGCGGCGCTGCTCGATGTCCACTGCAACTGCCAGCCGCCGACAGGGATCGACGTCGTGGGCGGGGGCAATCCCGATCTCGAGCCCGAAAAGGCCGACAGTCTGGCGTTTGGGGTAGCGGTCAGGCCGGAACGCATTCGTGGGCTAACCGCATCGGTCGACTATTATGACCTTAAGATCCGCGACGCGATCACCGTGCTTTCTCCCGCGCAGGTCATCCAGGATTGCGAGACGGCGGGCGGCAATGGCCCGACCTGCGATGCGATAACCCGGCCTTTGCCCTTTTCCGACCGCACGCTTGCCAACGCCGCGACACGGGTGTTCACGGGCGCGATCAACGCCGCCGCCCTGCGAACACGTGGGCTGGATTTTGACCTAGGGTATAGCTTCGAGGCTGGGGCTGCGACGATCGGAATGCGGCTGACCGCCAACCGCGTGCTTCGTTACATCACCCAAGGGACGACAACGGCGCCTCGCATCTCTTCGGCGGGCGTGATCGATCACTCGCTTGCCAATGTGGTGCCGAAGTGGACCGGGAGGCTTGACCTTTCGCTGCGACGCGGCGGCTTTGAGGCGAACCTCTCGGCACGCTATATCGACCAGCTGAAGCTCGGGCTGCCGCCGGGCACACCGGGAGGTTTCGTTTACGCTGGTAAGAAGCTGTTTGCGGTCGCCTATTTCGACGCGGGCGTCAGCCAGCGCGTGAACTCCGGACAAACCGAATTTGAAGTCTTCGCCGATATTCACAATCTGCTCGACAAGGATCCGCCGATCTTTCCGGGCAACAACCTCGCCGGGCTGCTCTACCCGACGGCACCGCAGCTTTACGATGTGGTCGGCCGGTTCTTCACCATAGGGGTCCGAATTCGTCGCTAGACCCAGTGAGCTTTTGAGTTTGGCTTATAGATTTTTCGATGTGTTCCGGAGCCACCTATCTTTTCTCTAGGCTAGCTGCGCGAGCTAGGGCGAAAAATTAAGCAGTTTCACACTGATCATTACGCCGAGCCGCGCGGCTAGGCGTAACACCGGCGAGCTGGACCTCGAAAGGAGCGCGGTCAACTCGGCATGTCGCCAATTACGACCTGCCAGCTTTTGGCGTCCTCCACCTGGGCACGGATAAGTGAGATGTTGTGGCAAGCGGACATTGTTCCAGCCGGTTCAATCTGCCAGCTAGCGGCCTATGAAAGTGCAAGTTCAAGACTACGAGCGGATGCGCGCTTGGCTTGCTCACATGTCACGAGAGATATTTCCAGCCGATCTGATCAAGATCAAGATCGTCGACGTCGTTGCGGGCGGTGACGTTCGCAATCGAGCGATCGTCATCCAGACGAAGACCAATCGCGGTACAGTTCGAACTCACCGCTGACGTCCGGGCGACCTTACTATCGTGGCTGGAGCGCAGGGGTGGTTCGTCCAGCGATTATCTTTTCCCGCGCCGTGTGGACCACGCCGGCCATCTGAGCACACGCCAGTACGCCCGCTTGGTTGACGAATGGGTGACAGCCATTGGATTGCGGAAATCCGATTATGGCACGCACTCACTGCGTCGTACGAAGGCCGCTATGATCTATAGAGCAACGGGCAACATCCGTGCGGTTCAAATCCTGCTGGGTCACACCAAGATCGAGAACACGGTCCGCTATCTCGGCGTCGATATCGAAGACGCGTTGCTCCTAGCGGAGCGCACCGAAATCTGACTCGGCTTGCGGTCGGCCCGCAGCGCTGGTCGACCGCT
>CBDUBW010000047.1:0-13828 GCA_965365485.1 uncultured Aquisediminimonas sp.
CGCGCTGCACCGCTGACTTCGCGATCGATCGCCGCCTGGACCTGACGATAGAAGGCTTCGCGCCGTGCGCCTACGCCTTCTGGCTGGGTGGCGGTCGGCCAATTGGCGTTGCTGGCGATCACAAGCTTGCGCTTCGGGTCAATGAAAATGCCCTGCCCGAAGATGCCCTGCGCGGCAAAGCTGCCATCGTCATAAGTCCACCACTGAAAGCCATAGCCCTTGCCGGGCACGCCGATCGGTGCCTGGGTCACCGTCGCCTGCTGCAGCCAGTCTGCTGGTAGCACGTCGCTGCCGCCGGCCCGGCCTCCGCCGAGGATGAAAAGCCCGAAGCGCGCCATGTCGCGCGTCGCCGCCTGGATGCAACACCCGCTGATTTCATGCCCTGTCGCGCCCAGCAGCCAGGTCGCGTCCTGCTCCATGCCGTAAGGCTTCCAGACCTTTTCGGAGAGATAGTCGGCGAGCGGCTTTTTGGTTGCCTGGCTAACGAGCACGCCGATCAGGTTGGTCTCGCCGGTCTTGTAGACCCATTTGCTGCCCGCCGGAGCTTCGCGCGGCAGCTTGCGCATGTAGCTGACGGTCGCATCGACGCCGGGATCGGGTTTGACGGTGTTGAAGGTCGCGACGTCCGACTTCGGATCGGTGTAATCCTCGTTCCACTTCACGCCCGAAGTCATCGTCAGCAGTTGGCGGACTGTCACATCGTCATAGGCAGAGCCCCTGAGATCGGGGATGTAGGTCGAGACCTTGTCCTCGAGGCTCTTGATCGCGCCATCCTTCACCGCCGCCCCGACCATGGTCGAGGTTAGGGACTTGGCGACCGAGAAGCTCGTCCAGCGCCCTTTCGCGCTGAAACCGAGCCCGTAGCGTTCCAACCGGACCTTGCCGTCATGGACGATGATCAGTGCGGAGGATCGCTGATCCTTCATATAGGCCGCGACGTCGGTCTCGAGCTTCAGCGGCGCGCCTGCGGGAAGTGGGCTGGGCCTGCCGCCTGCGGCGATCGTTCGCGTCTTGAAGAAGGCCGGCATCTTGTCCGCCGCGCGGAACCCCGCGTCGCGCTGTTCGACCGACCAGAACAATATGTTCGCATCGGTCGGCATGGTCTTGAGCAGCGCCCGCGTTTCCGCGTCGAGACTGAACCAGAAGGCGCCGGAAAGCGTAGCGAACGCCAGCAATACGCCTACGACCCATTTCCGCATCGCCTGCCCCTACCCGCTTTTTATCAGCGTCACCTGCATGACATCGATCCCGCCGCCGCGAAATCCCCCTTCGCAATATTGGAGGTAGTAGCGCCACAGTCGGATGAAGCGCTCATCGAACTGCGGCGGTAAGCTGCGCTCGGCGACCGCCGCGTCAAATCGTTCGCGCCAGCGCTTCAATGTTTCAGCATAGTGCAGGCCAAAGCGCACGGGCTCATGCCAAGCAAGCCCTTCGGCCTCCGCCAACGCGCGGAAACGGCTCTCTGAAACCAGCATGCCGCCCGGAAAGACGTAGCTTTGGATGAAATCGGCGCTTGCGGCATAGGCTTCGAAAACATCGTCGGCGATGGTGATGAACTGGATTGCCGCGCGCCCACCGGGCTTGAGGCAATTGGAAAGCGTGCCAACATAATCGCGCCAATATTCGCGCCCGACGGCTTCAACCATTTCCACGCTGACGATCGCGTCGAACCTGCCATCGACATCGCGATAGTCGCGGATCTGAAAGCGCGGACCTGTGCCTTTCGCTTCGGCCCAGGCCTTTTGCGCGGGCGAGAGCGTGATGGCAGTGACGGCGTGCCCCGATGCGGCGAGGCGGTGCGAGAGGTGGCCCCAGCCGCACCCGACCTCGAGCACGCGCGCCGATGGCGAAAGGTCGAGCCTCGCGATCAGCGCCTCGATCTTGCGCGCCTGAGCGGCTTCCAGCGGTTCTGCTTCCGAGATGGGCAAGGCAAAGATCGCGCTCGAATAGCTCATCGTCGCATCGAGCCAGGCCGCGTAGAAGTCGTTCCCCAGATCGTAATGCGCCATGATGTTGCGAGGCGCGCGCGCCTTGTCGTTGCGGCGCAGGCGGTGCGCCGACCAGCGCCAGAGCCGCGCCAATCCCGAAGCGCGCGCCTGCCGCCCGAGCGTGGCGCGGTTGCGCATGAAGAGATCGAACAGCGGCACGGGATCGGGACTATCCCATTCGCCCGCCTCCCAGGCCTCATACCAGCCTGCCGAGCCCGAGTTGGCCAGCCGTATCAGCGCGCGCCAGCTTTTGAGATCGACCCGGGCGACCGGGCCGGGGGCGCGGCAGCCGAGAATCCGAAAGCTACCATCGGGAAGCGCGGCTTCGATGCCGCCGTTGAGGAATGCCTGGTCGAGCCGATCAAGTCGACGGTGGAAGACTTTGGCGATCGCGCGTGCCCAAAAACCCGCATCGCGCAGCTCCATCGAGGTTTGCCGGTCGAAGGTCTGCACGTTCATCGCGCGCCGGTCATTGGCGCAGCGCTGGCTTCAGCGCAAGCTGCGCACCACCCCCGTCGCAATCAGCGCCTGCCCGGCGAAGTAGAGCGGCCAGATCGCGAACCCGGCCAGCGCCGAGCCACTGAGCGGGCCCATGCGCGCAAAGATCAGCAGGTCGCTCGCGACGAACAGCATCGCGCCGATGCCGACGCGGTAGCGCGGGAAGCGGCTGCGCCAGGCGAGCGCCGCCATTAGACCCAGCCATATCGAATAATGTGTCACCGCCTGATCGCGCGTTATGAGCCACGCGATCACCGGCGTTGCAATCGCGACGACGATCGCGAGCATGGTCTGCGAACCGGTAACATCCTTTCGAACGTTCAATTGATACAAGGCAATCGCAACCAGATGCCCGATCAGGAACGCGACCGCCCCGACGATGAGGCCATGACTTTCGAGAAGCACATCCCCCGCCGCGCCGAACGCCATAACAATTGCGATCAACCAGCCGTCGCGGCTCCGCGCTTGCATCGCGCACCACAGAGCGAGCAGCGCAACGCCAGAGCCCTTCCAGGCGATCATCGCGGGCGTCGTGGTATCGAAGCGATCCGCGAAAACGTAGCTCGCGCCCGCGATCAGCGCCGCTGTCAGGATGAGCCGGTCTGCCTTCATTGGAACCCCCCTTGCCGCCCCGGCGTTTCCAACAGGCTAACAACAAGGAGAGCTACGTGAAACTCCCCAACAAGGCGCTGGTGCTGGTCGCGGACGGGCGCAAGATGCTGTTTCTGCGCAACCATGGCGACGAAAACCAAATCGACTTGCGAACCGAAGCGCACGACGAGCAGACACTACCGAAGGACAGCGAGATCAAGACCGACCAGGCGGGCCAATCCCCCGCCCCCGGCGGCACCGGCCTTCCCGGCGGAACGATGGGAGAAACGGACTTCCAGCGCCAGAAGGAAGACCGCTGGGCCGCCGACGCCGCCGACCAGTTGCGTGAGCGCGTGCTGCGACAGGATTTCGACTCGCTGGCAATCATCGCGCCTCCCAAAACACTGGGCGAGATGCGCAAGCATTATCACAAGGAAGTCGAGCGCCGCATCGTCGGCGAGCTTGCAAAGGAGATGACCGACCGCCCCATTCCCGACATCGAAGCCCTGCTGATCGACAAAGGTGCGCCGCCCTCGTGACCCTTTACGAGGCTTTGTCGAAGACAGCCTCGATATTGGCGCCATCGGGATCGTAGACGAAGGCGGCGTAGTAATTCGGGCCGTAATGGGGGCGTGGGCCGGGTGCGCCGTTATCGCGGCCGCCTGCCTTTAGTGCGGCATCGTAAAAGGCGTGAACCTGATCGCGGCTTTCCGCTTCGAACGCGACATGGACGCCCTGCCCGACGGTCTCGTTGTCGCCGATCCAGAATAGCCCGTTCTGGCCTTCCGAGCCAAAGCCGATCGCCGTTCCGCCGCTCTCGGTCTGGTCGGGGCCGACTTCCATCGTCACCTTCATTCCAAGAGGCGCGAGTGCTGCCTCGTAGAAGGATTTCGAGCGTGCCGCATCGCTGACCGGAATACCTACGTGGCTGAGCTTCATCACTGCCTCCGAACCTGAACGGATGGTGCCGGCTGCAGGGATCGAACCCGCGGCCCCCTGATTACAAATCAGGTGCTCTACCATCTGAGCTAAGCCGGCATCGGCAGTGCATTTCGCGAATGTGCCGGGCAATGTCCAGACGCGTCTAGCGCGCGGAAACGGGCACAGCCTGCATCTGGCGCAACTTGGCGCGGAACGCCGCCAGTTCGCTGCCTTCGAGCAGCGAAGTCGATGCGAACACCACACCGCGCGGATTGACCGGGCGGCCGCTGCGATAGACTTCGAAGTGGAGATGCGGCCCCGTCGACATCCCCGTCGACCCCACATAGCCGATCACCTGGCCTTGCGCGACGCGTGTCCCCGGCGCGATCGCATAACGGCTCAGGTGCGAATAGCTCGTCACCATGCCACCGCCATGATCGATGCGGATGTGATTGCCATAGCCGCCGTAGCGCGCGGCGTAGCGAATCACGCCGGGCGAAACCGCATAGACCGGGCTGCCATAGCCTGCGCCGAAATCGATCCCCTGATGGAAGCGCGAATAGCCGAGCAAGGGATGGCGGCGCATACCGAAGCCGGAAGTGACGCGGCCGTAAACCGGCTGGCCCATCCCGGCGCGTCTTTGGCCGACGCCCGACGCTTCGAACCATTGCGTCTGCCCGCCGACGGTCCATTGCAGAAGCTGGGTCTTGCGGCTTCCGCGTTCGAGCCCGGCATAAAGCAGTTTGCCGAAACGCACTTCTCCGGTTTCGGCGCGCTGACGCTCCGCGACGATATCGAAGCGTGCGTCGGCATAGACGTCCGAGGACAGCGAAAGCTTGGTCGCGATCGCGCGGATATAGGCTTCAGCGACTTTTGCCGGGGCTCCTGCCGCACGCGCGGATCGGTAGAGGCTCTCACCGACGCGTCCCTGAATCCGGATCGGTGCGTTATCGACGGCGATCGGCATCTGGTGGACGACCAGTCCGCCGCCGGCGCGCCGGATATCGAGCGCCAGATCGAAGCGCGCGCGAAATTGAAGCTGATCGAGCGGGCGCGCGGTGCGCATGTTTGCCCGTCGGCCCAGGGTGATCTTGAACGCCGTGCCCGGCTCGACGCCGGACAAGGGAGTCACGTCGCCGACCATGGCCGCGACGCGTCGCGCTTCCGCCCCGCCGACGCCGGCGCGTTCGAGGACGCGGGTAAAGCTATCGCCCTGCCCCAGCGTCGCGCTGAGATCGATGCTGGGCCGTTCCGGCGTACCCTGCAGCGCGATGACGGCTTCGCTCGCCGCCATGCGCTTGCCGCTGTCGCCCCCTTGCGCGAGCGGAGCAATGGCGAGCGCGCGGCGCTCTTCCCAAGCGTCGCGATCAAGCGCCGGATCGACGCTCAGCGTCAGGGGACGGTATTCGGGGGCGAGCGAGATGGCCGCGCCGCACAGCGCAAGGCACGTCGCCAGCCCACGCCACCAGGTGCGCGAACCGATATCGACACCGAGATCGGGCGCCAGATCGTAATCATCGAAAAACGCCTTGGCACGGCCGCGATAATCTTCGGCGACAGGCGCGGGGCGCGCAATGACCTGATCGAGCGACAGCGAGGCCGTCAACCCGGCATGGCCGAATCCGAATTCGGTGCGTTTATACAAAGTCCCTGCAACCCCGCTTGCGCTGTCGCCGTCGATCTCGCGTCGGTATTACGGCAACGGCCCGCCCTTCTCGGTTGCTATGGTTAAAGTCAAATTACCGCGCGGCGATCTTGATCGAGTCTGCGACGATCTGTGCCGAATCGCGGCCTGACAGCGCTTACCGCTTGCAATATGTCGCTCATATCCGATCTTAGACAGCATGGCGCGTAGCGATGTAAAAGCCATGCTGGGCCCGACCAACACGGGCAAGACCCATTATGCGCTCGAGCGGCTGTGCGCGCATTCGAGCGCGATCATGGGATTTCCACTGCGCTTGCTCGCCCGCGAAGCCTATGACCGCGTGGTCGCGATCAAGGGGCCGAAAGAGGTCGGGCTGATCACCGGTGAGGAGCGCATCCTGCCGCCGGGCGCGCGCTGGCTGCTCTGCACCGCTGAATCGATGCCGCGCGATCGCGAAGTCTCGTTTGTGGGCGTCGACGAGGCGCAGCTGGGTTCCGATCCCGACCGCGGCCATATCTTCACCGATCGGCTGCTGCACGCCCGAGGGCGCGACGAGACGCTGATTCTCGGTTCCGACGCGATCAAGGGCGTGGTCCGCGATCTCATTCCCGGCGTCGAGATCCTGTCGCGGCCGCGTTTCTCCAAACTCTCTTATGCCGCGCCCAGGAAGCTTTCGCGCTTGCCGCCGAGGAGCGCCATTATCGCCTTTTCCGCAGAGGAGGTTTACGCCATCGCCGAGGTGATGCGGCGGACGCGCGGCGGCGCGGCGGTTGTCATGGGCAATCTTTCGCCCAGGACGCGGAACGCGCAGGTCGCAATGTATCAGGCAGGCGAGGTCGATTTCATCGTCGCCACCGATGCGATCGGCATGGGGCTCAATCTCGACGTCGATCATGTCGCCTTCGCGGGGCTGAGCAAATTCGATGGCCAGCGGCAACGGCGGCTGCGTCCCAACGAGCTCGCGCAGATCGCCGGGCGCGCCGGACGCCATCACCGCGATGGCAGCTTCGGCGTCGCCTTGACCGGCGGGACCTCGAACGAACTGAGCGAAGAAGAGGTAGAGCGGATCGAGGAGCACCGCTTCGACAGGCAACCCTGGCTGTACTGGCGCAACAGCGATCTCGATTTCGCCGATCCCGAAGCGCTGATCGCGTCGCTCACCCAACCCCCGAGCGAGCCGGTCCTGCGTCCCGCGCCCGAAGCCGACGATCTGATCGTGCTCCGCCGCATGACCGGTGACTTGCTGGCGCGCGGTGAGCGGTTCGGCGAGCGAAGGACGCGCCGGCTTTGGGACGCATGCGGATTGCCTGACTTTCGCGGCAGCGGGCCGGAATTTCACGTCCAGACCGTCCAGCGCATCTTCGATCATATCGGTCGCGGCGATGGCTTGATCCCGGCGCAAATCATCGCGGCTGAGGTGACGCGTCTCGACGATGTGCAGGGCGATGTCGCCGCGATCGCCAACCGCCTGACGACGGTCAGGACATGGTCCTATGTGTGCAATCGCGCCGATTGGCTCGCCGAACCTGCGGTCTGGGCTGCTCGCACGCTCGAGGTCGAGCATCGTATGTCCGACACGCTCCACAAAAGACTGATGGAGCGCTTCGTCGAACGACGGGCTGCGCGGCTGTTGCGGACGAATACAGCGCCGCAAGCGGGCGATGTCAGGGTCGAGGACGATGGCGAGGTTCGCGTTCACGACGAGGCCGTCGGACGGATTACCGGCTTCAGCTTCAAGCCCGATCATGCCGCACGTGGCGGAGAGATGCGGCGATTGATCGCCGCCGCGGAGGCAGCCTTGCCGCGGCTGCTCGCGGCTAAGGCGGTGGCGCTCGTCGCCGCGGACGACGACGCTTTCACGATCGAAACCAGTGTTGGCCAGGCGGTCGAGCTCTTCTGGCAGGAAGGACCCGTGGCGCGGCTGAGCAAGGGCCGCGAGCTTCTCGCCCCTTCGACTGAGCTGCTGCCGGCGTTGCGTAAGCTCGATCCGCATCTTCGCGAAGCGGTGGCCGCGCGCTGCCGGTCGGCCGTCGATGGCATCGTCGTGCGCCGTCTCGCCCCCCTGCGCGCGATCACAGAGGCGGCCTTCAGCGCCGAAACGCCCGCTGCCTTGCGCGCTTTCCTTGCTCCGCTCGCCGAAGCGGGCGGCGCCTTGCCGCGCGAACGTTTTGTGGAAACGCTTGGCCTGCTCACGCCGGAGCAGCGCAAGACAGCGCAGGGGCTCGGGCTCGTCATGGGCGCGAGCTTCGTCTATCATCCGCTGCTGCTCAAGCCGGAGGCGATGCGTCTGCGCCTCGCCTTGCTGACGATCCGGACGGGCGAGCCCATGCCGCCGGTGCCGATGCCGGGATTGGGGCTGCTCGACCGGCCCGCGCCCGAATTGGCCAGGGCAGCGCATAGTGCCGGCTTCGCGCGGATCGGCGACCAGATGATCCGCGCCGATCTGGTCGAGCGCATCGCCCGTGCGCTCCACGATCAGCGCAGCGGGCAGGCGAGCTTCATTCCGGACGCACGGCTTGCCACCTCGATGGGGCTGGGCGCAGCGACCTTTGCCCGCGTGCTGCGGATGCTGGGCTTCGTTCCTGCGGGCGACGCCGCCCCCGATCATTGGCGGTGGCGGGGGATGCGACGTGGCACCGCTCGAAGCAACTCGGCTCCGCGCGCGGCGCCGCGGGCTCAGCAGCGCAATGCGCGTCGATAAGCTGCTCTTCTTTCTGCGGCTGACGAAGACGCGCGGGTCGGCGCAAGACCTTATCGAGGCGGGGCATGTCCGGATTGATCGCGAGCGCGTCAGGCACACCAACGCCGATGTGAAGCCCGGTCAGGTTCTGACGATCGCGCTGCACGGTACGGTGCGTATCATTCGCGTCGAAGCGCTGCCGCTGCGTCGCGGCCCTGCGGCGGAAGCTCAGGCCTGCTACAGCGAAATCGCGCCGCCGCAGCCGATTGACGTTCACGGAAGCGGGCACTAACCGGCGCGAGGATCGAATAGGGACTAGACGCGATGACCTATGTGGTGACCGAGGCATGCATCAAGTGCAAATATATGGACTGCGTCGAGGTCTGCCCGGTCGATTGCTTCTACGAGGGCGAGAATATGCTCGTCATCAACCCCAGCGAGTGCATTGATTGCGGCGTGTGCGAACCCGAATGCCCGGCCGAAGCGATCCTGCCCGATACCGAAAGCGGGCTCGAACAATGGCTCGAACTCAACAACAGCTTTTCGGCGCAATGGCCCAACGTCACGCGCAAGAACGATCAGACCCCGCCCGATGCAGACGAGCATAAAGGCGAAGAGGGCAAGTATGACAAATACTTCTCGTCCGACCCCGGCAAGGGCGACTAACCGCTGCGCCACAAAGCTTTTGTAACAAAAGCTGGAAATTTTGTTGCGAATCTGTTAAGGCCCCGTCTCAACACCGCGCTTTCGGCGCGTGTGACGGAGATTGTTCGTTCTGACCTTTGCCGATCAGGTCGCATGTTCGAGGCGCGCGACTGATTCATTCGCAAATTGAAAGGCTCATCCAAATGGCTTCCACCGCGCTCGACTTCGATGTCGGAGATTATGTCGTTTACCCCAAGCATGGCGTCGGCCGCGTGATCGAACTGCAGCGTTCGGAGATCGCCGGGATGCATCTCGAACTCTATGTGCTGCGCTTCGAGAAAGAGAAGATGACTCTCCGCGTCCCGACCAACAAGGTCGAGAGCGTCGGCATGCGCAAGCTGTCTTCCGACAAGCAGATGAAGGAAGCGCTCGAGACGCTCAAGGGCAAGCCCAAGGTCAAGCGCACCATGTGGTCGCGCCGCGCGCAGGAATATGAAGCCAAGATCAATTCGGGCGATCTCGTTTCGATCGCCGAGGTGGTCCGCGATCTGTTCCGCGCCGAGGATCAGCCTGAGCAGAGCTATTCGGAGCGGCAGATCTTCGAAGCGGCGTGCAGCCGCCTCGCCCGCGAGCTTGCGGCGATGGAACAAGTCGATGAGCCGACCGCGGTGCAAAAGCTGATCGAAATCCTCAAAAAAGCGGCCGAGATTTACAACAAGGCGGCCTGACCGATGTGGCAGCTGGCCCTGGCTTTGGTCGCGGTGCTCGTCGCGACCCCAGCGGCGGCAGCGCAGCGCGGCTTTTCCGTTACCGATTTCGATCGCGTCCGCGTCGTCGGCGGGGTCGATGTCTCGATCGTCAAGGGCCGGGCGACGACCGCGCGCGCCGAGGGCGCTCGCGACAGCATAGAAGCGCTGACCGTCGAAGTGATCGACCGTGAGCTGGTCGTTCGCATCACCGCGCGCACGGGGGCAAGCGGGGCAGACCTGACGCCGCCCCTTGTGACGATCACCGTGCCGACGCTGTCGCGTATCCGGGTGATGGGCAATGGCAGCGTCAATGTCGCGGAGATTGTGGGCGCGAACGGCAATGTCTCGCTTTCGGGTAACGGCGTGCTTTCGATCGGGCGCATTGCGGTCGATCGCGGCAGCATAAGCCTCGCGGGCGCGGGCACGATCCGCGCCGCCGGTACGGCCAAGCTGCTGACTGCGTCGGTGCTCGGGACCGGCAATGTCGATGCCGCCGGCCTGAGCGTCGCCGATCTCACGCTCAACAGCTCGACTTCGGGGAGCGTGGCGATTGGCGCGACGCGCAGCGCAAAGGTCATCGCCTCGGGCGCGGGCGATGTCCGCGTCGGCGGCAAGGCTGCCTGCACCGTCCGCAATGCCGGATCGGGCACGGTCGCCTGCGGCAAGCCTCCTTCAAAGTAGTCCGAGTTCGGCGAGCTTTCCGGTGAGCGCCGGAGGCAGCGCGGCGGCGCCTTCGACAGCGGGGGCAAGATCGGGAGGCGCCTCGGCATGTTCGAGATAGCGCCAGCCCTGATGCGCGCGGCGCGGCGTCGGCAGCACCAGCCGGGGCGCGGCATCGAGCATGATGTTCCAGCGCCCCTCCCCCGCCTCCTCGAACCCCAGCACGTCGGCGCGCGCGACGAGCTGGTGCTTGACGATCCAGAAGAGCGAGCCGCGCCCGGCGATTTCCTCCCAACGGCGCGGGCGCCGCCTTGTCGTCAGCGCGATCCGCCCGCCTTCGGCACGCGCCGCCATGCGGCTGATCAATTGCGGAACCGAATCGCACCCGAACGCAATCCGCGTCATGTGAAGCATGTGGGTTTAACCCGCGAGGCCCGCCGCGGTTGCGAGGCCGAGAAACGCGAGAAAGCCCATCGAATCGGTGATCATGGTCACGAAAATCGACGATGAGACGGCGGGATCGACATCGAGCCGGTCAAGCAGCACCGGCACGAACACGCCCGCCAGCCCTGCGATGAGGATGTTCACCCACGCCGCCATCGCGATGACCACGCCCAACTGAACGTTGCCGAGCACCAGCGCGACGCCCAGCCCCATCACAGCCGCCACCGTGACGCCGTTGAGCAAAGCGACCCTGATCTCCCGCCGGATCGTCGCCCAGGTATTCGACCGCGTCAGAGAGTTGGTTGCGAGCGCGCGCACCGCGACCGCCATCGTCTGCGTGCCCGCATTCCCGCCGACACCCGCGACCATCGGCATCAGCACCGCGAGCACCGCCATCTTCTCGATACTGTTTTCGAACATGCGGATGATCGAGACCGCGACCATCGCCGTCAGCAAATTCGCCAGGAGCCAGCGGACGCGCGCCTTGTAGCTTTCGACGACGGGTTCGTTGATGTCACCCTCGCCCGCGCCCGAAAGCTTGAGGATGTCTTCGCTCGCCTCCTCCTGAATGATGTGGACGATGTCGTCGACCGTGATCATCCCCACCAGCCGCCCCGAATGATCGGTGACTGCGGCCGAGATCAGCGCGTATTTCTGGAAGCGCAGCGCGACCTCTTCCTGGTCCATGTCAACCGGAATCAGCGTCTGATCGCGCTTCATGACATCGGCGATGGCGATTGACCGTGGCGTGCGCAGGATCCAGCTCAGCTGGCAAGTGCCGATCGGGCGATGGACCGGATCGACGACGAAGACCTCCCAGAAATCGGTGGTGAGCTTCGGGCTGTCGCGGAGGTAATCGATGGTCTGGCCGACGGTCCAATGCTCGGGCACCGCCACGAGCTCGCGCTGCATCAGCCGCCCGGCGGACTCTTCGGCGTAGGAGAGCGCTTCCTCGAGCGCGGCGCGATCGTCGGGGGCAAGCTCGCGAAGGACGGCGCGCTGCTCGTCCTCCTCCATATCCTCGAGGATCGCGACGGCATCGTCGGTATCGAGCTCGGCGGCGATATCCGCGACCTGCCGCGCGTCGAGCAGATCGATCAGTTCCTCGCGGACATAATCGTTCATCTCGGCGATGACGTCGGCATCAACCAATTCGGCGAGCGCGCGGGCAAGCGCGGGGCGATCGTCGGCCGGCGCGACCTCGAACAGATCGGCGATGTCGGCAGGGTGGAGCGGCGCGACGAGGACGCGGGCGGCGGCATCGTCGCCGGCCTCGACCGCGTCGAGCACCTCGCGAACGAAGGTCGATTCGAGGTGATCGTCTTCGTTGAGGCGGGTTTCGCTGGGTTGCTGGGCGAGATCGGTTTCGCTCATCTCGCTTCCCTTCGCGCTCGCGGACGGCGGCGGGTTAGGCGGGTGGGTGCAATGTGACAACCCCGGAGCAGCGCCGCTTCAGCTCCTCCCCAACTCGTTGGAGAGGAACTTGCTCGCAACACCAGGTGAGGAGACCTATATTTGCGCGATGCCCTACACCCTCTCCGTCCTCGACCAGTCCCCCATCGCGGAAGGCTCGACCGCTAGCGACGCGATCCGCAACACGATCGACCTCGCGCGCGCGTGCGACACGGCGGGCTATCATCGCTACTGGCTCGCCGAGCATCATGCCTCGCCGGGGCTGGCGGGATGTGCGCCGGAAGCGCTAATCGGGCCGGTGGCGCTCGCGACGCAAGACATCCGCGTAGGCTCGGGCGGGGTGATGCTGCCGCATTATTCGCCGTTCAAGGTCGCCGAGACTTTCGCGCTGCTCAGCAGCATGGCGCCGGGGCGGATCGATCTCGGGCTCGGGCGTGCACCGGGGAGCGACCAGCGCACGGCCTTCGCGTTGCAGCGCGATCGCAGTCGGCGGATGCCGGTCGACGATTTTCCCGCCAACCTTGCCGAGGTGCTGGCTTATCTCGGCGACGGGCTTCCCGCCGATCATCCCTTCGCGGCGCTCAAGGAGACGTTGCCGTCGGGCGGCGGGCAGGTCGCGCCGTGGCTGCTCGGATCTTCGATGGACAGCGCGGCCTGGGCGGCGGAGACCGGCCTGCCCTATTGCATCGCTGACTTCATCAATTCGGACGGTCTGCCGCAGGCCGACCTCTACCGCCGCAACTTCCGCCCTTCGCGCTGGGGCGACACCCCCTATCTGATGGTCGCGACCTGGGCGATCGCCGCGCCGACCGAGGCGGAAGCGCGCGATCTGTCGCTGCCGTCGCGAATGATGTTCGCGCACCTGCTGCGCGGTGAGCTCATTCCGGTGCCGTCGGTCGCGACCGCGCGTGCTTGGGCCGAGGGGCGCGAGGCCCCGAGCCGCAATCGCCGCGCGACGCTGGGCACGCCGCAACAGGTCAAAGCCGAGCTTGATGGCGTCGCCAAATATTACGGCGCGGATGAGCTGATGCTCGTCAACATCCTGCCCGATCATGTCGCCCGGATGCGGAGCTATCAGCTGCTCTCGGCGGAATACGGGCTGGCGAAGATGGCCGAGGCGGCCTAAAGGGCCCACCCAAACCGCCTCCCTGAGCCTGTCAAAGGGCTGCCCTTCTGTTCACCGCGACGTCCAGAAAAAGACAGGGCTTCGACAAGCTCAGCCAGGCGTGTCTGAGAATTGAAGCGAAGGAACGATAATGCCCGATACCCTCACCCTCAGCCTCGACAGCGGCGGCGATGTCGTCATCAAGCTGCGCCCCGATCTGGCGCCAGGCCATGTCGCGCGGATCAGCGAGCTGGCGAACGAAGGCTTTTACGATGGCGTGCCGTTTCACCGCGTCATCTCCGGCTTCATGGCGCAGGGCGGCGACGGACAAAATCAGAACGGCACCGGAGGATCGTCCAAGCCCGATCTCAAGGCCGAGTTCAATGCGGAGCCGCACGTCCGCGGCATTTGCTCGATGGCGCGATCGTCGAACCCCGACAGCGCCAACAGCCAATTCTTCATCTGCTTCGACGATGCCCGCTTCCTCGA
>CBDUBW010000048.1:0-13811 GCA_965365485.1 uncultured Aquisediminimonas sp.
AACCGGGCTGCCGGTCACCTTCGCCGCGCTGCAGTCGATCGCCAAGGAAATCTCGCTCGACGAGCAGATCGCGTCGATGCGCGCCGAGAACGACAATGGCGCCAATATCGTCGCGCAGATCGCGCTGCGTGGCAACGGCATCATCATGGCGTGGCAGGGCACGGTTCACCCCTTCCGCTTCAAGCCCGCCTGGGCAGAGATCGAGGCACTGCCCTGGGATAAGCAGCTCGCCAGGCTCAAGGATCCCGCCTTCAAGGCGCGGATGATCGCCGAGGAGAATGTCTGGCCGGAGAGCGACATCCTCGATTTTCTCAAGATCGTCGCCGGCGGCTGGTTTCTCCAGTTCGAGATGGATCCCGATTTCAACTACGAACCGACTGCCGAGGAAAGCATTCTCTCCCGCGCCGCAGCGGCGGGGGTCAGCCCGGACGAATATGCCTATGACTTGCTGATGAAGGATGAGGGCAAGGGCTTTATCTATTTCCCGCTGCTAAACTATGCCGACGGCAATCTCGATTTCCTCGAAGCGCTGCAGGCGAGTGACGACACTGTAAACTCGCTGTCAGATGGCGGCGCGCATTGCGGCACCATCTGCGACGCTGCCTCGCCCACCTTCATGCTCCAGCACTGGGTGCGCGACCGCAAGAAGGCGCGCGTCAGCCTTGAGACCGCGATCAAGCGCCAGTGCCGCGACACGGCGATGCTCTACGGTCTCGAAGATCGCGGGCTGATCGCGCCAGGCTATCTCGCCGATATCAACGTCATCGACATGGAGCGGCTGAAGCTCGGCAAGCCGTGGCTCGCCTTCGATCTGCCTGCGGGCGGCAAGCGGTTGCTGCAAAAGTCCGAGGGCTATGATTACACAATCAAATCGGGACAGGTGACCTTCCGCAATGGCGAATATCTCGGCGTCCACCCCGGCACGCTGATCCGCGGCCCGCAACAGATCGAAATGGCGCTGGCGGCGGAGTAGCTTCGGGAACCAAGCGGGCTTCGGTCTGTTCTACGGGAATGGAACAGACCGAAAACCCCAAGACCCATCCAACCTCGAACGCCGAGAAGGATCCCGACGACTGGACGACGGGCGACGAAGCGATGACCGGCGCGCAAGCCTCCTATCTCAAGACGCTGAGCGAAGAGGCGGGTGAGGACTTCGAGGACGGCCTGACCAAGGCTGAGGCCTCGAAGCGCATAGACGAATTGCAGCAGAAAACGGGGCGCGGCGTCGACTGATCGCTCGGCGCGCTAAAGCGGCGTAAGCGATCCCCGGTAGCGAACAAGCCGACCGATCAGCGGCAGCGCGATCGGCACGTCGAAGTGAAACAGACCGTCCTCTTCCCATTCGCGCGCCGTCGAACGCGGCGCGAGAGCGAGCGGGAGGGGGACTGGACCGATCCACCAGCGACGCATCACCATTGTCAGGCCGCGCGCGTCGGAGGGCAGATCGAAGGCGAAGCGTAGCGGGCCGAATCGTTCGACCAGGAAAGGTCCCTGTCGGCTGAGTTCGCTCATAAAGGAACGGCCCCCGAAATCCCGCGTCCAGCGTTCGACCCCGTCACACTCGGTGAACGAGACATGCAACGGGTGAAGTCCCGGCGCGGGAAACCCGATGATGCGCGCAATCAGCGCACCCAGAAAGTTCGATGCACCTGTCACCTCGGCGCTGCCCGACGCGCCGCCATCTCGCGCTACGCCGTGCACTGACCACAACGCGGGCGGTAGCGTGTCGAAACGCGCGCCCATGACGCGGGCGTAGAGCGGCGGCAGCAGGTCTCGCTCGGTCGTCTCATGGACGATCGAAAGTCGGTCGAAGGCGGGCTGATAGTCCGCGAGCGTCAAGCTCTCGCCTGCATCCCTGGCGCCCGGCTGCTCGATGCCGGCAAGGATACGCGCGACCAAGGGTGCGATCGCCAGCGTCGGAATGTCCGGGCCGTCGCCGTTGCTCGCAACCAGTGTCCAGCGCCGCTCGAGTCGTCGCGCCCGGCTTCGCCCGAAGACAGCGACCACCATCGCCGACCGATCGCTCCCCGCGCGGCGCATCAGGCGCTGAAGCGGCCGAAGCAAAGGTGCCAGCGGGCGAAGCGTGTCGACCAACCGCCACCGAACCGGCCAGCTTGCAAGCCATAAGGCCAGATTTTGTGAATGCAGTTCCGTCCCCGCGCGAAAGCTTACTGCCGGTCGGCCCGGCAACCTGTCGGGAAGCAGCGCGAGATCGGGCACATCGACCAGCGCGACGAAGCGCGGCGCGATCGGCGACTGGCCCGTCACCGCGAAGCTCAACCGCCGCAACCCCTGCCAGCCGAAATGCTCGACCCATCGTTTGCCCAACCAAAGTTGCAATGGCTGTCCGGCTTGCGAAAGGATCGAAGCCGCGACCGCTGGCCCTGCGCTCGCCCTGTTCGACGCGCTGATCGCCATTTCGACGGCATCGACTGTGTCCATCTCATGCGCCAGTTGACGGACGACCGCGCCCGACAAGGCCGGCACGCTTGACGCACCGGAGATGACCGTGACCCCCGCCGACCTGGCGGCCTCGTCAAGCTCGGCAATGCCGATAACGAAAGCGCGGGCGTCGGCGATGTCGAGATAATGGACACCGTTCGCGATGCAGGCGCGCGGCACCGCCATATCCATCGTCTGGAACGGCCCTGAGGCATCGACCAGGATCGCGGGACAATGCTCCCTCAACGCGGCCTCGATCGCCGTTCGGTCGCAGACGATCGGGTTCAGGCCCGGAGCGCCTTCGCAGAAAGCAGTGGCGCGCGCTTCATCGCGTCCGGCGACCAGCACCACATGGCCCTCCGCCGCCAGGCGCTTCGAGATGCGCCCGCCGAAGCCGCCATAGCCGCCGAGAACAAGGATGCGCGTCAAAGCAGCCGCGCGCGCTGCTCAGGGCTGGGCATCCAGCAGGTCTCGCGCTTCCCGAAGATGCGGTAGCGGTTGCGCGCGATCAGGCGATAGATTGGGTCGCGCACCGCGCGCGGCACCAGTCGCAGCAATGCCGCTCCCCGCCATGGCCAGCCAAGACCGCGCCAGATCGCCAGCACGGCATCGCTATCGCGCAACGCGCGGTCGCCATCGACGACGATCAGGCTCTCCGGATTGGCGGGATCGATGCCAAACCGGCGATACAGGGCCGACCCCACCTCGCCCTGCATCGAAGCGAGCCGGAAGCGGTGATGTCTGTCGAAGCGCAATACGAACTGGGCATTCGCCGAACACAGCACGCACATCGCATCGAAGACGATGATCGGTCCTTCAGCCATCCGCCACCCTCTCCAGAACCGCGGGCGTCAAAGCCATCGGGATCGCCGCCAGTCTGCGGCACGTCCGGCACAGCGGCGCGAAATATCCTTGTCGCGTCATCGCCGCTGCCTATAGCCCGTCGCATCGCCTTGCACAGGAGCGGAACCTTGAAGATTGGATTGCTCGCTGCGCTCTTGCTCGCGGCCCCGGCGGCGGCGCAAACCCCGCCCGCTCCCAAGCTCATCGTCGCGATCGCGGTCGATCAATATTCGACCGACGTCTTCAACGAATATCGCGCGTTGATGAGCGGCGGAATCAAGCGTCTGATGAGCGGCGCGGTCTTTCCCAGCGGCTATCAAAGCCATGCCGCGACCGAGACCTGCCCCGGTCATTCGACGATCCTCACCGGCTCGCGCCCCGCGCGCAACGGCATCATCGCCAATGATTGGTCGAACCCCAAAAGCACGCGCGTCAAGGCGGACGGCAGCCCCGATTTCACGGTCTATTGCTCGGAGGACGAGAGCATTCCCGGCACCAGCTCCACCAACTATGTCGTTTCGCCCAAGCACCTCAAGGTGCCGACACTCGGCGACCGGTTGAAAGCGGTGAGCCCGCAGAGCCGCGTCGTCTCGGTTTCAGGCAAGGATCGCGGCGCGGTGATGCTTGCCGGGCACAAGGGCGATCAGGTCTGGTGGTGGGGCGGCGCGAGCTTCGTCACCTGGAAGGATTGGCAGGGCACGCCCCCCGCCGCAGTTGCGCGCGCCAATGCGATGGCCAAGGCGGCGATCGACAACCCCGCTCCCATCAAACTTCCACTCGCCTGCGCTGGCCGCAACCTCGCGGTGCCGATCGACAATGGGACGGTCGGCACACTCCAGCCCAAGAAGCCGGGCGACGCGCGTGGTTTTCGCTCCGGCCCCGACTTCGACCGCGCGACGCTGGCAATCGCCGAAGGCGCGCTCGCCGAATATAGGCTCGGCCAAGGCCCAGCGGTCGACGTCCTCGCCGTCAGTCTGTCTGCCACCGACTATGTCGGCCACACCTACGGCACCTCGGGCGGAGAAATGTGCAACCAGATCCTCGCGCTCGATGCGATGCTGGGCGGCTTCTTCGCAAAGCTCGATGCAACCAAGGTGCCTTACGCTGTCGTCCTCACTGCCGATCACGGCGGCCACGACCTGCCGGAGCGTAACAACACCCACGGCGTCACCGACGCCAAACGCGTCGCAGCCCAGCCCAACCTCGCCACCATCGGCGCGACGCTGGCGGCCAAGCACGGTCTCGCGCAGCCTGTGCTGATCGGCGGTTCATTCGGAGACGTTTATCTGGGTGCCGGAGTGCCCCAGGCCAGGCGCGCGCAAGTGCTGGCCGAGGCGAAGGCCGCGATCCTCACGCATCCGGATGTCCATGCGGTGTTCGATCGCGCTGAGATTACCGCCGCCCCCGCGCCCGGCGGGCCGCCAGAACAATGGTCGATCCCGACCAGGATCCGCGCCTCTTTCGATCCCGAGCGATCGGGCGATCTCTACGTCGTCCTCAAGGAACGCGTCACACCCATCCCGGTCAGCGGCCTCGGCTATGTCGCGACCCATGGCAGCGTCTGGAATTACGACCGCCGCGTGCCGATCCTGTTCTGGCAGAAGGGCATGACCGGCTTCGAGCAGCCCAACGGCGTCGAGACGGTCGATATCTTGCCGACGCTCGCCAGCCTGATCGGCCTCACCATCCCTGGAGGCGAGATTGACGGCCGCTGCCTCGACATCCGCGCCGGGCCTGAAAGCAATTGCCGCTGACACGCGCTGATGATAGCTTACCGCCCGCACTCTGAGGGGAGGGCGACATGCGCAAGGCGATCCTGATCCTGTCACTGGCGGCGTCGGCGCCGCTGTTGGCAGCCGGCGGAGGCGGTGGCGGGGGCGGCATGTCGATGCCGAGCCAGTCCGCCCCCAGCTACGACCCCGCCGAGGAATATCGCAAGGGCGTCGCCGCGATCCAGGCCAAGGATTACAAGACGGCGAAAGCCGCGCTCGACAAAGTCATCTCGTCTGCGCCGAAAAACGCCAGCGCGCAGTATCTGGCCGGATTGGCGCGCACCGGGCTCGACGACTGGAAAGGCGCGCGGCGCTTCTTCGAGAAGGCGGTCAAGCTCGATCCCGCTATGACGGTCGCGTGGGAGAAACTGGGAGTCACGCAGGCCAAGCTCGGCGACCGCGCCAAGGCCGAGGAGACGCTTGCCGCGATCCGCTCACGCGTCGCGCAATGCGGGGCCTGCGCCGACGCCACCGCCTTGCAAACCGCCGAGACGGCGATCTCCGCCGCTCTCAGCGGCACGCCAACCGCAATGATGACGCCGTCGCTTCTATTCTCGGCGCAAGCAGGCGATGCGCGCTATCTGGAGGCGGTCGCGCTGATCAACGACAAGCGTTACGAAGCTGCGCTCGCAAGTCTAGCGGCATCCGCGCGGGCCCTCGGCCCACATCCTGACATCCTCACGTATCAGGGCTTCGCCAACCGCAAGCTCAAACGGTTCGCGCTCGCCGAAGACTATTATCGCCAGGCACTCGCCATCGCGCCGGGCCATCGCGGCGCCACCGAATATTTTGGTGAGCTGATGGTCGAGCGCGGCGACATGGCGGGCGCCAGGCTCATGCTCGCAAAGCTCGATGCGCAGTGCCGCTTCAGTTGCGCCGAAGCGGAGGAATTGCGCGCGTGGATTGCCGCCGGGCGCTCGCCCCACTCCTGATCCTCACCTGCGTCGGCGCGGGCGAGGAACTGCCGATCCGCGAAGCGCGCTGGATCGCTCCGGAAGCGCGGGTCGAACAGCTAACCACCATCGTCGCGCCTTGCATCGCCGATTTCTCGGGCAATCCGCTGCCCGGTGCCGTCGCGTTCGAGGACCCGCTGCTGCTCGGCGGTCAGGCGGCGCGTGCGGGCCTGAGCTGCGCGAGCTGCCACCGGGGCGCGCGGGGCAATCCTGCTTTCGTTTTTCCGAGCGTCTCGGGTGCGCCCGGAACCGCCGACATTACCGCCTCGCTGCTGTCGTCGCATCGTGGCGATGGCATCTTCAATCCGCGCCCGATCCCCGATCTGACCAGGGACGCTCCCAAGGTCTCGCGCACCGCCCCCGGCGTGCTCGAAGCCTTTATACGCGGCCTTATCGTCGAAGAGTTCGACGGGCCCGAGCCGCCGCCACGCCTTCTCGCAAGCCTCGCCGGCTTCGTCCGCGCGCTCGATCCCAAGGCCTGCAAGCCGCCCAGAGCGCGCGACGCGCTGTACGATATCGCGCGCTATGGCATGGCGCTCGATCAGGCGATTGCCGCCATCGACGCCGGTGATGACGCGCTTGCCTTGACGATGCTGCGCGCGGCGCGATCACGTCTTGGTGTGATCGCCGAACGCTTCGCGCCGATGGGGGAAAGCCAAGTCTCGCGACAGCTCGAAGACGCGAGCGACGCGATCAAGCGCGCGCAGGACGCGCTCGGCACCGAATCTCAGACGCCCACCATCAGATCTGATCTGACCCGACATCGTCAAAATCTTGTCGTCTGGGCAGACCCGATCCTGCGCGATGAGCCGCAATCGCTATACGTTCAGGCGCATTTGACCGCAGCCGGATTGGCGGAGCCGCTGCGCCGCAACTGACCCAGTGCAGGAAACTTCCTTGACTTTCAAGGATAGTTCCTATACGCTCGCGCAATGCCTTGTTTGTCATCACCTTTTCGCCACACCGCCGGTCTTCGGCTGATCGCCTTTTCCGATCAGTGGGAGATTTTTCGCCGGCACGTAGTCGTCAAGTTCGTCAACTTTGGAAATATGCTGATCGACAAAATCGATCGATCGTCAGCGAGTCTCGAACGCCTTCAAGCCCCGCCCGAGCCGGTTCGCACCGATCTTCAACGGCTCGCGGCTCCAATCGGCGACGAAGACCGTGCTGCGATCCACCCCCGGGGCAATGCTCGCGTCATTGCCGGTAACGGTCAGTCCCGCGCTCGGATTGTCGCGCGCTTCGGGGGCGACGGCGATGAAGGCGGAATAATTCTCCTTGCTCCTGCCCTGCACGAAGACGTTCCCGCTGATCGTGCCCGTGGCGCCCGCCGAAAGGTCGATCATGTAATTGGTCTCTCGCCCGCCGCTGTCGTCGAAGCTCGAATCGCGAATCTCGACTTCGGCGGATCGCGTCTTGACATAGTGCCCGCCGGTCCCGCGCTCGAAGCGGCTGCGCGTCACAATGAGCTTGCGCGAGACGCCGATATAGAGCGAATGCGAGCACATCCCGTTGGGGCAGCCTCCCAGACCGCTGAAGGTCGAGCGATCGACCGCGATTTCGCCGACATTTTTGTTTGCGGTCAGGATGCCCTGCTCCGAATTGCGGAACATCGAATTGCTGACGATCAGGTCGCCGCGTTCGAGCCTGATCCCCGCGCCGTTCCTGTCGGGGACGCGGATGTTCTGGAAGATGATGCCTTCGATCCGCGCCTGATCGCTGCGCAGCACGAGCGTCGCCTTGCCCTCGCACGCCCCGCCATCGAAGATCGCGGTGCCGGGCTTTTCGGCGCGCAGCGTGAGGAAGCCGCCCTCGACCGCGGCGCAGTCTCGATAGCTGCCGGGGGCGACAGTGATCGTCACCTCGCCCCGCCCCGCCGATTTGATCGCATCGTCGAGGCGATAGAAACTGCGCCCGCTTTGTTCGACCGTGAAGGGGCCCGGCCCCTGAGCGGACAGCGGCATAGCGAGGAAGGAAAGAATGATGACGGCGCGTTTCATGGCGAAAGCTGTGACGACGCGTCATCCAACTGTCGAGGCGGTTTGAGAGTTAACTCCGGACGTCGAGCAGGCCCGCGCTCCCTCATCCCAGCCAGAGCGCGAAGCCTATACCCAGCGCGAAGGCGGCGAGCGTGCTCGCGATCACCGGCATTGCCGACCGCCAACCTTGCCCCAGCAGAAGATGCATCGGGGAGCGTATGCCGGTCGCGGTCACCGCGAGCAGCAGCAGCGCAGTGGTCGCCTGCTTGGCGCGAAGCGCAACTTCGGGCGGCAGTGCGATGAAGCTGTTGACCGCGCCCAATGCGAGAAAACCCAGCACGAACCAGGGAAGCCCCACGCGTGCCGCCGATTGGCCCTTTTCGATCGGAAACAGCATCGCCACCACTGCCAGCGCGGGGGCCAGCATCGCCACCCGCGTCAGCTTGACGATCGCCGCCGTCTCACCTGCTTCGTCCGAAAAGCTGTATCCCGCCCCCAGCGCCTGCGCGACGTCGTGGATCGACGCGCCGACGAACCAGCCCGCCTGCCGCCCGCTCATCCCCATCAGCTCGGCGATCACCGGGTATAGCGACATTGCAAGCGCGCTGGCCGCGGCTACTGTAACCAGCACCAAGGTCAGTTGCGCCTGGCTCGCGCGCTTCTCTCCCAGCACGCTCGCCAGCGCGAGTGCGGCCGAGGCCCCGCAAATCGCGACCGCGCCGCCCGCGAGCACGCCGAACGCGCTGCCCAGCCGCATCGCTTTCGCAACGCCCGCCCCGATCGCCGTCACGATTGCGATGGTCGCCGCGATCGACAGGAAGCCGAGCCAGCCGAGGCCCGCAATCTGCTGCAAGGTCACCTGCAATCCCGCAAGCACGATTCCCCAGCGCAGCAGCGTCTTCGACGCGAATCCCAGCCCGGAGTGCAGCCGCGCATCGGCATTGGCAAAGTTGAAGGCGAGGCCGATGAGCAGCCCCATCAGCATCAGCGGCGCGCCATAATGCTCGCTGATCCACGCCGCCGCCAATGCCGCGACGATCGTCATCGCAAGGCCGGGAAAATAGCTGCGCCACCTCGCGTCGGCGGGCGCAGTCGTTTCGAGCAGATCGCCGAAGAGATCGGCGGCGAGCGGCGTCTGCTTCATGCCCGCCTGATTACCGGCAGCAGCAGGTGCAGCCACGCCAGCGCGAGAAGATAGGAGCAGGCGGCAAAGATGAAGAGCGGGGTATAGCCGAGCCCCGCGGTCAGCACTGCGCCGGTGACGAGACTGATCGCGACCCCGCCCATATTGCCCATGAACGCGCCGAACGCAGTCACCCGTCCGACCTTGGCGCGCGGCACGATGTCGGTGATCGTCGAGAAGATCGAGAGCGAAAATCCCTGATGCCCTGCCATGACCACCCCCATCATGATCGCGACCGCCCAGAAGCTGTCGAGCGTGAGCACGAACGGCAGCGGCGTAACGATCAGGGCGGAGGCGAGCATCACGCCCTTGCGGACCCGGTTTACGGGTACGCCACGCTCGAGCAGACGCGTCGAGATCCATCCCGCGAGAAGCGCCCCGGCGCCTGAGCCGAGGAAGGCGATGGCCAAGGGGATCGCAAGCTCGGTCGTCGTCAGCCCATATTCCTTGCGATAAAAATCGGGGAGCCAGAAGTTGATCAGCCACCACGTCGCATCGGACAGCGCCTTGGCGACGACGATTGCCCAAGTCCGGCGTTCGAGGAGGATGGGGCCATAAGGCGCGCCATCGTCGGAGTAATCGCGCTTCGCGTCCTCGGCCTTGTCGTCGAACGACACGCCCCGCGCGAACCACAGCCACAAGGCAAGTGTGACGAAGCCGCCGACTCCGCCAAAAATCAGCGCCCCCCGCCAGCCGAATTCAGCGGCGAGGACAGGAATAACAAAAGGTAGGGAGATCGTCCCCGCCCCGGCCATCGCCGTGCCGACGCCGAACGCCAGCGACCGCGTGTTGGGGGGGAACAGGGTTGCAACCGTCTTGATCGTCAGCGGCGTTTGCACCGCTTCCGTGGCGCCCAGCCCGATCCGGGCCGCAACGACGTGCCACCCCGTGATGGCCCAGCCGTGCGCGATCGCCGCGAAGCTCCAGGTCGTGACGCCCGCGATCATTCCCTTGCGGACGCCGAGCCTATCGACCAGCCAACCGGTGAACAGAAAGGAGAGCGCTGCTGCGAATTGCGTATAGGCAGCAAGCGTCCCGAAATCCTGATCGGTCCAGCCGAAATCGGCGGACATATCGGGCTTGAGGATCGCGATGATCGGCCTGTCCATCGCATTGAAAACGCCGGCGAGGCAGAGCAGTCCGAACAGAGTCCAGCGCAAGCGGGGAGTGATGACGGTCATCGCTCCCCACTCATAGCGCCGCAAATGAACTTAACCGCCGAAATTCACCCGGCCCGTAATGCCGAAGTAACGATCTGCCTCACGTGGAATAAGGTAGCGAAAGCTCGAACTGCCGGTATTCCCCGCGGAAAGCGGGCCGCCATCGACGATCGACGCCGCGAAGCTGGTATCGAAGACATTCTTGACGAGGAAGGCGATGCGGAAACGGTCGTCGGGATCGACCAGCGCGAGGCTTAGATCGAGCAGCCCATAATCCTTGATACGGCTATTCGCGCGCGGGATGGGTGCGGCGACCAACAGCGAGAGCTGCGAAGACTGATACGATCCGTTCGCGCCCAGCTCGACATCGGCAAAGCCGCCGGTGCGCAGGGTATAATTCGCCGCCAGCGAACCCTTGAACTTGGGCGAGAAGGGCAATTGCGTCCCATCAGGTATACGGTCGCTTTCAGGGGCAACTGCCGGAAGACGGAACCGATCGACTTTGGCATCGGTATAAGCAAAGCCGCCGGAGAGGCTGAAGTCACGCGAAGGCCGGAAGAGCATGTCGACCTCCACACCGCGGGTCGAAACCGTACCGGCGTTGGTGAAGCGCGTCACACGTTGACCAAGCACGAAATCGGGGTTGTTTGCCTGGAAGTTCTTATATTTGGCGTAGAAGCCGGCAATATTGAGCGTCAACTGCCCGTCGAGAAACGCGCTTTTCAAACCCGCCTCATAGCTGTCGGCGGTTTCCGCAGCGAGCGGATCGGTGCCGTTGGCGTTGAGGTTGAAGAACACGTTGAGGCCAGGCCCCTTATAGCCCCGCGAGTAGGTGGCATAGGCCATGATGTCGTCGGTGGCGTCGAACTGAAGGCCTGCCTTGCCCGAGAAATTGTCGTTGGTGACCTTCTGTCGAAACGGAATGCCGTTCGCCGCCGCTGGATTGCCGTTGGGGAAGGCAGGGCTGACCGAATTGAATACGCCCTGATCGAAATTGGCATTGGCCGCGCCCGGCACGGGGTTGGTGCGGATGTGGAAGCCCGTCAGAACATCGTCGGTGTAGCGGATGCCCGCGATGGCGCGGAAACGATCGCTGAAATTGAACGTCCCTTGCGCGAACGCGGCCATGTTCTTGAACACCGTACCGAAATTGGCGGTTCCGAGCGGAAAGGTCAGCGTCGATACGCCCGGTGCGGTCGAGCAGGGCGTGAGCACACCCTGTACAGGCAGAGTCGAGGCCGAGCAGGCAATATTCGACCGCGTAAAGGTGCGCTCCTGCTCGGCGCGATAGTAGAAGAAGCCACCGACATATTCGAAGAACTGGCCCGCCGGCGACGTGATGCGGAACTCCTGTGTGAAGGTCTTGCCCGTCTGCGGCCCGAAGTCATGGCTCTGCGCAATGCCGACATAGGGGGTCGACAGAAAATCGCCGTCGCGGATCTCGTTGCTGTCATATTTGCGATAAGCGGTGATGCTGGTCAGCGTCGGCCCGTCCAGTTCGACATCGGCCTGAAATGAAAGGCCCCATGCCTTTTCCAGCGCCTGGGTCAGCAGATTTTGGCGAACCCGGCGGGTCTTGTCCCCGCGCAGCGGCGGCAAGGCAGTCGCTGCGCGCAGCAGGAAATTGGGATTTGCGCTGCCATCGGCTTGCAACGCCGGCGCACCGATCACTTCGGCGCAGCAATCGTCATTGGCCTTGCGATAGTCGGCGATGAAGGTGAGCGTGACGTCATCGCTCGGGCGCGCTTCGAACACGCCACGGACACCGTAGCGTTCATAGCCGTTGACGCGGCGGCCGAGCGTCTCGTTCTTAATGTTGCCGTCATAGTCCGAATAGAAACCGGTGATCCGCGCGCCGCCCTTGGCGCCCAGCGGCAGGTCGAGCCCCCCGCGGACGCGATATTCATTGCCTTCGCCGAAGAAATAGCCGCCTTCGACGAACCCGCCCAACTCGTTGCCCGGCCGCTTGCTGACGATGTTGAGGACACCGGCACTGGCATTCTTTCCGAACAAGGTTCCTTGCGGCCCACGCAGCACCTCAATCCGTTCAATATCGACCAGATCGCTGAAGGCTTCACCCGAACGCGCGAGCACAACACCATCGAGCACGGTGCCCACCGATGGCTCGCCGCCGATCGAAAAAGTCGTGGTGCCGACGCCGCGCAGATAAAGCGACTGGTTGAGCGCGGTACCCGATTTGCGGAAGTTGAGGCTGGGGACGAGATATTGCGCATTCTCGATATTGATCCCGCCCTGGCGCTCGAGCGTGTCGCCCGACACCACCGAGACGGCGACCGGCACGTCCTGGATATTCTGCTCGCGCTTCTGCGCGGTAACGATGATTTCGCCAGTATCAGCCTCATCGGCCGCAGCGGCGACATCCTGGGCAAGCCCGGGGGTGGCGAGTACGATCAGCGGGGCAACACCCGCGAGCAAGGTCAATCGAACGCCGTTCATCTCGCATCTCCTCCCAAAGGCCAACTCGGCAGCCTCTCTCAATTCCTATCGACTTAGTCGAAATTGTTTTTCTTGCCCTGCTTATAGCAAAGCTGACAACGCTGTCAGAAGCCAAGACTAAACGAGTTTCTTGATTTTGCCAGAGCCATTTTGAAAGCGCTGCGCGGCTTGCCCCGGCCGCCCTCGCTCGCCTAAGGCCGCGCCTTTCCAAAACCGGAGTGCCCAATGGCCGAATCGATTGCCGCCGACGAGTTACGCCTATTGATCGAACGCATCGAACGGCTTGAAGAAGAGAAAAAAGCCATGTCCGACGACATCCGCGACGTCTATTCGGAGGCCAAGGCGCGCGGCTACGACGCCAAGATCATGCGCCAGATCGTTCGGCTGCGTAAGATGGAGACGCACGACCGGCAGGAGATGGAAGCGATTCTCGACACCTACAAGGCCGCCTTGAACCTTTGATTCCACGCACAGGCCGCGAGGTTGCCCGATAATGGGCGCTTCGCTAGTGGGCGGCGCATGGCAGGCCATAGCAAATATAAGAACATCATGTACCGCAAGGGCGCGCAGGACAAGAAGCGCAGCGCCCTGTTTTCCAAGCTCAGCCGCGAAATCACGGTCGCGGCAAAGATGGGGTTGCCCGACCCGGAAGCCAATGCGCGGCTGCGCGCCGCGGTCATCGCCGCGCGCGCGCAATCGATGCCCAAGGACAATATCCAGCGCGCGATCGACAAGGCTTCGGGCAGCGACGCGGAGAATTACGAAGAGATCCGCTACGAAGGCTTCGGCCCCGGCGGCGTCGCGCTGATCATCGAGGCGCTGACCGACAATCGCAACCGCACCGCGACCAACGTCAAGACCGCGGTTTCGAAAAACGGCGGCAATATTGGCGCGCCCGGAGCGGTCAGCCACGGCTTCGACCGGCTCGGCCAGATCGCCTATCCGGCGAGCGCGGGCGATGCCGATACGGTGTTCGAAGCCGCGCTCGAAGCGGGCGCGGAAGACGTCGAGTCGAGCGAGGA
>CBDUBW010000049.1:0-13753 GCA_965365485.1 uncultured Aquisediminimonas sp.
GAAGCGATGCGGATGCCCATCGCATCGGCTTCGATATAGCGGCTGTGATCGTCCTCTGGCTCGCCGCCCAAGCCTTTCTGAACTTCGACCGGTGGATCGCCGCGCGAAAGAATGGCGACGCCGTTGAACCCCTTCTGCCCGTGCCAGACACCGCGATAGCCCGCAGCCTCGACATCGGCGATCGGCAGCGTCTCGTCGCTCGATTTCAGCTCTTGCAGGCAGACGAGATCGGGCTGCGTCTCGCTCAGCCACTCGATCAATCGCGGCAGCCGCGCTTTGATGCCGTTGACGTTGTAGGTGGCGATCTTCACCTAGATCGAGAAGCTCGATCCGCAGCCGCAGCCGGAAGCGGCGTTGGGATTGGTGACGCGAAACGCCGCGCCGCCCAACGATTCGACATAATCCACCGCTGCGCCTGAGACGAGATCGAGGCTGACGGGATCGACCACCAACCGGGTATCGCCGCATTCGGCGACGGCATCGTCGCCCGCCACCGCATCGGCGAGCTCGAACTTATACTGGAATCCCGAACAGCCGCCGCCTTCGACCGAAAGGCGCAGAATGGCGGGCTTGTTCTGGCGCGCCGCGATCGCCGCGACGCGCGCGGCAGCGGATTCGGTGATGGCGATGGTCATGCGGGCAAGATAGGCGCGCCCGCCCTTTGCGACAAGCTTACTTGCCTGCCGCCACGATCGGACCGCCGACTGCGGTGTTGGCGCGCTTTTGCATCGCCAGCAGATAATCCGATGTCTGCAGGAACGGCATCGGGTTGATCGCGCGACCACCCAAGCGGACTTCATAGTGAAGGTGGTTGCCGGTCGAGCGTCCGGTCGATCCCATCAACCCGATCAGCTGTCCGCGCTTGACCAAGCTTCCCGGTGTCACGACGATCGACGACATGTGACCATAGCGCGTCTGGATGCCGCGACCATGTTCGAGCTCGACGAGATTGCCATAGCCGCCATAGCGTCCGGCACGACCGACCCGGCCATCGGCAGTCGCATAGATCGGGGTGGCATAGGGCCCCGGGATATCGACCCCGGCATGCATCGCGCGGCCGCCACGGAACGGGTCCGAACGAACGCCGAAGCCTGAATTCACCGAAATATCCGAAACCGGCTTGGCAGACGGGATGGCGACAATCGCGCTATTGAGCGTGTCGCGGCGCTTCCAGCTATCGAAGGCGGCGCGGAATCCGGGGTCGGCCTGGCCCGACTTGACCGGCTGGGCGGAAGCGGAAGTCACCGGTTCATAGGGTCCGCCCATGCCGCCGCCCGAAGCGACCCGCACCGGCAGGCCGAGCTTCTTAAACATGGCATGCGTGCGGTGATAATCGGCATCGATCGACCGACGAACCTGGTCGGCCATCGCCGACTGGCGACCGTCGACACCTTTGAACAGATGCGCGAGATCGCGCGCGGCAGCAGGCGCTTCGCCCACGCGTTCCGGAATCAACGCCGCCAACTTGGCGCGATCACCTTCGCCGCTCATCACCGCGGCAAGAAAAGCCTGCTGCGTCTCGAGCCGTGCAACATGCGCCCGCGCCGTCTGGCGAATCGCGCCGACATCGGCCTGGAGTGCTTCGACCCGGTCTTCCATCGCGGCAATCTGGCTGCGGCTGGTCGACATCGCGCTGACGCCCACTGCGGCATCGACCATGCCGAAAGCAGCGATCGCCAGCGTCACCATCCCGGTAATTGCGGCGCTGATCTGAGTACGGGCGGAAATGTGAAAGCGGCGCATCGCCGCGCCATCGTGAATGAAAATATCCCGAGAACGGAAAGCCTGACGAAATTTTGGCAACAGCTTCTCGCTCGCAAAATCGAAACCGAAATTCATCGAATTCCCCGACCCGTGACCCAAGCCGCGCACCCTGTTGGAACTTTTTCCCCGACTGCGCGTCTATGTGATGACGATCACTGCGGAAGCTGTTCCGCAGACGCAACCCTGCTGTAATATTCGCGGGGCAAACCGGCTGTCTCGCGGGCTGAGTCGTTGAATGGCGGCTTTAACACACCCCGAAAATGTCTGGACACCTGGTCGTTCCAAAGCGTCGCTGGGTCGTGGCCGCCGGATTCGGCTACTACCGCGAACCACTTTGCGCCGACGCCGACATGCCGGATTTCATCATGGTAGATGCGCGTCATGATGCGAGCGGAAGCGTGGTCTCCCGCCGATTGGAAGCGCGCGATCGCCGCCGGGCCGACATCGAGTCCGCGTGCTTCAAGAACCATCGGCACCACTGCGAGTCGCGCGGCAAGGTCGTGCGCGGTCTCGGCGGCGGCTTCCCACAGCCCGTCATGCGCGGGCAGTGTGCCGTAGCGACTGCCGAGCTGATGCAACCGTCGATTGAGAAGCGCGAAGTGCATCGCCTCGTCGGCCGCAACACTCAGCCAGTCACCAGTGAAGCTGGGCGGCATCGCGCCGCCGAATCGCCCCGCCGCGTCGAGCGCGAGATCAATGGCGACAAACTCGATATGCGCAAAGGCGTGGAGCATCGCGATTCGGCTGGCGGCCGATCCGCCCTTTCGGCGATTGGGCATCTTGTTGGGCGGCAGCAACACCGGTGCGTCGGGGCGCGCGGGCCGTTCGGGCATCGCGCAATCGAAGATGAAGGCGAGCCGCCCGCACCGCCAGTCACGCGCGAGCGCCCGCGCCGCCATCAGTTTGGCGCGCGGTTCCGCGATCAGCAGCACGGCGCAAATCGCCTGCGAAACGCTCACCAACTGCGCCATGCCTCGACCAGATAAACCACCCCGATCGCGGTGACGATCCACGCGGTCCAGTTCTTGAAATTGACGTCGCTCATGCCGTCGAGAATACGTCCGCCCGCCATGGTCCCGAGCATCGAAGCGGGGATCGCGAGCGCGAACACCCACCAGGGCGGCATCCCCGCTGCGCCGATGCCGCTCACCAATCCGCCATAGACGATGATCTTGGCGGCATGACTGAAGACTTGCGTCGCCGCCTTGGTCGCGACGATCTGGTGCCGCGTCAGTTCGGTGCGCACGAAGAAGATGTCTAGGAGCGGCCCTGCCACGCCTGCGGTCAGGTTGAGCAAAGTCACGAGAAAGCCCGAGACAAAGGCGTGAACCGGCCGCTGTGCGTCGAGCTCGAGCCAGTTCTTTGGCAGCCAGACCAGCATCGGCACCAGCCCGAGCAGCAGGAAGAGCAAAGGTCGCGAAGGCACGAACGTGACTGCCAGGATCAAAGCGCCCGCCGCGACTGACGCCAACGCATACCAGCCGATGATCCTCCATGCGATATGCCGGCGATGCAGCACTGCGCGCCAGCCGTTGGCGACAAGCTGCAAAACGCCGTGAGTCACGAACGCGGCAGCGACCGGAAGCAGCAAAGCAAGCACGCCCATCAGCACGAGTCCGCCCGCCATGCCGAAGATGCCGGAGAGCAAAGCCGTCGCGAAAGCAGCTGCCGTGAGAAGAAGGGCTGTCGCGGCGCTCAAAGCGCTTGGGCGGCCGCGAGAACCTCGGCCGCGTGCCCGGCCACCTTGACCTTCCGCCAGACTCGCGCGACCTTGCCCTCGGCGTCGATCAGGAAGGTCGCACGCTCGATCCCCATATATTTGCGGCCGTACATCGATTTTTCGACCCAGACGCCAAACGCCTCGCAGACCGCGCCGCTTTCGTCGCTGCCGAGCGTGTGTGTGAGACCATATTTCGCCGCGAACTTGTCGTGACGGGCAAGACTGTCCCTCGAAATGCCGACGACATCGGTTTCCGCCTTGGCGAAATCAGAAAGAAGCGCAGTGAATTCCTGAGCTTCCTTGGTGCAGCCCGATGTATCGTCCTTTGGATAAAAATAGACGACAAGCTTCCTGCCGCGATGATCATTTGCCGAGGCCGTTGCGCCGCCAGGCAGCGCCCATTGCGCGTCGGGCGCCTGATCCCCTACATCAACCATCGCTCTCTCCCGCTATCGCCCGCCACGTCGCGGAGACGTCCTGCCGCACGCTGGACAGGCGATCAAGCAGCCCCACCCAATCGTCCATCCCGCAGGCGCGCGCGGCAATGGCGCGCGTTGCCTCGTCGGGCGTGACAAGATCGGGCGCGACCAACCGCAGCACCACGAGCAGCCGCGTGAGAAAGGCCTGGGCTTCGATAAGCGAGGCGGGCAAAAGCTGGGCGCTGGCCAGCGCCGCGACTGCCTCGCCCAATTGCGGATGAAGCCCTGTCTGCGTGCGCAACTGCGTGACGTGGGTTGCAAATTCGAGATCGACCAGCCCGCCCTCGCACAGCTTGACGTCGAGCTCGGATTTGGGCGGCTTGTGCTTCGCCATTTCGCCGCGCATCTTCACCGCATCAGCGATCAAATCGGGACGCGGCCGGGCCAGCGCCTCCGCGATCATCGCCTCGATCTCGGCACGCGCCGCTGCTGATCCGAAGACGGTGCGGGCGCGGCACAAAGCCATCTGCTCCCACGTCCAGGCATCCTCCAGCTGATATTTCTGGAAGGCCGCGGTCGACACCGTCAGCGGGCCTTGCGCGCCCGAGGGACGCAGCCGCGTATCGACCTCGTAAAGCGGGCCCGCCGCCGTCGCCACAGAAAGCCCGGCAATCACGCGCTGTGCCAGCCGATTATAATAGAGCACCGCACCCAACGGCTTCGCGCCATCCGATTCTGCCGCGAAATCGCCCGTGAAAACAAACACCAGATCGAGATCGGAAGCGTGGGTGAGTTCGGCCCCGCCCATCCGCCCGAGCGCGATGATCGCCAGCTCTGAAGCGGGCACACGGCCATGCGACCGCTCGAAATCCGCGATGCAGCTTGTCGCGACGACTTGGATTGCCGCTTCGGCGATTCGGGCATAGCCGCCCGCGACGTTCAGCGGGTCGCTGACGCCCTCCAAAATCTGGACGCCCAGCGCAAAGCGGTGATCGCCGACGACACGCCGGACATGATCGAGCCGGCGTTCAAGATCGGCGTCGATCGTCATCTCGCCGACCAGATCCGCAACGCTCTCGATCGGATCGAAGGCGCTCGCGTCGATCAGGCGGTCGAGCAGTTCTGAACGCCGCGCCAGCGCATCGGCAAGGACGGGGGCATGGATCAGGATCGCGGTCAGCAATCGCAGCAATGAGGGTTGCGCGTCGAGCAGGCGAAACAGGTTGAGCGCGCTCGGAAGCCGTTCGATCAGCGTCGAAAGCTGGTTGATTGCGCGGTTGGGGTCAGGCGCGGTGCCGAGCGCGCTGACCAGGTCGGGCAGCACCGTCTCGAGCGCGGCCTTGGCGGGGGCAGATCGCAATGCCCGGACGGCCCCGCCACGCCACTGCGCAATGGCGCGTGCCGCATGCGCGGGGTCCGAAAAGCCCGCCTCGGCAAGGCGTTCCGCCAGCCCGCCTGGGTCGCTGGGCAAAGCCGACTGCTCCTCTTCATCGAGCGCGTCGTAGATCCGCCCCACTGTCTCGATATGCGGGCGCAGCATCGCGAGCAGATCGTCTCCGCGCTCCATGCCATGCAGGCGCGCAACATTGTCCAGCGCGCCGGACGTATCAGGCAGGCTGTGCGTCTGGCGATCGTCGACCATCTGCAGCCGGTGCTCGATCATGCGGTAGAGCCGGTAGGCCTCCCGGAGAGAGCGCGCCTCGTCATCGCCGATCCGCCCCGCTGCCGCCAACGCCGTGAGCGCATCGCAGGTTGCCGGAACGCGCAGCGCCGGCTCGCGGCCGCCATGGATCAGCTGGTGGATCTGCGCAAAGAATTCGCACTCGCGGATGCCGCCGCGACCGCGTTTCAGATCGAAGCCGGGCCCGAACGCAAGCCCCTTGCCGTGATGGTCGCGGATGCGCCGCGTCAGCCCGCGTATCTCTTCGACCGCGCCGAAATCGAGCGCGCGCCGCCACACAAATGGTCTGATCGCGTCGAGGAAAGCGCCGCCCAGCGCCATATCTCCGGCGCAAGCGCGCGCGCGGATGAAAGCGGCGCGCTCCCACGGCAGCGCCTCTGATTCGTAATAGGAGATGGCAGCGTCGACCGGCAGCACGATCGGCGTGACTTCGGGCGACGGGCGTAACCGCAAATCGATCCGGAAGACATAGCCATGCTCGCTCCGCGCCTGCATCATCTCGACGACGCGGCGGCCGATCCGTACCGCCGCCTCACCCGGCTCCTCACGCGGGCGGGTCGGCAAGATTTCGGGATCGAAGATCAGGATCGGATCGAGATCGGAAGAATAATTGAGCTCGCGGCTGCCATGTTTGCCCAGCGCGATCGCGGCGATACCGCGCGGTTCCGCCCCTGGAACGTGGGTGGTGATCGCATTTGCAATCGCCAGATCGAGCGCATGGTCCGCGAAGTCGGAGAGCGCCTGCGTTACGTCTTCGAGGCTGAGCAGGCCTGCCAGGTCCCCAAGCGCCGTGCCGAGCGCCAATCGCCCTTTGGCCTGCCGCAATGCGACCGAAAGCGGCGCGCCTTGATCCAGGTTGGGAACAAGCGCCGCGCGCCAATGTTCTCCCGCCACGACATCGGGAAAACGCCGAATCAAACCTCTCAGATATGGGGAATGAGCTTCGGCGCGGACCATCGCGTCGCTCGTTCCGGCCAGGCTCGAAGCGGGTGTCGCGGCCATGATGCCGCCATACACCAACAAGGATTCAAGCCAAGGAGGCCCGCATGCGCAAGACCAAAGCCGTCATCGCCCTGTTTCTCGCCAGCACCCTGCTCGCCGCGTGCAACACCGTCGAAGGTGCTGGACGCGACGTGAAGTCGGTCGGCGACACTGTCGAGGACGCCGCGAACTAAGCGTGGTTTAAGCCGGCCGGATCGCTATTCGGCCGGCTGTTCGGCGAGTTCGCGCGATCGCCTGCGTTCGGTGAACCAGATCGCGATCAGCGCGAGCTCGTAAAGTATGCACAAGGGCAGCGCGAGCATCACCTGGCTGATGATGTCCGGCGGGGTAAGTACAGCCGCGATCGCGAACGCGCCGACGATCGCATATCGCCGCCCGCTCGCCAACTGCGCGCGCGTGACAAGTCCCGCGCGTTCGAGCAGCATCAGCACCACCGGAAGCAGGAAGGCGACGCCGAATCCGAACAGGAATTTGGTGACGAAACT
Organism: uncultured Aquisediminimonas sp.; assembly: GCA_965365485.1. Lineage (GTDB taxonomy): Bacteria > Pseudomonadota > Alphaproteobacteria > Sphingomonadales > Sphingomonadaceae > Aquisediminimonas. The sequence goes on from CBDUBW010000049.1 coordinate 7,072, forward strand.
CAAATAATTGCCGACGCCGGGCAGAGCTTCCTGCTGGACGCCGCCGACATCGCCCGAATAGCCGAGCAGAAATGACAGCGCGACCGGCATCGCAAAGAAGTAGGCAAGCGCGGCCCCTGCCCCGAACAACACCGGCGTCATCAGCAGGAATGGCAAAAACGCCCGCTTTTCGCGCGCATACAGACCGGGCGCGACAAACTTGTACATCTGGGTCGCGAAGACCGGAAAGCCGACCATGATCGCCGCGAAGAACGCGACCTTGATCTCGACGAAAAACGCTTCGAAAATATCGGTGTAGATGATCTTGCCCTGCCCTGCCGCGAGCAAGGGCTGCACGAGAACGGCGAAGATCGGCTTGGCGAAATAAAGGCAGACGAAGAAAGCAATCGCCAACGCCGCGACGCACCATAACAGTCGCGTCCGCAACTCGATCAGGTGATCGAGCAATGGTGCCTTGGTTTCATCGATATCCTTCATTCGTCAGCGCGCCGAACTCAGCCCCTCCCCTTCAGGAGTGGCAGGTTGATCTGCCCCCGGTAGATCAAGTCCAGTCCGGGGGACTGGACGACCTGCCACTGGGTTGGGGTGGGGCTGCTCAGGCTTGGACAAGTCGACCGCCACGGGCGGCGCATCCGCAGGAAATTCGCGCATGATGCGTTCATTCTCGGCGCGCCACTTCTTCTCCATTTCGGCGAGTTCGGATTCGCGCACCATCTCGTCGAAGCCGGCGCGGAATTGCCGCGCGACACCGCGTGCCTTGCCGACCCAGCCGCCCACCGTCCGCATCACGCGCGGCAATTCCTTGGGGCCGATCACCAGCAGGGCGACCACGGCCACCAGCAAGAATTCGGTGGGCGCGACGTCGAACATGCGCGCGTCAGACAGTCTTGTCGGGCTGCTTCTCGAGATCGGGGGTCGCGGGCGCGGCCTCGATCTTGGCCGGCGCGGGCGGCGTGGCGGGGGGCGTATCGTCCTCGGCCATGCCTTTTTTGAAGCTCTTTATGCCCTGCGCCACGTCGCCCATCATCGATGAGAAGCGGCCCTTGCCGAACAGCAGCAGCACGAGGATGCCGACCACCAGCCAATGCCAGACGCTGAAACTACCCATGGGAAATTCTCCAACCGCTCGAATGCCATCTAGGCCTCTTCGTCCGAGCTTTCCAGTTCGCTGTCGCTTTCCAGCGCCTCGAAGGCGAGATCGACCGGATCGAGCAGTCCGGTGGCCTTGAGATCGTCGATGCCGGGCAAGTCCTTGCGGCTCTCCAGCCCGAAATGCGAAAGGAAGGCCGCGGTCGTCGCATAGGTCAGCGGCCGCCCCGGCCCTTCGCGACGGCCGGCCGGGCGGATCCAGCCTGCCTCGACCAGCACGTCGAGCGTGCCTTTGGAAATCTGCACCCCCCGGATCGCTTCGATCTCGGCGCGGCTGACCGGCTCGTGATACGCGATGATCGCCAGCGTCTCGACGCCCGCGCGGCTCAGCTTGCGCGGCTCCTCTCGCTCGCGACGGAGGATATGCGCAAGGTCGGGCGCGGTCTGAAAGTGCCAGCGCCCGCCGCGTTCGACGAGATTGATCCCGCGAGTTTGGTAATGCTGAGCGAGTGCATTCAGCTTGTCGTGCAAACTGCCCGTTTCGTCGTCAAATGGCGCCAATTCGCGCAAGCTCAACGGCTCCTCGGCGGCGAACAGCGCTGCTTCGATCGCGCGCGTGGCATCGTCGTCGATCACGCCGCTTTGACCAGCAATGGCCCGAATGCCTCGTCCTGCCGCAACGCCAGCTTGCCCAACCGCGCCAGTTCCAAAGTCGCAACGAAACTCGACGCCAGCGCGGAGCGTCGAAAGCTTGTATTGCCCTCGGGCAGGAACGATACGATCTCCGTCCAGCCAATCGCACTGCCGACCAGTGCCGAAACACGGGCAATCGCCTCGTCCAAAGTCATGACATCGCGCTTGTGGACGACATGCATCACCGGGCCGGTGCGCGCGCGAACCTGACCGTATCCGGAGATCAGGTCGAACAGGGTCGCCTCCCAGCGGCTCTTGCGGACGGTGCGAAGACCTTCGGGCATGCCTCGCGCGAAAACATCGCGGCCGAGCCGGTCGCGCGCCATCAGCCGAGCCCCCGCTTCACGCATCGCATTCAGGCGTTCGAGGCGCAGCTGCAGGCGAAGCGCAAGCTCTTCGGGCGAAGGTTCGACATGCGGTTCGCGCGGCAGCAACAGGCACGATTTGAGATACGCCAGCCACGCCGCCATTACGAGATAATCCGCCGCGATTTCGAGCTTCAGCGCCTTGGCGTCGGCAATGAAGGCGAGATATTGCTCGACCAGCGCCAGGATCGAGATTTGCTTGAGATCGACCTTCTGGCTTCGCGCCAGCGCCAGCAGCAGATCGAGCGGGCCTTCCCAGGCGCCGAGTTCGAGGGTGAGGGTATCGTCGTCTGGGCCAAGTTCCTCCCCAACTTCTGGGGGAGGGGGCACGCGCGAAGCGGGTGACGGAGGGGTCAGTGACGCGCCAAATACCCGTCCGTCATCGCTACGCGATGCCACCTCCCCTGCAAAAAGGGGAGGAACTGATGTCGTCTGACCCACGCCTAGGCATATGCCAGCAGCGCGTCGCGCTTGGCAATTAGAGCGGCGATATTGTCCACAGCTTCGACGCGCGAAACCGTCGCCATCGCCGCATCGAGCCTTTCGCGCGCCCGCGCCGTGATCTCAGGCAGCAATTCAGCGATCGCGACCATTTCGTCGAAGCGTCCCCAGCAGTTGAGCGCAAGATCGCATCCTGCCGCGACGCACGTCGCCGCGCGGCCCGGAACATTGCCATCGAGCGCCTTCATGTCGAGATCGTCGCTCATCAGCAGCCCATCGAACCCGATCCGCCCCCGGATCACCTCTTCGATCACTATGGGAGACATCGTCGCGGGACGCTCTGCGTCGAACGCCTCCAAAACAATATGACCTGTCATTCCCATCGGCGCATTCTTGAGCCGCGCGAATGCCGAAAAATCGCTTCCGAGCTCCTCGGCGCTGGCAGTGACGCGCGGCAGATGATGATGGCTGTCGACCGTCGCGCGGCCTTGGCCCGGCATATGTTTGACGACGCCGACCACGCCGCCCTCACGCAATCCGTCGAGCGTCGCGCGCCCGAGCGCCGCGACCTGCATCGGGTCGCTACCGAGCGCGCGATCGCCGATCGCGTCGTGCGTTTCGGGCACGCGCACGTCGAGCAAGGGCAGGCAATCGACTGTAATACCCACTTCGCTGAGCGTCAGCGCGATCGCTTCGGCATTGGCGCGAGCCGCTTCGATCGCCGACATCGGCGCGATTTGATAAAGCGCGTCGAAGCGCCCGCCTGCCGGGAAAGCCGGCCATTGCGGCGGCCCCATTCGCGTCACGCGGCCGCCCTCCTGGTCGATCAGGATCGCGACATCATCGCGACCGTGAAGGTTTCGCAAGCTGTCGGTCAGAGCGCGAAGCTGTTCGCGATCTTCGATGTTGCGCTTGAAGATGATGTAGCCCGCCGGTTCGCACGCCTTGAACAACGCGCGCTCGTCGGAGGTGAGGATGAGGCCGGATAGGCCGAAGATGGCGGGGGTCATGCGGCGGCTTTACATCACCCATTCCGTGCCCGTCACCCTGCATCACGCGCCGGAATGACGAGGTCGGAAAGCGCCCGGTTGCTTTCCCACCCCGAACCCGTCACTCTCTTCTCATGCCGCGCACTCGCCCTGGCTTCGTTTTCCGCCACCGCCTCTCCACGCGGCTCTGGCACTGGCTCAACGCTGTCGTTCTCACCGTGCTCCTCATGAGCGGGCTGATGATCTTCAACGCCCACCCCCGTCTTTATTGGGGGCATTTCGGCGCCAACACCGATCGCGCCTGGCTCGAGCTCGAACGCTTTCCCGGCTGGGCGACCATCCCGAGCGAATACAGCCTCGCGCTCGGGCGGAATTGGCATTTCGGTTTCGCCTGGGTGCTCGCGCTGAGCTTTACTGCCTATCTCCTCTGGTCTTTGTTCAACGGTCATTGGCGGCGTGATGTCGCGCTGAGCCGCGCCGAAGTCGCGCCGCGCAACTTGCTCGAAGACGTCAAGAAACACGCCAAGCTCGATTTCCACGACGCCAACGCGCGTTACAATCCGCTGCAGAAGATTAGCTACAGCCTCGTCCTGTTCGGGCTGATTCCGCTGATGATCTTCACCGGCCTTGCCATGTCACCGGGGATGAACGCCGCCTGGCCTTGGCTGATCGACCTGTTCGGCGGGCGGCAGAGCGCGCGCAGCCTGCACTTCATCGCCGCGTTCGGACTACTCGGCTTCACCATCGTCCATGTCCTGCTCGTGGTGCTGGCGGGGCCGATCAACGAAATCCGCTCGATGATCACCGGCTGGTTTCGGGTTTCGCGCGCGTGATCACGCGCCGCACCTTCGCTGGCGGGCTTGCCGGTTCCGGGCTGCTGCTTTCGGGATGCGACGAGCTCAGCCGCAGCCAGAGCTTTCGCGAACTGCTCGCCAAGGCCGAGCGGGCGAACCTTACGGTGCAACGCGCGCTCACCGACCGCACCGCCTTGGCGCGCGAGTTCCGCCCCGATCAGCGCTCGCCCGTGTTCCGCGCCAATGGCACCCGTTTCCCGGGCGGTGAGGCCTATGCCGCGCACGCCAACACCAAGTTCGCCGATTGGCGGCTCAAGATCGACGGGCTTGTCGCAAAGCCGCTCTCGCTCTCGCTGGCGCAGCTGATGGCGGGCCCCAAGCGGGCGCAGATCACGCGGCACGATTGCGTCGAAGGCTGGAGCGCGATCGGCAAATGGACGGGAACGCCGCTTAAGCCACTGCTCGAAGCGGCGGGACTCTCGTCGCGCGCTCGCTACCTCGTTTTCCACTGCGCCGATCTCTACGGCCCCGGGCGGCCCTATTATGAAAGCATCGACCTGATCGACGCTTTCCACCCCCAGACCATCCTCGCCTGGGCGCTCAACGACGCCATCCTGCCGATCGCCAACGGCGCGCCGCTGCGGCTGCGGGTCGAGCGGCAACTGGGGTACAAGCACGCCAAATATGTCGAGCGGGTCGAGGCGGTCGAAAGCTTTGCTGGCATAGGCGGCGGCAAGGGCGGGCTGTGGGAAGACGCCGGCTATGAATGGTATGCGGGAATTTAGTCTGCCGCCAGCCGCTTCATTTCATATAGTTTGTCCAGCGCATCGCGCGGACTGAGCGCGTCCACATCGAGCGCGTTCAGGGCATCCCGAAGCTGGTCGCGCGCCTCGGGTTCCGCCAATTTCGCGAAGAGCGGCAAATCGTCGAGCCCTGCCGCAATGCCGCCGGTCGCGTCGCGTCCGGCCTCGAGCTTCTTCAGCACTGCCTTTGCCCGTGCCAGCACCGCGGGCGGCATCCCTGCCAGCCGCGCCACCGCGATGCCATAGCTCCGGTCCGCGGCGCCCTCGCCGACTTCGTGAAGCAGCACCAGATCACCCTTATATTCGCGCGCGCGGACGTGGTGGAGGCTGAGCGCGGGAAGCTTTTCGGCGAGCCGCGTCAGCTCGTGATAGTGCGTCGCGAACAGGCAGCGGCAAGCGTTGACCTCATGAACCGCCTCGACCACCGCCCAGGCAATGGCGAGGCCATCATAAGTCGATGTCCCGCGCCCGACCTCGTCGAGGATGATCAAGCTCTGCCGCGTCGCCTGCGAAAGAATGGCCGCGGTTTCGACCATCTCGACCATGAAGGTCGATCGCCCGCGCGCGAGATTGTCCGAGGCTCCGACGCGGCTGAATAGCCGATCGATCAGCCCCAGCTTCGCCGAGGACGCGGGGACGAAACTCCCTGCCTGCGCCAGCACCGCGATCAACGCATTCTGCCGCAGGAAGGTCGATTTTCCGCCCATATTGGGCCCGGTCACCAGCCACAGCCGCGATTCGGGCGAAAGCGCGCAATCATTGGCGACGAAGCGGCCGCCGCTTTTCGCCAGCGCCGCTTCGACGACAGGGTGGCGTCCGCCGCTGACCTCGAAGCAGGGGTGGGTCGCGGAACGCGGACGGCACCAGCCGCCTTCGACCGCGCGCTCAGCGAGCGCCGCGGCGACGTCTAATCGGGCGAGGGCGTCGGCGGTCGCGGCGATCTCACGCGCGCGCCCGATCGCCATTTCGGTAAGGTCTTCGAGATGCGAGGCTTCGGCTGCCAGCGCATGTGCGCCTGCCTGGACGACCTTCTGGGCGAGCTCGTGAAGCTCGGGCGCGTTGAAGCGGACCACGCCCGCCAGCGTCTGTCGGTGCGTGAAGGCCGCATCGGCCATCATCGCATCGGCGTGCTTGGCCGAAACCTCGATATGGTAGCCGAGGACATTGTTATGCTTGATCCTGAGCGTTGCGATGCCGGTCGCCTCGCGATAGCGCCCTTCGAGCGCCGCCATCGCACGCCGCCCGTCGCCGCCCATGGCACGAAGCTCGTCGAGCGCAGCGTCATAGCCTTCGGCAATCGCACCGCCCGCGCTCGCATCGATCGGCGGATTCGCGACGAGCGCACGCGTAAAGAGATCGACGAGTGCGCCATGGCCGTCGAGCGCGGGCAGAAGCCTCGCCAGCAACGCCGGAGCATCGGCGAGTTTCGCCAGCCGCTCGCGCAACAGCCGCGCCTCGCCCAGCCCATCGCGCAATTGCGCGAGATCGCGAGGAGAGCCGCGCCCTGC
>CBDUBW010000050.1:0-13643 GCA_965365485.1 uncultured Aquisediminimonas sp.
TGCAGGTAAAGGTCGCTGAAATCACCGATGCTGCGGATGTGATCCCAATCGGTGAACGAAACCTCGCGGCGGTTGCGCTGAATGGCGCCTTCCTCGACCAGCGTCTTGAGCGTGCGATTGACGTGGACAGGGGTCAGCCCCACTGCGTCGCCCAATTGCTCCTGCGTCATCGGCAGATGGCAAGTGCGACCATCGCTCAGCCCCGCCGCCTTGAGCCGCGCCGCAAACTCGCAGAGCAGGTGCGCAATTCGCTGCCGGGCGTCGCGCCGTCCGACATTGACCACCCACTCGCGGTAGATGGACGAGTCGATCAGCGCGTCGATCCACATCGCTTCGCCGACGCTGGGTTCATCGAGAATAAGCCGCTGAAGCGCGACACGATCGATATTGATTGTTTCAACATGGGTCAGCGCCTGGACGTTGTGATCGGCACGGTGAAGAAAAAGATGCTGAAGATCGATCAGGTCTCCGCGCATGTGGAGTGAAACGATCTGCCGAAGGCCATCGACGGTAAGCTTCTGACGCATGACGAAGCCCGAGAGCACGAGGCTGCAACTATTGGGATGCGTAGTTCCTTCGCGGACAAGATAGGCCACGGGTGCGTAGCTCTGCGACTTATAAGGCAACCCTCGGATGGCTTCGGCAGCGCTCTCGCTGATCGAGGCTCGCGAGCGCAATTTGCGCACCATAAAGTCCAGCGGGCTGCTGCTCAAGATGTACTCCGACAAGGGCTGGGAGCACATCGCATCTCTCAGTCGCCGAAAGCCAATGCATGATCGGCGATCAAGAGGCCTTATCACATATCAAACGCAAGCCGCGAACATTTGTTAAGTTGGTTTCACAGGGGATGCCGACACCTAGGTGTTGACGCTTGCACGGTTGAAGCTGCTTCCCCACACATTCAGTCATGACATGGGAGAAGGAAGTCGCCGAGATCGCGCGGCGCGGGAAGATGGCGGAAGCCATGGGCGGGGCGGAGAAGCTCGCGCGGCAGAAGGCGCAGGGCAAGCTCAATGTGCGTCAGCGCATTGCGGCGCTGGTCGACAAGGCCAGCTTTCGCGAGATCGGCAAGCTGGGCGGCGTCGGCGATTACGACGCCAAGGGCAATCTGACCGGCGTCTTGCCAGCCAACATTCTGTTCGGACGCGCGAAGATCGAGGGACGGCCTGTGGTCGTCCAGGCCGACGACTTCACCGTGCGGGGCGGCGCAGCCGATGCTTCGCTGCACGGCAAGCTGATGCAGTCGGAAAAGTTGGCGGGCGAATATCGGATGCCGCTGGTCCGGTTGATCGAGGGCACGGGCGGCGGCGGTTCGGTCAAGACGCTCGAAAAGATGGGCTACACATACATCCCCGAAGTGCCGGGCTGGGAGGTGATGGTCGACAATCTCTCGCGCATTCCTGTCGTCGCGCTGGGCTTGGGGCCGGTCGCGGGACTGGGCGCCGGGCGGCAGGTGATGGCGCATTACTCGGTGCTGGTGAAAAGCCTCGCCCAGATGTTCGTCGCAGGTCCGCCGGTTGTCGCCGCGGTGGGTGAAAACCGGACGAAGGAGGAGCTTGGCGGCTCCTCCATCCATGCAAAGAACGGCGCGATCGATGATGAGGCCGAAAGCGAGGCGGAAGCCTTCGCGATGGCGCGGCGTTTCCTTTCCTACCTGCCCTCATCGACTTACGACCTCCCGACGCGGACCAAACCGAGCGACAGCCCCGACCGTCGCGAACCCTGGTTGATCGAAGCCGTCCCGCGCGATCTTCGCCACCTCTACAAGATCAGGCCGATCGTCGAAGCGGTGGTGGATGCCGGCAGTTTCTTCGAGATCGGGCGCCAGCATGGGACGAGCGTTGTCACCGGGTTCGCGCGGCTCGATGGCTATCCGGTCGGCGTCATCGCCAGCGATCCGATGGTGCTGGGCGGGCTATGGACCGCCGCGAGCTCACGCAAGCTCGAACGCTTCATCGACACCTGCGACGTCTTCCACCTGCCCGTCATCCACCTGGTCGATGTTCCCGGCTTCCTGATCGGGCGCAAGGCCGAGGAGGAAGCGACGATCCGCTTCGGAAGCCGCGCGATGATGGCGATTTATCAGGCGAAAGTCCCGATCTGCGCTGTGGTCATGCGCAAAGCCTATGGAATGGCAGGCAGCGCCAACCTCAACCACAGCCGCACCAAATGGCGATACGCCTGGCCAAGCGGCGATTGGGGCAGCCTGCCGATCTCCGGCGGGCTCGAAGCGGCCTACAAGTCCGATCTCGAAGCCAGCGACAATCCGAAGGCGCTGCTCAGGGACATCCAGAAGCGGTTGAACGACGTCCGTTCGCCGTTCCGCACGGCGGAGAAGTTCGGCGTCGAGGATTTGATCGATCCGCGCGATACGCGGCCTTTGCTGTGTGAATTCGCAGAGGCCGCTTACCGGATGATCGAGCCGGGCCCGGTGATGAAGGGCTGGCGGTGCTGAACGCGTAAGTTCCTCCCCAACTTGTTGGGGAGGTGGCGCGGCCTCGGACTTGATCCGGGGTCGTGACGGAGGGGTCTGTCCGCGCGTCACCCACCCCGCCGTCAGTCCTTCGGACTTCCACCCTCTCGAGAAGGGGAGCATCTAGCAAGATTAAGCCATCTCCCGCAGCCGCGTCACGGCGGGAACCCCGGCAGGCACCTCATCCTCTTTGAACGGCTTCCAGCCATCGGGACCGAGCCGTTCGAGCGGGCGGAAGCGCGTCTTATATTCCATCCGCCTAGATCCTTTGATCCAATAGCCCAGATAAACATAAGGCAGCCCCGCCTGCGCGGCGCGGACGATGTGATCGAGGATGATGAAATTGCCGAGGCTCGAGCGGATCGTCGGGTCAGGCTCGAAGCAGCTGTAGATCATCGAGAGGCCGTCGGCCTGCTGATCGGTCAGGCAGGCGCCGACCAGCCGTCCCGGACGGCCGCCCTCCGCCGGCTCGCGATACTCGACCAGGTAGGAATTGACCGGGGTCTGCTCGACCATGTCGGCATAGTCGACCTCGTCCATCCCGACCATGCCCCCGGTGGGATGGCGTGCATCGAGATAGCGACTGAGCAGCTGGAATTGCTCGTCGGTCGACCAGGGCCGGCACGCCGATACCTCGAGGTCAGCATGCATCTTGAGGATGCGCTTCTGGCTCGCGGTGGGCACGAACTCCTGCGTCACCACACGCACCGAAACGCACGCCGCGCAATCGAGACAGGAGGGGCGATAGGCGACGCCTTGCGAACGGCGGAAGCCGATCTTGCCGAGCGCGTCGTTCAATTCGACCGCGTGATGCCCCGACAATTCGGTGAAGACCTTGCGCTCACGCTTGCCCGGCAAATAGGGGCACGGCCCAGGCGTGGTCACGAAAAAGCGCGGAAAGCGGAATTGCGCCGTCACCCTCAACCTCGCTGTTCGAAGTAGGGCGACTATGGCGCGCGGACCAAGCTGTGAAAAGCGCGTTAACCAAGAAAAGCGCGCGAAAACTTACGACCTCAGTGGCGCAGCGAGCGACCGCCGCGCCGGCCCGAGATACTCATCACCTCGTAGGCATATCCCGCCGCCTCGATATCGGCGAGCAGGCCGATGAGCGCCGCTTCGTCTCGGATCTCATACTCGATTTCGGCCTGCGTGCTTTTCGCCGAAAGCACGCCGAAGATGCGCTGGTGCGAGACCTCGATGATGTTGGCGCCGTTGCGCGTGAAGATGCCGGTCAGCGTGTGCAGCGCACCGACCTTGTCGTCGAGCAGCACCGAAATGCGCCCGATCCGTCCCGAACGCGCGAGGTTGCGGAGGATGACGTTGGCGAGGAAGCGCTGATCGATATTCCCGCCGGTCAGAATCACGCCGACTTTGTGACCCGCGAACTCGGGGCGATGCGCGCCGTTCTTGGCGGGAAGCATTGTCGCCAGCCCCGCCGCGCCCGCGCCCTCGACCACGGTCTTCTCGACATCGAGCAGCAGCGAGATCGCTTCCTCGATGATCGCCTCGGAGACGATCCGCATTTCATCGACCAACGTCTGGACGACAGCGCGCGTGATGTGCCCCGGCTCCTTGACGGCGATGCCCTCGGCCAGCGTATCGCCGCCGCATTCGAGCTCCTGCGCGTGCGCTAGCGCGTACATCGATGGATAGCGGTTCGATTGCACCCCGACGATGCGGATCGCGGGGTCGATGCCCTTGGCGGCGACAGCGACGCCCGAAATCAGCCCGCCGCCGCCCACCGGCACGACGATGGTATCGAGCCCGCCCGCATCCTCCAGCATCTCGAGCGCGACGGTGCCTTGCCCCGCCATGATGTCGGGATCGTCGAAGGGGTGAACGAAGGTCAGCCCTTGTTCGACCTCGAGCCCGCGAGCGTGAAGATAAGCGGCTTCGAAGCTTTCCCCCGTCAGCACGACGTTGGCGCCGTGGCTGCGCGTCTGCTGCACCTTCACGATCGGGGTCGAGACCGGCATGACGATGGTGACGGGGATGCCCAGCCGCCCGCCATGATAAGCAAGGCCCTGCGCGTGATTGCCCGCCGAGGCGGCGATCACCCCTTGTCTGCGGGCTGTGTCTCCAAGCTGCGACAATTTGTTGAGAGCACCGCGTTCCTTGTACGCCGCTGTGAATTGCAGATTCTCGAACTTGAGCCAGACTTCCGCGCCAGTGATCGCGCTGAGCGTCTTCGAATGCAGCGTCGGCGTGCGCACCACCGCGCCGCGCACGCGCTCATGCGCGGCGCGGACATCGGCAAGCGTCAGCGGCAAAGGTTCGGCATCGGCCATCGCAATCGGGTTAGACCATCTGGCGCGCCTGTGAAACTCCCCCTATGCTTCCAACCATGGCCAAAATCGCTTTTATCGGGCTCGGGATTATGGGCGGGCCGATCGCCCGGCATCTCGCCGCCGCCGGGCACGAAATGACCGTTTACAACCGCACAAAATCGAAAGCGGACACATGGGTCGAGGCGCATGGCGGGATCACGGCTTCAAGCCCCGCGGAGGCGGCGAGCGATGCCGACGCCGTCATCACTTGCGTCGGGGGCGATGACGACCTTGCGGCGGTCACGCTCTCGCGCGACGGCGCGTTCCGGACGATGAAGAAGGGCAGCCTGTTCATCGATCACACCACCGTTTCAGCCAAGATTGCGCGGCAATTGGCAGTCGAGGCAAAGGACAAATATATCATGCCGATCGATGCGCCGGTGACGGGGGGGCAGATCGGTGCGGAAAAGGGGATATTGACACTGATGTGCGGCGGCCGCGCCAAGGCGATCGAGGCCGCAACGCCGATCATGCAGGCCTATAGCCGCAAGATCGTCCATATCGGGCCGACGGGCGCGGGGCAGTTGACCAAGATGGTCAATCAGGTGACCTTCGCCGGCATCATTGCTTCGCTTTCCGAGGGAATGCGCTTCGCGCAGGCCGAGGGCCTCGATCTCGACAAGGTGTTCGAAGCGATCTCGGAAGGTGCTGCTTCCTCGTGGCAGATGAGCAACCGCTGGGAAACGATGGTTCGCGAGGAGTTCGATTTCGGATTTCCCGTCGATTGGATGCGCAAGGATCTGGGCATCGCTATGGACGAAGCCCGCACCAACGGTGCGACCCTCCCGCTCGCTGCAATGATCGACCAGATGTATGCCGAGGTCCAGCATATGGGCGGCGGGCGGCAGGATACCAGCGCATTCATCCGGCGGTTGGCCAAGCCTTGAGATCGCTGCGGACGCAACCCCTCCCCTTCAGGGGAGGGGCAAGGGGTGGGGCTGCCAGTGGTAGATTGCCCCGACGCAGCCCCACCCCAACCCCTCCCCTGAAGGGGAGGGGCTTGGCTTTGGCGCTCGTCACCCTTTTCATCCCCGCCCCCGTGCTCGCAGATGGCGTGATCGACAACGTCAACGGCATCACTCTCACCGAAAGCGGGCAGGTCCAGCGCTTCACCGGCATCGTCATCGGCAAGGACGGCAAGATCGTCCGCCTGCTTCAGTCGAAGGACAAGAAGCCCGATCGCCCCGATTATCTTTACAACGGCAAGGGCCGCACCCTGATGCCCGGGCTGATCGACGCGCACGGCCATGTCATGAATTTGGGCTTTCAGGCGCTGACGCTCGATCTTACCGCGGCGACCTCGCTTGAGGATGCGCTGGCGCGGATCAAGGCCTACGCCGATGCCAATCCCGGGCGGCGCTGGATCGTCGGCGGCGGCTGGAACCAGGAAGCGTGGGGGCTGGGCCGCTTTCCTACCGCTGCCGATCTCGATCGCGCGGTGCCCGATCGCCCGGTCTGGCTCGAACGCGTCGATGGCCATGCCGGCTGGGCAAACAGCCTTGCGATGACGGAAGCCGGAGTCACTGCGAAATCGGTCTCGCCCCCCGGCGGCCGCATCGAGAAGGCGGGCGTGAACCCATCGGGCGTGTTCGTCGATGCGGCGATGGCGCTGGTTGCCAAGGCGGTGCCGCAGCCGACTCCGAAGGATCGCGACGCGGCCTTGCTCAAGGCGCAGGATCGGCTGCTCGCCTTCGGCATCACCGGCATCGCCGATATGGGAACGACCCTCGACGATTGGCTCGCTTATAGGCGAGCGGGCGATCGTGGTGCGCTCTCGATACGCATCTATTCCTACACTGCAGGTATTGAGCCGATGGCGCAGATCGGCGCAGGCGCGCCGACACCCTGGCTCTATAATGATCGGCTGCGGTTGGGGGGCGTGAAGCTTTATGCCGATGGCGCGCTGGGCTCGCGCGGCGCCTTCCTTAAGGCGCCCTATGCCGACAAGCCCGGCGAACGCGGCCTCGCTTTCCTCGACGATACCAAGATGCGCAATCTCATCAGCCGCGCGGCGATGGATGGCTTTCAGGTTGCCGTCCACGCGATCGGCGATGCCGCCAATGCGCAGGCGCTCGGCGCAATTGAGGAAGTCGCCGCATCGTTCCCGGGCGATCGCCGCTGGCGGATCGAGCATGTGCAGATCGTCGATCCGGTGGACATCCCCCGCCTCGCGCGCGGCGGCATCATCGCTTCGATGCAGCCGGTCCATCAGACATCGGACAGGCTGATGGCGGAAGCACGGCTGGGGCCACAGCGGCTGGCCGGAGCCTATGCCTGGAAGTCGATCCTCGATGCCGGCGGCAAGCTTGCCTTCGGTTCGGACACGCCGGTTGAAAGCCCCGATCCTTTCGCGGGGCTGGCGGCCGCGATCACACGAGAGAATGCGCAAGGCGAGCCCTTTGGCGGGTGGCAGCCGCAGGAACGGGTGACGCGCGAGCAGGCGCTCGCGGGCTTCACCACCGGCGCGGCTTATGCCGCCTTTGCCGAAAGCAAGACCGGCCGGCTTGCCGCGGGGCTGTGGGCCGACTTCATCCTCGTCGATCGCGATCCCCTGCTGGCGACGCCATCCGAGCTGCGCGCGACCAAGGTGCTCGAAACCTGGGTCGGCGGCGCGCGGTATTTCCAGGCGAAGTAGCGCTTACTCGGTCTCGGCGGCCGCCTCGTCCACTGCCTCAGCGAGCGCGCGTTCTTCGCTGAGATCGATCGCGAGCGGCTCGGGCGCAGGGGGCGGGGTGGTGTCTTCGGGGCGTCGCATTCGGTCGGCAATCCGCCACGCGCGCTCGGTTTCCGATTCGACCTCGATGGGATCGTTGAACGAAAGACCGCGCACATCGGCGATGCGCCAGAGCGCGATCCCGCCAAGAACCAGTCCGCCGAGAAGCACCATCCCGAAAATCGCGAACACCATCCCCCGCCAGTCGCGCGGCGGTCGCGTGCGCGCGGCGCCGGCGGCTTCCTGCAGCTCGTCGCGAAGCGCGCGGTGGTAATGAGTTGCGGGTGTCGCGTCCTTCGACGAACGCGGCGCGGGAGCGCCGCCGAGAATATGGGCGCGTCTCGACATGCTGCGCCTTTACGCCCCGTGCGGTCACCAAATCGTAAAGACGCGTTGCATTTGCCGCCACCCGACATAGGCTGGACGTGATTCTTGATATGTCGAGGAGCATGGATGATCGAAGCCTTGCGTACGCCTGAAGGGCGATTCGTCGACCTGCCGGGCTACCCCTTCGCGCCGCATTACCTGACCCATGCCAACGGCCTCAGGATGCATTATCTTGACGAGGGCGGCGGTGATGTCACCTTCCTCTGCCTCCATGGGCAGCCAAGCTGGTCTTACCTTTATCGCAAGATGATACCGCTGCTGACGCCGCATGGCCGCGTGATCGCGCCCGATCTGTTCGGCTTCGGCAAATCGGACAAGCCGGTGGACGATCAGATTTACACCTTCGATTTCCACCGCCAGTCGCTGATTGAATTCATCGAGGCGCTCGATCTCAGGAACATCACGCTTATCGTTCAGGATTGGGGCGGGCTGCTCGGCCTCACCATTCCGCATGTCATGCCCGATCGCTTCGCCCGGCTGATCGTGATGAACACCGGGCTGGGCACGGGGGAGCGGCCGCTGGGCAAGGGCTTCGAGGCGTGGAAGGCTTACAACCGCACCCAGCCCGACATGGACGTGGAGGCGCTGTTCAAGCGCGGCACGCCCGTGCTGAGCGATGCGGAGGCTGCCGCCTATGGCGCGCCTTATCCCGATATCCGCTACAAGGCGGGCGTGCGCCAGTTCCCCGAACTCGTGCCTCCGAGCCCCGATGCGCCCGGCGCCGCAATCAGCCGTGAGGCGCGCGACTGGTGGCGTGACGAATGGAGCGGGCAAAGCTTCATGGCGATCGGCGGCAGCGATCCGGTCATCACGCCCGATGCGATGCACGCCTTGCGCGACAACATCCGCAACTGTCCCGAACCGCTCGTTATTCCCGAAGCCGGGCATTTCGTGCAGGAATGGGGAGACAAGGTCGTCCCCGCCGCGCTCGCGAGCTTCGAGGCAAGCTGAGGAGACCTTTATGGAAACCCAGCAACTTCATCGCGGGCGGCTGATCGATCACATTCAGCTGGTCGTCACCGACCTGCCCGCGGCGCGGCGCTTTTACGACGCAATCTTCGACGTGCTGGGCGTGCCGCTCGGCGGAACCATCGGCGAAGACTTCTGGTACGACGAGCTCTTCGTCTCCTCACCCAATAGCGAAGCCGCGGCGGGCGAACCCACCGGGCGTCACCACCTCGCTTTCCAGGCGGTCGACCGGGCGATGGTCGACGCGTTTCACGAGGCGGCGATCGCGGCGGGCGGCACCGATAACGGCGCGCCGGGAGAGCGGCCTTATCACCCCGGCTATTACGCCGCCTTCGTGCTCGATCCCGCGGGCAACAATATCGAAGCGGTCTATCACGGAGAGGCGAAGCGCTCGGCGCCCAGCGTCAGCATCGAGTTCGAGGGCTAGACCCGCATCGGCATGAGGACGTAGAGCGCCGCCGCCTTGTCATTCTCGCGGATCAGCGTCGGCGCGGCGGCGTCGGCGAGGTGGACTTCGATCATGTCGCCTTCGACCTGGCCGAGAATGTCGAGCAGATATTTCGCGTTGAAGCCGATTTCGAACCCATCCGATTTATAATCGACGGGCACTTCCTCGGCGGCGGTGCCGTTCTCGGGACTGGTTACCGAAAGCGTGATCTTGTCGGTTTCGAGCGCCATCTTGACCGCGCGAGTCTTCTCGCTGGCGATGGTCGCGACGCGGTCGACGCCTTCCTTGAAACTGCCGGGGTCGATCCGCAATATCTTGTCGTTTCCGGTCGGAATGACGCGATTGTAATCGGGGAAGGTGCCGTCGATCAGTTTCGAGGTCAGCACCGCGCTGCCCAGCCCGAAGCGGATCTTCGAGGCCGATAGCGAAACCTCGACGCTGCCATCGACTTCATCGAGCAGCTTGCGCAACTCGCCGATGCATTTGCGGGGAATGATGATGTCGGGCATTCCCGCCGCGCCGTCGGGCCGTGCCACCGTGACACGCGCCAGACGGTGGCCGTCGGTCGCCGCTGCCTTCAACACCGGCTGCGCGTCGTCCGCCACATGCAGGAAGATGCCGTTGAGATAATAGCGCGTTTCTTCGGTCGAGATCGCGAAGCGCGTCTTGTCGATGATCTGCTTGAGCGTCGCGCCGGGAAGCTCGAACTTGGTCGGCAACTCGCCTTCGGCGATCACCGGAAAGTCGTCGCGCGGCAGCGTCTGCAGGTTGAAGCGCGCGCGCCCGGCATCGACGCGCATCTTGCCGTCGGCGGCGTGGAGGCTGACCTGGCTGCCTTCGGGCAGCTTGCGCGCGATATCGAACAAGGTGTGGGCGGATACCGTCGTCGCCCCCGCCGTTTCGACCTGCGCTTCGACGCTCTCGACGATCTGGAGGTCGAGATCGGTCGCCATCAGTCGCAGCGCGCCATCGGCGTGCGCCTCGATCAGCACGTTCGAAAGAATGGGGATCGTATTGCGCCGCTCGACCACGGATTGCACATGGCCCAGCGCCTTCAACAGCGTCGCGCGTTCGATCGTGGCCTTCATGCCTTCCCCCGGGAATCCTTGGGCGGCGCTTATAGCCGCTCCGCCGCGATGAACAAGGCGGGCAGGGGGCGCAAGGCTATTCGGCGGCGACGAGCGTCGGCTCGGTCTGGATCACGGCCCGGCGCCGCCGCCCACGCCGCCACCACCAGAGTGCTGTTCCCGCCAGCGGCAGGATCGAAATCCCCACGCCTTGGAGGAAGATCAGCGCCTCTCCGGGCAGGCCGAGCAGGCGACCGTTATGAAGCTCGACCGCATACATCATGATCGTGTCACCCGCCTTCATGACCTCCGAACTGCGCGTGAAGATGATCTCACCGCATTTGGCATCGACGATCACTTCGGTATCGCCGCGCGCGGGCACGGTGCTGCCTGCGGGCCGTAGCCAGATCGTATTGAAGCGAGCGTCGGGAAAGCCCTTGTAGAAGGTCGCCAGTTCGCGCCCGGGAAAACGCTGCGTCGCATTGGCATGGCCGATGCCGATGGGGCTCCGCTCGACCGCTGCGCAGCTCGGCATAATCGCGGTCATGGGGTCGAATTCCGCCGATGCGCCTAGCGGGCTCGTCACCGCCTCGGCGATTTCGTGCTGCGAGAGCAACAGACCGGTAAAGCCGGCAAGAATGATCAGCGGCGACGTCCATGCCCCGATCGCGGCGTGGAACCGCCTGAGGCTGACGGGCGAGCGCGGACGCGGAACCGTCAGCGCCGCGCGCGTGCGTCCCCGCCCCGGCCACCAGAGATAGAGGCCGGTCAGACCAAAGGCGATCAGCGCGATCGACAGCACCAGCAGGACAGGCTGCGCCGCATCCTCGCCCAGAAACAGGCTCAGATGCAGCCAGAGCGGAACGAACGACCAGGTATCTTCCGCCACGAATTTGGCGAGCGGCTCGCCCGTATACGGATTTACCGTGACGATACCGTGCGCGTGCCGCCCGGGCGGCTCGAAGACGATGGTCGGCGCGCTGATCCGCATCGGCGTCGCGCGCGGGCCGAAATAGCCTTCGACGTTGGGCAGCTTGCCATATTTGGCCTCGGCCTTGGCGAGCCAGATGTCGGGCGAAACGTAGGGCGCGTCGCGCATTTCGACATGCGTCTGCTTCTCGCCCAGCTCCCAGCCGTAAAAGCTGGTCGAAAACACCATGCCGACACCGGAAAGCGCGACCAGCGCGATCCAGAGGCCGAGGGCAATCCCGGTCCAGCGATGCGCGAGAGTGAGCGCGCGCCGCATCAAAAGCGCGCCTCGAGGCTGATGCCGTAGTTGCGCGGATCGTTAGCCGTGCCGAAATCGGGCGAGAACAGGGTGGTCAGCTGGAAATCGTCGAAAGCGTTGCGGACATAGGCCGAGGCGATGACGCTGCCGAAAGTGTATGACAGCTTGGCATCGATGTTGGTCGATCCGCCGATCCTCAGAGCGGGCGTATTGGCGTCGTCAGAAAAATAGCGCGTATTGGTGCGCAACTGCGCATCGAAGCGCAAATTCTCGATCGGCCGCCAGTCGATCGCAGCCGACGCGCTGAACTTGGGCGCGCGCGCGAAGTCGCCGCCGCGTATCGGATCTTGGCGGTCGGGCGTCCGCGTGATCTTGGTGTCGAGCAAGCCCACGCCCAGCCGCACCGAAAAAGTCGGATCGAGCCGCGCATCCAGTTCGATCTCGGCGCCGTAACTGCGCGCCGCGGGCACGTTGCCGACATCGGTGATCAGCACCGGCGTCCCGTCGGGGCGCGTTCCGACCGTGGTGGTGCTGCGCTGCGCATCGTTGAAATCGGTGTAGAACAAATTGGCGTTGAGCTGGATATCCTCGCTCACCCGCGCGCGCACAAAGGCTTCGTAATTCCACAACGTCTCTTGGTCGAACTGGTCCTGAAGCCCGGTTTCGAACGAAATTGTCGTGCCGCCGGGGTTGAAAGCGCGCTGCGCGAGCAGCCCGATATTCACCGCGTCCGACACTTCATAGGCAAGCGACGCCTTGGGCAGAAAGGCGTCGAAGCTGCGGTCATAATCGACGCCGAAGCCGAAGGCGGGGGTGCCGAGAAAGCCGAGCCGATCCTGCTTGTCGCGCTGGTAGCGCAGCCCGCCGGTCAGCGTCAGGCGCGGAACCGGCTTGACTGCGATCTCGCCGAACAGCCCGAAGCTGTTCTGCTCGTCGGTGAAGTTGCCGAGGCCGAGAAACGCGCTCAGATCAATGAATTCGACCTGGTCGGTATCGAGATGATAGACGCCGCCCAGGAGGCTGACGCGGTCGGACAATCGGGCCGAAACAATGCCCTCGAACGTGAATTCCTGCGTATCGACGAGCGCGTTGCCGTCGCCGGGAGAGGACAGGCGGTCGATCCGGGCCTTGCTGTAATTGGGCGTCAGCGTCACCAGCACGCGATCGGCATCGCCATAAGCGACGATGCCGGTGATCGCGTCGATATTGGAGCGGAAATAGCCGCCGACACTGCCGGTATTGCGCCGCTCCCTGAACGGCGCGTTGATCGCCTGGCCTTGCGGAGCTTCGGTTTCGAGATGAGTGTAGATGACATCCAGCCGCAGATCGGGCAGCTTTTCGGGCGTGACGAGCAGCTTGAAGCGGCCGCTGGTGAAATTGTCGGCGCGCTCGTCGAAGCCGAAATCGACGTTGTTTTGCCTGACCCAGCTCTCCTTGCGCCGCCAATCGATTGTCGCGCGTGCGGCGATCTGATCGTCGATGATCGGCGCGGAAACCATCGCAGACGCCTGATAGGTATCGTAATTGCCGATCAGTCCGCGCACGCGCGCTTCCGGCTCGAACGTCGGGTCGAGCGTCTTGATAAAGATTGCGCCGGCGATCGAGTTGCGGCCCTGCGTCGTCGTTTGCGGCGTGCGAAACACTTCGACCCGTTCGACGTCCCATAGCGAGGACAGGCCATAGATGAACTCGTTATAGCCGACCGCGCGACCGTCGATCTGCACCGTAGTGCGCGGCCGCGTGCCGCCGAGAAACGAATCCGCCCCCTGCAACGGTCCGGTTGTGTCCTGACCCCGAATCGTCGGCCCCTGATCGCCCGAGCCGATCTGGATATTGGGCAGCAGCCCGAGCAGGTCGTCGATATTGTCGACCGATCGCTCCTCGAGCCTATCCGCTGTTTCGACCGCGACGCTCGACGAGGTTTCGTCAAGCCCGCGTGCGACGCGCTCGCCGGTGACGAGGATTTCGCGACCGGTGTCTTCAAGTTCGGCATCGTCGGCGGCGAGCGCCGGAACCCCGAAGGCCGCGCTT
>CBDUBW010000051.1:0-13488 GCA_965365485.1 uncultured Aquisediminimonas sp.
GCTTGGTTGGCGCCATCGCGAACATAATTATAGTTGCCGCTGAAGAGGGCAACGCGCAGGCGATGGGCATCCATCGCGGCAGGCCTAGCGCAGATATGGGGTGAATTCCAGTTCAGCCCAGACCGGTAAATGATCCGAAGCGCGGCGTGATTTCGCGCTGTGATGCGTGCCCGACGAAATTATCCGCAGCCCTTCGCCGACGACGATCCTATCTAGGCGCGCAACCGGTCGCCGCGCGTGAAAGCTCGGGGCCGAATGCGCGATGCGAAAGCTGTGGAATTCGACAAGGCTCCCCCCATGCGGCGACCATTCGTTGAGATCGCCCATCATCACCGTCGGCATGTCTGGCTTATCCGCTATTGCCTCGCAGATCGCGCGGATCTGCCGCCGCCGCCATAGCCCCGACAGGTCGAGGTGCATTCCGACCGCACGCACGGTACCGCCCGCGGTCGCAATCTCGGCAAACACCGCCCCGCGTGGCTCAAGCCGCGGTATATCGATCAGTCCGTGCTGCGCGACCGAGAACCCGGCCTTTACCAATATGGTGTTTCCGTGCCAGCCGATGCTGTGTGCGCGCGTATCGAAATCGACCGGGGCATATCCGGCATCCGCAATCATCGAAAGCGGAAGCGCCGAGATGCGCGCGCCGAAGCGCATGTCGGCCTCCTGCAAGGCGATGATATCAGGTGCGATTTCGCAGATCACGTCCATGATCCGCTGCGGTCGTCTCAGCCGGTCAGTCCCGACCGCCTTATGGATATTATAGGTCGCGACGCGGAGCACGCGCGCCGAATTAGCGGCCAGTCGGGCGGCGGCCAAGCCCCAGCGAACCGAGGCTGTCCTGATCGAACTTCAGCCGCAGTGTTACGAACGGCCCCTTGCGCGTGTAACGGCTCTCTTCGAAATCGCGATCGTCGAACCCGACGACATTGTAACCGATTGAGACATAGCCGTTCTTGATCGGCGAGATGCCGATCGCCGGTCCGCCCGAATAGGCGTAGGAACGTCCGCCCGGGTTCTGCCGCACCGTCCCCTGGAAGCCGAGATCGAAGGTCTGCGAGAGATCGAGGCGGATATCGGCACCGAAGACGTTGCTCAGCCCCTTCAGATCGTCCTCACCGAAGCGATCGAACACGTAGCGCGCGCCCCAAAAGCCCGAAACCTCGCTGCGGCCGAGATAGGTGCCATCCTCGCGCTTCTGCGTCGGCGACCAGTTGAACGAGAAGCTGTTGACGATCCGCCTCGACTTGGCGTCGCCCGAGATCGTCAGCGGCGCGCCGCCGATCGGGCCGGGCTGGCCAAAGATCGCGCCGGTGACGCGGTCTTCGCGCAGTTCGAGCTTCTCGAGGAAGGCGAAGCGGCTGTCGTCGGGGCGGTGTGCCCAGCTCAACTGGATGTTGGTTGTTTCGGTACGCGGGCCGCCATCTTCCTTGGCGCGGAAATAGGTAAGCGCGCCGCCGAAGGCGCGGCCTTCGCCGATTTGACGGAGCCCGGCGAGGGTTACGCCGTAGCGATCGCCGAGTTCTCCCGCACGATACTCGCCGCGGCCGGCGATGCTCCAGCGCTTGCCGCGATAGGTCGCGCCCGCGGTCACGGCGGTGAAGTCTTCGGTCAATACACCATCGGTGCCGATGAACCCGCCCGATGCAACCGGCTGTTCGGGGTTGAGCACGCGCGCAGGATCGAAACCGCCGAGCGTTTTGTTGCCGTCGAGCGTAAAATCGACCGTCAGCTTCTCGTTGACCGGTAGCGATTGCGCGAAGCCGTAGGCGGCGTAGCTTCGCGGGCCATATTCGTTGGTGTCCTGCTGGTTCGCGCTCGCCGTGAAGCGACCGCCGGTCCACGGCTTGAGATCGAAGCCGACACGAGCGGTGCGGGCGTCGATCACGTCGCCATCGGCAATCTCGTAAGTGCCGATCAGCGTAATGTCGCTGTTGACCGCATAACGCGCCGAAAGCTTGTGGCGCGCGGGAAAATCGATGCTGTCGCTCTGCCCGCCCAGCGGAACTTCGGTCTGCGCATCGAGCTCGAGCTTGTTGCCGAAGAAGCGCTTGGTCGCGCCCAGTTGCGCGATCGTCGATTGCTCGGTGCGGCCGTCGGCCAGACGATCATTGGCGATGGTCAGCCCACCGCGAAGATCGAGCCCCTTGGTGCGATATTCGGCGAGCAGGCGGCCGGCCTGGCGGCGCGCGTCACTTTCGAGATAGTCCTCCTGCCACGCGCTTCCCGCGATCGAAAGAACCGGCGAGATGCGATAGCGACCGTCGAAGCCGAACTTGCGCGTGCCATCTTCGGCATTGTTGTTCTGGCCGACGCCGAAGCCCGCTTCTTGCTCGCGCGCATAGACGAGCGCGTCGAGCGCCTTGCCGTGATGCTCGGCTTCGACGAGCCACGCGGTGCGCTTGCCTTCGTCGATCGCACCCGCCGCGCCCGATTTGGCGCTGCGATCGCTCATGGCGACTTCGGCGCGGATCTCGGTCGCCGGCGTGGGCGAATAGCGGACGTCGATCCCTCCCATATTGGTCTTCTGCAGATCGTCGGCGTCATGGATCGCAGTCGCGCCAACGGTCAGCGTGTCGGCCTTGTTGCTCCATGCGACGCGGCCGCCCGCATTGATGGCGCGCTGGCCGATACCGTCGACTTCATAATCGACGAGGATGAACTGCGGGTCGAGATCCGAGCTGCGACTGAGGATCGGCTCGCGGAAGCGCAGCGTGCCGGCGCGATAGTCGATGTCGTAGTCGATGTTACGCAGCAGGGTGCGCTGCTCGATGATGCGATCCGAACGCAGCCGATCGCGGACTTCGATCGTCACCTTTTCCGAATTGGGCAGGATGTCGCGCGATCCGAGCTGATAGGGGCCGGAGAGGCCGTTGCCCTGAATCTCCTCGCTGCGGTGGCGATAGGGCGTGTCGGCGGCGAAGGCGGTGGCGCGCACGCGGTCATTACCGAACTCGGCCTTGAGACCGTTGAACGCGCGCGCATATTGGGTGAGCTCGGGCTCGTCGATGCCGGTCTCGTAATCGCCGAACAGCGCGTAGAATTGCGGCCGTTCCAGCTTGAGGTAAAGCTTGCGAACGCTTGCGGCGTCGTAGCGGCGCTCACTGCGATCGGCATAGATCGTGTAATAGGCGTCGGGGTCGATGGTGCCGCCGAACCGCTGATCGCTTTCCTGCTTGTCGCTGTCATAGGCCAGCGTCATCAGCCATTTACCCTTGACGCGGCCCTTGGCGTAGAGCGCGATGCGCGCGTCTGTGTACCAATGGTCGCCATTCTCGCCGAGCTTTTCGCGGCGCGTTTCCAGAGTGTTGAACCCGGCGGTGCCCGCGGCAAAGCCGACAATCGTCCAGGGGCGATTGCCCGGAGTCAGCCACAGATCGATGCGCTGGCTGCGCGTCACCTCTTCCTCGCGGAAGGGGAGGGTGATCGAGAGGCCGCCCGAGGCAGTGGTCGGCTCGAGCTCGACATAGGCCATGCCCTCGTCGCCTTCGACGCGCCACACCGGGCGGGCGCGTTCGAGCCCGGCGAGCTCGCGCGCGGCCTGCGCATCGGCCTCGACCGCCGGATAGTAGGGCGCGGGCAGTTCAAAATCGCCGACGAGGCCATGGCGGACGGGGCGGCCGTTGCGATCGGTCATGCGCAGCGCGATCACCGGGCGCGTGACGCCGTCGGCGACCAGCAGCGATTTCTCGCGGACCAGCTCGGCGCGCATCGCGCTGTTGGCGAAGTGGACATTGCGCGTCAGCTTCTGGACGAGCGCGCCATTCTCGTCGCGGACCTCGGCGCTGAGCATGGTGTCATGCTCGCCGATCGCGACCGCGCGCCAAGTCGAGACCGCAAGCGTGCCGATACCGTTCTTGGCGGTGCCTTCGAAGGCGAGATCATCGGCGGGCTTGCCATCCACGAACAGCGTGACTTTCTGGCCGGGCAAATGCTTGATCGCGACGCGGACCGCCTTGGTGCGCGGGTTATGATCGGGTTCGGGGAAGAGCCAGCCGATTTCAGGCATCTGGCCGGTGAACCAGTCTCGCCCCGCGCCCGCCGCGTCGCTATCGCTCCGCGGTGTAGGGCGCTTCACGATTTCGCCTTCAAGGCGCGCGGTATTGGTGCCCGCCACTGCGCGGAAGTCGGCGCGGATCAGCGCACCGCCCTGACCTTCGATGAAGCGAGAAATCGCGCTGCCGCCGGTGCGCGCATTCTTCGCGCAATCGGCGGGAACCTGGCCGGAGGGGAGGGTGGACGCGTCCATCTGGACGACATGCAGGCCGGGCAACACGCCTTCGAAATGATAACGGCCTTCGGCATCGGTCACCGAATAGCTGCCATCCTCGAGCATGACGCGGACGCCGGGGATGCCGTTCGCCGCATTGGGATCGACGCTACAGCCGCCATCGGTAACGCGCCCGATAATAGTCAGACGATCGCTTATGCCATCGCGCGCGATCCGCACCGCGGCGTCGGCAACCGCGCTGGTCGTGCCGCGCGTGTCGCGCGCGCTGGCGCGATTCATCGCCTGGCCGGGACGGGCATCGGGGCGCACTTCGAGGATATAGGTTACGATCCCGCTGGCGCCGCCTACCAGCGCGGGAAGCGGAATGGAAAGATTGCGCCCATCCGGCGTAACCGTATAGGATATGAGATCGCCATTGTAGCGAACGGTGTTGACCTTGAGCCGCATCGCGTTGGGCAGCACGTCGCTGATCGTGATCGCGCCCGTGACGCGCGTGGCATCGCTGTTGCGTACCGTGATGCGATACTGGATCGCGTCGCCCGGCACAGCGACCGGGTATGACGCGGCCTTGGTGATGATCAACGTGCCTCCGGGCCTGTCCGCGGGCACGTCGATGCGCACCGGCGCGGGATCGCTAAGCGTGAAAACTTGGCCGTAAGAGCCAGGTACCACGACATAGGCGAGCCCGTCCGGACGGCGAAGCCCCGCCAGTTCGGCAGGGGTCGATTGGGACGGGACTGTATAAGGCGCTGGAACCTCGACAAGCAGGCGATAATCGCCTGCCCTCGCAAAGGGGAAGCGATAGTCTCCCGGTGGAAAGACATATTCGTTGCCGCCGCTATCGGTCACCCGCGTGCCCGTCGTCACCGTCGATGGAAAGATCGAAACGCCATCATCGCCGAACACTTGGGCGGGTTGACCAGTTCGGTTATCGATCAGGGTTACTCGCGAACCGGCAACGGGCGCGCCATCGCCGGTGTCGAAGACGATGCCAAAGGGATCGATCAGGATCTCGATGGGTGCAGTCGCGAGCGTTACATCGTCGCTGGCGCGCACTCCCGAAAGCTGCAGCCTCTGGCCCGGGCGCACGGTGAGCACGCAATCGCCCGAGATCGGCGTTTCGGGAACCGCCGCGGTATTGATGAGCCCGATGAAATTGCCGCTGTTCGCGGCGCTCTCGACCAGCTGAACCATCTCCGAGTCGCCGCCCGAGCTTTCCAGCTGAACCAAAAGGGTTTCTGCAACATTTGCGTCGCGGTTATCGGCGGCGGATTGCAGTGCGACGAACAGCGGTTCGCCCGCGCGGATCGCGCTGGCGACGCGTACCGATGCAGGCGATAAAGGCGTTCCTTCCCAAACACCGCGCAACGCGATCGGGCGATCACCCCCGCTGCCGCGACAGATAGTCGGGGGAATGTTGAGGTTCTGCGCGTCCGGGCGGCCATTGGCGAGTTGGAAGGTCGTCAATGTCGGTGCGGGAGTCGGAGTCGGACGAACGGTCAGAGAGACGCGGTTCGACGATTGCGAAACGCGGCTTGCACCTGCATCCCATTGGATCGTTGCGATGTTGGAGATCGTTTGCGCGTGGGAACCCGTTGGCGCGAGCCCGATCAGGGCGGCTGCCAGGCCCAGCAAGTGAGCCGAAAATTGGGTTACGACGCGATTCATCTTAAAGCGAACCGGGCTGCAGGGCATTACACGGCCCCACAGCCCGGTTCTCCCCGCCCTAGTTGATCGTCACGCGGAAATAGATCGTCCGCGTGGTGCCTGCGGCCAGCGTTCCTAGCGAGCCGTTGACTGTTCCGGCAGTGAAGGATCCGCCAGCTGTGCCATCGAGGTTACACACCCCGGTGGGAACAGTCCCGGTATAGGTTCCACCCTGGAAGATGCCGTAGGTCGCATCATAGGTGGTCTGTGCAGGAAGCGGATCGCTGATCGCGACGCTGTCTGCGGCGGCTGAACCCGCGGCGTTGGTCACAACGATGCAATATTCGATCGTCGCACCCGGAATAGCCTTGGGGTTAGTGTTTCCGTTTACCAAATCGGATACGACGCGGCTTTGCTTGGTCACGCTCAACGTTGGCGCGGCGACGGTGTAATCGTCGTCGTCCGAAAACTGGCCGTCGCGCGCGACATCGTTGGTGCCAGCGCCGTCTGCAAAGACGGTATCGACACCGGCGGTGTTGGCACCCGCGGTTTGCGTGACGACCGCGCCCTGGGCGCCTGCACCGCCGGCTTCGCGCGCCTGCGCCACAAGCGCGACGTCGGCGACTGCGCCGTTGGGGAGCCCGGCCGGGATGTTGGCGACGATGAACACCGTTCGCACCGCGTCCGCGGCAAGCTCGTCGAGGAAGGTGACGATCGTATCGGTTCCGGCATCATAGGTGCCGTTGCCGTTGGTATCGACCGCGATCTGCGGCGCTGTCACGTCGAACGTGTCGGTGCCGCCATGCGAGGCGGTGCCGCCCGCCTGCTGCACGACCGACAGGCCGAGATCGAGCGGCGCGTTCGACGTGTTGGATACCGTGAAAGTCGTCACCCGCGCGGTCTGGCCAGGCGAAACCGAGGTCGTCACATTACCGACTTCGGCGACGGTCAGGTTGACCCGGCGATCGACCGTGATGTTGTTGGTCGCCGTGATCGCGCCCTGCGCGACGCCGCCGACCGAATAGTTGACAGTCGCAGTATTGGCGATCGTCGAACCCGCGGTGGTGCCCGCCGCGAATGCAGGAGAGAACCCCAGCACCGCAACGGCAACGCTGCCGGCGCTTGCCATCAGCTTCAATTTGTTGCTCATCTTCGTCTCACTTTTCGTTGCGGTGTGCCCGATCCCATAGCCGCCGGCACCCAAGGCGGATTTTTCAGCGGACGATGCCGCGGAAACTCAATTTACCTTGCGCTCCCGCCGGGATGGGCTTGGCCATCGCCCAGCGGATGTGCGTCACATCGTCGGGTCGCGCGCTGCGGATGCGGCCATCGGCCTGGCGGACGCTGAGCGCGGCGAGGCTTCCCCAGCTCTTGCCACCATCGATCGACACCTGCGCCGAGCCATCCGCCGTGCCGCGATAAGCGATCGCGGGAGGAACCGGATTGGTTACAACGAAATCGGCGGCGGATGAGGCGCTCGCGTTGCGATAATCGACGATGAAGACCAGAGTGTCTCCCGGCGTCACCATATCGGGCTTGTGGAGAATGGTGCGGGCGCGGCCATCGCTGCCCATTTCGACCTTTTCGAGAAAAACCTTGCTGCTCAATGCGACTGCGCCCGCCGCCTGTGCGGCGACGGGAAGCATCAGCGCGAACAACGCGCAGAGGAGGCGGGCGACCATCAGTTGATCCTTACGCGGAAGGTGATTGTTCGCGTCTGGCCTCCGGCGACCGAGCCAAGCCGCACGGCGACATTGCCGCCTCCAACTTCTCCGGCGTCGCCATCGACCGCATCGGTGAGCGCCGCGCCTTGCAGCGTCAGCGAACCAGCCTGATAGGTGGTGTTGGCGGGTACGGGGTCGGCGATGGCGAGATTGTTGAGCGTGCCGCTGCCCGAGATCGTCGCCACAAGCGTATAGGTCACGATCGCACCCGGAACGGTCTCGCTGCCGCCAAAGGGATCGAGCACGCTTTGGCTTTTGACGAAGGAAAGGTTCGCGTTTTGAACGACATAGCGTCCGCGATCCTGGCCATCGGCACCAGTCGAACCGACGACAGCGTCGCCGCCGCCCTGGCCCTGCCCGGCAAAGCTCGTGCCGGGAGCGCCAGTGCCGGTTACAGCTGCGGCGACCAGATCGACAAAGCCGCGATCAAGATCGCTCGTTCCCGCGGGAATGGTCGAAAGTACGAAGACGCGGATCGAAGCGTCGGGCGCAAGTACCGGATCGTTCGCACCCGCGGTGTAAACAGTATCGACCCCGGGATCATAAACGCCGTTGCCATTTGTATCGAGTACGATCGACGTCGTTGTCGGATCGAACTGATCGCCGCCGAGCGCCGAGACCGGGGTCAGTCGGAACGCTTCTGAGCCGTTGCCGGTGTTGGTGACGGTGAAAGCGAGCACCTGGTTGGTCGCGCCCGGCATGACGACGACATCGCCCGGATTGGCTGAGGCGACCGTGACGTCGAGGATCTCGTCAACGCGAAGGTTGACCGTGTTCGAAGGCACCGACACGGGGTTGCCGCCTGGATCGGTGTATGTCGCCGTTGCGGTGTTGCTGATCGTCGTGCCGGCAGTTGTTCCTGCGGCCATCGCCGGCGTCGCGAAACCGATCGTCGCAGTCGCCACCGCGAGTGGCACAACTTGCGCGAGGCGCACCCCGAGAATGGTCCATTTGGCTTCGAACTGCATTGCGACCCCACGAAATCGACTGGTTTCGCGGGCCTATTGCGCTGGCAGTGGGTAAAAATTCGTTAAGTTGGACGTCAGTTTCTGCGCTTTGACGTCACTTTGCGAGACTGGCCGAGATGATTTCCGGTGCCCCTGTCTCGCGATCTGGAGCCTCGCTTGACAGCGATTGGAGCCTCGCATAACAGCCCGCCACCAACCATCCATGCGCGGGTGTAGCTCAGTTGGTTAGAGTATCGGCCTGTCACGCCGAGGGTCGCGGGTTCGAGTCCCGTCACTCGCGCCATTTTCCTGTTTCCATCCACAGTAGCAACGGTCGAAGCGGCAGGATCCAGGCGATTCCCGCGATTACGTAGAATATCGCCTGCGCAAGCCAGTGCCAGCCGCCCACCCAGGCCGAGAGGCTGGCAATAGCGACCACCCAGATCAGAATGATGGCAAGAATGGCAATTGCGCCCACAGGCTTGCGCCAGCTCGGTTCGATCATCGGGTCAGCCTCGATTGTGCGGGAACTATCCATTCGCATTCGGTGCAGATCGCGTCCAGCGGCATATCCCAAGGCTGGATGGGGACGGCGTCCAGCTCCTGGATCGACCAAGCCAGGCCGATCCGCAGCGCATCAGGATGCGCGGCAAAGTAGCGGTCATAATGTCCGGCCCCCTGACCAAGCCTGTTGCCCTGCCTGTCGAAGCCGAGAAGCGGGGTCAGCACGATGTCCGGTTCCACGATCGCCGCAGTCGGCCTAGGTTGCATGAAGTTAAATGCGGCGCGCTCGAGCGCATCTCCCTCACAATAGATGCGAAACGTCATGACGTCATCACGCGCGGCCAAAACCGGTAGCGCGATTGACGTCATGCCATCGGTCAGCGGTTTCGGATCGACTTCAGACGAGATCGCAACAAAACTTCCCACCTGTCGAGAAACCTTCAAAAGTTCACGCAGCGACGCAGCGCTCTCAGAAAAAGAAGAGTTTTGGGAAACAAACACATCCCGCAATTTCCGGAGATGCGCTCTCATGGCGTTTCGTGAGGAGGGGGTTGGCGGACCCGCCATGGCCGTTTGCCTTAACTATCCTCTGACGCCAGTAACGTCAGGTGGGCGCCGGATAAAGCGGACCAGGATCCGCCCATGGCCAGCTCCCATGGATGATGAATCGCCTCAGGGATGTTCGAAGGCGCGCACCGGGCAGTATCCGCCGCTGCTGATATAGGACGGCTAGCCGCGGGTCTCAAGCCTCGCGGCCATTTGCTCGACCCGTTCCGCAAGCTGTTCGAGCGCGACCAGGTGCGCGTCGTCCTTCGCTTCCTGCTGTGGCGCGGCCGCGGCTTGATCCTGCAGCTCATCGGCCAAAAGCAGCGCTGCTAGCAACAATTGGCGCGTCTCGCTGGTATCGCCCACGGCGGAACGCGCATCGCGCACCTTCTTGTCGACCGTTGCGGCAAGAAACGTCAAATGCGCTTCCTCGCCGTCGCGACAGGCGACCGAATAGGCGCGTCCACCGACATGTAACGACAATTCGGCCATCAGCCAGTGCCCTGCGTCGCGGTCAGGGCGTCGATCGCCCGCAATGCCCCACGCACTTCGTCACGCAGCGCATCGTGCCGGGCGGCGAGATGCGAAAACTCGGCGGCAGCGGCACCGCTTCCGCCCGCGCCGTCGCTCGAAGCGCTCGCCGCCGCTTCGATCCGCCGTAACGCGCTTTCGATACGGTCGATGGCTTGGGCAAGTCTGGGGTCCGCCATGCGCCCGAGATAGCATCTTGGCCGTGCCCGGCAAGCCCCGCGCTTCGATATGGTCGGCCGCCGGTTGACGCGCCGCGCCGGTCGCGACAAAGGAGCGGCGCCTTCGCGAACGCGAGGGACTCGCCTCCACTCTCCGATCGGCAAGGCTTTTAGATGACCGTCGCTCCTGTCCAGCTTGCCAACGCCATTCGCGCGCTCGCGATGGATGCGGTGCAGGCGGCGAATTCGGGCCATCCGGGCATGCCGATGGGGATGGCGGATGTCGCGACGGTTTTGTTCACAAAACATCTGAAGTTCGATCCCAGCCATCCGGACTGGGCCGATCGCGACCGCTTCATCCTTTCGGCCGGCCACGGCTCGATGTTGATCTACGCGCTGTTGCATCTGACCGGATACTCGCGGCCGACGATCGACGATATTAGAAACTTCCGGCAACTTCATTCGCCATGTGCCGGACATCCCGAGAATTTTGAATTGCCGGGCATCGAGACGACGACCGGGCCGCTCGGGCAGGGGCTCGCAATGGCGGTCGGCATGGCGATCGCGGAACGGCACCTTAACACCGTCTTTGAAGACGATTTGGTCGATCACCGGACCTGGGTGATTGCAGGCGATGGTTGCCTGATGGAAGGCATCAACCACGAAGCGATCGGGCTAGCCGGCCATCTCGGGCTCGGACGGCTAAATGTGTTGTGGGATGACAACCGCATTACCATCGACGGCGCCGTCGACCTTTCGTCGAGTGAGGATGTCAAGGCGCGTTACGCCGCGACGGGCTGGCATGTCGAAAGCTGCGACGGGCATGATTTTGCCGATATCGCTCGCGCGCTCGAAGCCGCGATCGCCGATCCGCGCCCCTCGCTGGTGGCGTGTCGCACCATCATCGGCAAGGGCGCGCCCAACAAGCAGGGTACGTCCGCCACGCATGGCGCTGCGCTGGGTAATGCAGAAGTTGCCGCAGCGCGCGAAACGTTGCGTTGGGAATCGGAACCTTTTGTGATCCCGTCTGAGGTTGCAGGCGCCTGGCACGAGGCGGGCCAGCGTGGACGCGATCTCCGAGAGAAATGGGAAGCACGGCTGGAGCAAAGCGCCAACGCGGCAGAGTTCACACGCCGTATGAAGGGCGATTTGCCCTCTGACCAGTCAGCGATGGCCGATTATGTGGCGGGCTTGGCAGCCAATCCGCCAAAAGCCGCGACGCGCAAATCGAGTGAGATGGCGCTTGAAGTGCTCACCGCGGCGATACCCGACCTGCTGGGCGGATCGGCTGATCTCACGGGCTCCAACAATACCAAAACTGCAGTCACCAAGCCTTTGACCAGAAAGGACTATTCCGGACGCTATATCTATTACGGTATCCGCGAGTTCGGGATGGCGGCGGCGATGAACGGAATGGCGCTGCACGGCGGCATCATACCTTATGGCGGCACATTTCTCGTCTTTGCCGATTATTGTCGTGCGGCGATCAGGCTGTCCGCAATTCAGCGTGCACGCGTAATCTATGTGATGACTCACGACAGCATCGGGTTGGGCGAGGATGGGCCGACGCACCAGCCTGTCGAACATCTGATGTCTTTGCGAGCGATGCCCAACCTTTACGTTTTTCGCCCCGGCGATGCGATCGAGACGGCCGAATGCTGGCAACTGGCCTTGCAAAGAAGCGACGGTCCTTCGATGCTGGCACTTTCGCGGCAGAACCTCACGCCGTTTCGTAGCGACACAGCGATGAAATGCAGACGCGGCGCCTATCGCGTGCGCTCAGCGGAAGCGCGACGTCAGGCGGTGATTATCGCTACCGGGTCTGAAGTGTCATTGGCCATCGAAGCCGCTGCCCTGCTGGAGGAGGAAGGCGTCGGTATCGACGTGATCTCAATGCCTTGCAGCGAGTTGTTCGACGCCCAGGACGTCGAGTATCGCGATCAGCTGCTTCCGCCCAATGCTCTGATCGTGTCGATCGAAGCCGGAGTGACGCTTGGCTGGGAACGCTATGTCGGCCGAGACGGCTTGATGATCGGGCTCGACAGTTTCGGGGCGTCTGCGCCTGCCGAGGATCTGTTTGCGCATTTCGGCTTCACGCCAGAAGCGGTGTCACGCAAGATTATTCACAAAATCATGAGCTTGAAGGGACGGAATTCACATGGCAGCTAAAGTTGCGATCAATGGCTTCGGACGTATCGGACGGCTCGTCGCGCGTGCGATCCTCGAAAATGCCGATTGCGGGCTCGAACTGGTTGCGATCAACGATCTTGCCGATGCCAAGTCCAACGCAATGCTATTCAAGCGTGATAGTGTTCACGGACGCTTTCCCGGCAGCGTCGAGGCCGATGGCAATGACATCATCGTCAACGGCAAACGCATCCATGTTACTGCTGAGCGTGACCCGGCGAATCTGCCGCATGCAGCGAACAGCGTAGATATCGCGCTCGAGTGCACCGGTTTCTTTACCGATGCTGCCTCGGCCGGAAAGCATCTTGGCGCCGGCGCAAAGCGCGTACTTATCTCGGCGCCCGCGAAGAACGTCGATTTGACGGTGGTTTATGGCGTCAATCATGACAAGTTGACGGGCGATCACAAGATCGTTTCGAACGCGAGTTGCACGACCAATTGCCTAGCGCCGGTCGCCAAAGTGTTGAACGACAGCGTCGGTATCGAGCGCGGACTGATGACGACGATCCACGCTTACACCAACGACCAGAAGATCCTCGACCAGATCCACGACGATATGCGCCGTGCGCGCGCAGCGGGCATGTCGATGATTCCGACCACGACCGGCGCGGCGCGTGCGGTGGGCGAGGTCCTGCCGGAGCTCAAAGGAAAGCTTGACGGATCGGCGATCCGCGTGCCGACGCCCAACGTCAGCCTGGTCGACCTGACCTTCACGCCAAAGCGCGACACCAGCAAGGATGAGGTCAACGCGATTCTCAAGGCGGCCAGCGAGAGCGGGCCGCTCGCAGGCATTCTTGCTTTCACCGACGAACCGCTTGTCTCGATTGATTTAAATCACAACCCGGCGAGCTCGACGGTAGACAGCCTCGAGACCGCGGTGATCGACGGCAAGCTTGTCCGCGTCGTCAGCTGGTATGATAATGAATGGGGCTTCTCGAACCGTATGGTCGATACGGCAGGCGCCATCGCCAAGCTCATCTAATGCAGTTCAGAACGCTCGACGATCTCGGTGA
>CBDUBW010000052.1:0-13416 GCA_965365485.1 uncultured Aquisediminimonas sp.
TGGGGTCGGACTTGGACATCTTCGCGCTGCCGTCGCGCAAGCTCATGATCCGCGCCGCGCCGGTCTTGGCGATGAACGGATCGGGCAGCTTGAAGATCTCCGCACCGTCGCCGAAATCATTGTTGAACTTCTGTGCGATGTCGCGTGCCAGTTCGAGATGCTGCTTCTGATCGTCGCCTACGGGCACGTGCGTCGCCTGGTAGAGCAGCACATCGGCCGCCTGGAGCACCGGATAGGTAAAAAGCGCGATCGAGGCGCCTTCGCGATTCTTGCCCGACTTGTCCTTGAACTGCGTCATGCGGTTGAGCCAGCCCATCCGCGCGGTGCCATTGAGCAGCCATTGCAACTCGGCATGCGCGGGGACGCGCGCCTGGTTGAACAGGATCGACCGTTCGGGGTCGATCCCGCAGGCGATCAGCGCCGCCGCCATCTCGCGCGTGCTGGCGGCGAGCATCGCCGGTTCGAACGGCATCGAAATGGCGTGGAGATCGGCGAGGAAGTAGAGGCATTCGCCTTCATCCTGCATCGCCACCCAGTTGCGAATCGCGCCGAGATAGTTGCCGAGGTGCAAGTTTCCCGTCGGCTGGATGCCCGAGACAACGCGCATCAGCCGCGCGCGATGAACTGATCGACGGCTGTGCCGAGCACGGCGAGCGGCGCGCCGCCGGTCTGGACCAGCGCATCGTTGAAGCCGGCGAGATCGAACTTGGCACCCATCGCCGTCTTGGCACGCTCTCGCTGCGCAACGATTTCGTTATGCCCGACCTTGTAGCCGCACGCCTGCCCCGGCGAGACCGAGTAGCGATCGACTTCGCTGGTCATAGAATTCTCGCCGCGCCCGGTATTCTCGACGAGGAAGCGGATCGCCTTGTCGCGGTCCCAGCGCAATGCGTGAAGCCCGGTATCGACGACGAGGCGGCAGGCGCGGAACTGCTGCGCCTGTAGATAACCGATCTGACCGAAGGGGTCGTCCTTATAAAGTCCAGCCTCGTCGACCAATTGCTCCGAATAGAGCGCCCAGCCTTCGACGAAAGCGTTGAAGCCGAGCAGCGAGGCAATCAGCGGCACTTCGCTGCGCCGCTCGGCGAGATAGGCGCCCTGCCAGGCATGGCCCGGAATCCCCTCATGCGCGGTCAGCGTCGCGAGCTGGTATTTGGGCCATAGCGTCGTCGATTTGAGGTTGATGTAGTAGATTGCGGGGCGTGAGCCATCGAGGCTGGCGAAATTCATGTAGCCGAGCGAGGCGCCGTCCTGGATATCCTCGGGCACGCGCTTGATGACCATCGGCGCCTTCAAGTCCATGTGTGTCAGCCCCGGCATCAGCGCGCGCTGCTCCATCGATTTCTGATTGCAATACGCGATCAGCGCCTCACGGCCCGCGGGGTTATCTGGGTAGAGCTGCTTGGGATCCTTGGTCAGCGCCAGCACACGCTCGCCGACCGTCCCTTTGGTCAGCCCCTGCGACTTGAGGATTGCGTCCATCCGCGACTGGATCGCCTTGTTCTGTTCGAGCCCGAGCGCGTGGATTTCCTGCGGGCTCCGCATCGTCGTCGTGCCGAGCTTCAGCGCCCAGGCGTAATAAGCCTCGCCATCGGGCAGGCGGTGGACGCCCGCGACGTCCGGTGCGTTCGCCGTCGCCTTGGTCAGTGCCGCGATCTGGCGGGTGATGGCGGGATAAACGAGCTGTTCGACCATCCGCGTCGCGCGCTGCTGCCATGCGCCCGGAATGCCAGCCTTCGCGGTGCGCTCGGTGAGCGAGGTGACGAGCGTCTGGCTCGCCGCCGGAACCTTGCGATATTTGTCAAGCTGGCCGAGCGCGGTGCGCGCGATGAAGGCGGGCGGCATCACGCCCTTGGCCGCGTCGCGGGCGATCTGCGCGCTTTCCTGATCGAGCAGCACCGCCACCTTGGCGACGCGTGAAAGATAGGCCTCGGCATCGGCGGCGCTCTTGATCTGATGCTGCGAGTTGAGGAACTCGGGCACCTGCGTCATTGCCCCGTCCTGCTGCGTGACGGGGTAGGGAACCGCGCCGCCGAACAACCCCTGCGCGGGGCTCGCATAGAAGAACTTCCGCCCGTCGAGTCCGCTCTCGACCGAATAGGAAACGGTATCGTAGCGGATCTGCTCCGCAGGCGAGAGCTTGGCGCAATCCAAGGCTTTCAGTCGGCGCTGCATCGAAGCCAGCTGCGCCGCGACTTTGGCGTCGGCGGCGGGCGTGCCGTCGGCGAACTGCGATTTGAGCGCGGCGCGCGGCCCGGTATCGAGGCCGAGCGAAGTCGCGGTCTCTGGCGAAAGCCGCAGAAGTTCCTCGGCGAACTGGTCGAGCAGGCGGTGGAAAGGCGTCGCCGTCGGCGCAGCACCGGGCTTGGCGAGGGCGGGACTGGCGAAAGCAGCAGCGGCGGTCGCGCCGAGCATGCGCCGGCGGTCGATCGAAAGCAGTGCGGTCATGAGATTCCCCTACGGATACGCGTTACCGCGCCTATGCGGCGACGGTCGGGCAGGTGCAAGCTATCGCGGGCCGGTCATGGCCTCGGGCCGCACCAGCCGGTCGAAGGTCTCGGCATCGACCAGCCCGAGCGCCAGCCCTGCCTCTCGCAGCGTCAGCCCCTCGGCATGCGCATGCTTGGCGATCTTCGCGGCATTGTCGTAACCGATCTCCGGCGCGAGCGCGGTGACGAGCATCAGCGATCGCTCGACCAGCTCGGCGATGCGCGGCTCGTTGGCCTGCAGGCCCTCGACGCACTTCTGGGCGAAGGTTTCCATGCCTGTCGCGAGCAAGTCGATCGAGCGCAGCACGTTCGCGCCGATCAGCGGCTTGAAGACGTTAAGTTCGAGATGCCCCTGCATTCCGCCGACGGTCACCGCGACGTGGTTGCCCATAACCTGCGCCGCGACCATCGTCAGCATTTCGCACTGGGTGGGGTTGACCTTGCCCGGCATGATCGAACTGCCCGGCTCATTCTCGGGCAGTATGAGCTCGCCCAGCCCCGAGCGCGGGCCCGAGCCGAGCAGGCGGATATCGTTGGCGATTTTGGTCAGTGCCACCACCAAAGTGTTGAGCGCACCGGACATCTGCACCAGCGCGTCGTTTGCGGCGAGCGCGGCGAAGGGGTTTGGCGCGGGTCGAAAAGGAAGGGCGGCGATGCGCGCAATCTCGTCGGCCATCGCCTTTGCAAAATCGTGGGGGGCATTCAGCCCAGTGCCGACGGCCGTGCCGCCCTGCGCGAGTTCGAGGCAATCATCGATCGCCCGATCGATCCGCGTCCGGCAGGCCTGGAGCTGCGCGGCATAGCCCGAAAATTCCTGGCCGAGCGTCAGCGGCGTCGCATCCTGCAGATGCGTTCGCCCGATCTTGACGATATCGGCGAAGCCGTTCGCCTTGGCGCGGATCGCGTCGCGCAGCACATCGATCGACGGCAGTAGCTGCTCATGCACCGCAATCATCGCCGCGACGTGCAAAGCGGTCGGAAAGCTGTCGTTCGACGACTGGCTCATATTGACATGATCGTTGGGATGCACCGGCGTTTTGCCGCCGCGCGTGCCGGTGAGCATCTCGTTTGCGCGGCCCGCGATGACCTCGTTTACGTTCATGTTGGTCTGGGTGCCGCTGCCCGTCTGCCAGATGACGAGCGGGAACTGCTCGTCATGCTTGCCGTCGATTACTTCTTGCGCGGCGGCTTCGATGGCGTCGGCGATCTTCGCATCCAGCCCATGCCGCCGGTTGACCCGCGCCGCCGCCAGCTTGACCATCGCCAACGCGTGTACGATCTCGATCGGCATCCGCTCGCGATCGCCGAACGGGAAGTTGGCGATGCTCCGCTGCGTCTGTGCGCCCCAATAAGCGTCGACCGGAACCTCGATGGGTCCAAAGCTGTCGGTCTCGGTGCGGGTGGCTCCGCTCACAAATCCTCCCCGTTCACGGGGAGGGGGACCACGAAGTGGTGGAGGGGGGCGTCAACCGCACCAAAGGTGCAGCCCCAGCACCCCCTCCGTCAGGGCTTCGCCCTGCCACCTCCCCGTGAACGGGGAGGATTTGCGTCATCGCTTTTTCCCGAAATCCACGGCGACGACATTCGATCCATCGGTCACCGGCGCGGGGGGATCATTTTCGGCAGGCTCGTGCTCGGCGGCCCCCTGGTCGTCGGCGAGCGCCTGGAAGTGCAGCGCAAAATTGACCGCGGGATCGACGAACGCGGTCACCGCGCTGAACGGAATCGTCAAGTGCGATGGAATCTGGTTGAAGGTCAGTGAGACCTCGAAGCCGCGATCATCGACCTTCAAATCCCAATATTTGTTCTGGAGAACGATCGTCATCTCGTCGGGAAAGCGCTGAGTCAGCACTTTGGGAATCGATACACCCGGCGCCTGAGTCTTGAAGGTGATGTAGAAATGGTGCGCGCCCGGCAGGCCCTCGGTCGCGATCTCGCCCAGCACCCGACCGACGACCGCGCGCAGCGCTTCCTGGACGATCTCGTCATAGGGGATGAGGCTGTCGGGCAGTTCGTCGCTCATGATCGCGACTGGTGGACTTGGGCGGCGGCGCGGTCAAGCTTGTCCTGAGCTTGTCGAAGCGGCCGTTGCACGTGCGCCCGCCCTCGCTATAGCGCGCGCCCATGCGCACCGGTCTGATCAGCCGCAAGACTAACGAAACGAGCATCGACGTCTCGCTCGATCTCGATGGCGGCGGCGTGTACGAAGTTTCGACCGGGATCGGCTTTCTCGATCACATGCTCGAGCAGCTCTCGCGCCATTCGCTGATCGATCTCAAGGTCAAGACGGTCGGCGATCTGCATGTCGATCAGCATCACACCACCGAAGATACGGGCATTGCCATTGGCGAGGCGCTCAAGCAGGCGTTGGGCGACAAGCGCGGCATCGCCCGCTACGGCACCGCCTACGCACCGATGGACGAGACGCTGACGCGCTGCGCGCTCGATATCTCCGGGCGGCCTTGGCTGGTCTTCAAGGCGAGCTTCGGCACGCCGCGGCTGGGCGAATGGGATACCGAGCTGATCGAACACTGGTTCCACAGCTTCGCGCAGGCGGCGGGAATCACGCTGCACGTCGAAAACCTTTACGGCCAGAACAACCATCACATCGTCGAGAGCTGCTTCAAGTCGCTGGCGCGGGCGTTGCGGCAGGCGGTCGAAATCGACCCGCGCAAGGCCGACGCGATTCCTTCGACCAAAGGGATGCTGTGAGCAGCGTCGCGCTGGTCGATTACGGCGCGGGCAATCTTCAATCGGTTCGGAATGCATTTGGGGCCGCGGGGTCGGAAGACATTCGCGTCACCGCCGATCCGGACGCCGTGCGCGGTGCCGATCGTATCGTCCTGCCGGGCGTCGGCGCTTTCGCACACTGCATGGGCGCGCTTAGCGCCATCGATGGCATGATCGAGGCTTTAAACGAAGCGACAGGTGAAGGAGCAAAACCCTTCCTCGGAATCTGCGTCGGCATGCAGTTGATGGCGGAAGCGGGCGAGGAGCATGGCCGCCACGCCGGGCTCGGATGGATTGCGGGAACCGTGCGGGCGTTGCAGCCGGGCGTAGTCAAGGTGCCGCACATGGGCTGGAACGATGTGCATCCCGAAAATACTCATCCGCTGGTCGAGGCGGGCGAGGCCTATTTCCTCCACAGCTACGCGTTCGACGGCGCTGACGTGCTCGCCACCACCAGCCATGGCGGGCCGGTTACCGCGGCGATCGGCCGTGATAATTTGATCGGGGTGCAGTTTCACCCCGAGAAAAGCCAGGCCTATGGGCTGCGATTACTCGAAAGGTTTCTCGCATGGCGGCCTTGATCGTCTTCCCGGCGATCGACCTCAAGGCCGGGCAGGTCGTCCGCCTCGCCGAGGGCGATATGGCGCGCGCGACCATTTATGGCGATGACCCCGCCGCGCAGGCGCTCGCCTTCGCCGAGGCTGGCGCTACGCACTTGCACATGGTCGATCTGGATGGCGCGTTCGCCGGGCAGGCGGTCAACGCAGCGGCGGTCGAGGCGGTCGTCACGGCGTTTCCCGGCCATGTCCAGCTCGGCGGTGGCATCCGAACGCGCGAAAGTATCGAACGGTGGTTCGATCTGGGCGTCTCGCGGGTCGTCATTGGAACGGCTGCGCTGGAAAATCCGGAGCTGGTGGTAGGTGCGGCACGCGACTTCCCCGGCGGCATCGTCGTCGCAGTCGATGCGCGCGATGGACTCGTCGCGACCAAGGGCTGGGCCGATGTCTCGGACGTCAGCGCGGTCGATATGGGCCGCCGCTTCGAGGATGCGGGCGTCGCGGCCTTGCTTTTCACAGATGTCGGGCGCGACGGACTGCTCAAGGGTTGCAACGTTCAGGCGACAGTCGATCTCGCCCGCGCTGTCGATATTCCCGTCATCGCCAGCGGCGGCGTGGCGGGGATCGGTGACATTCGTCTGCTCGCGATCCATGCCCGCGATGGCATCGAAGGGGTCATCACTGGCCGCGCATTGTACGATGGTCGGCTCGATCTTGCGACGGCGCTGGCCGTAGCGGTTAGCGCGTGACCGTCCGCATCCGCGTCATCCCCTGTCTCGATGTCGCGGGCGGGCGCGTGGTAAAGGGGGTCAACTTCGTCGATCTGCGCGATGCGGGCGATCCGGTCGAGGCGGCGCGGGCCTATGACGCGGCGGGGGCGGACGAGCTTTGCTTCCTCGATATCGGCGCCAGCCATGAGGGGCGCGAGACGATCCTGGATGTCGTCGCGCGCACAGCCGAAGTCTGCTTCATGCCGCTGACAGTCGGCGGCGGGGTGCGCAGCGCGGAGGACGCGCGCGCGTTGCTACTCGCGGGGGCGGACAAGGTCGCGGTCAACAGCGCGGCGGTGGCGCGGCCCGAACTGGTCGCGGAGATCGCCGAGCGCTTCGGCAGCCAGTGCATCGTCGCCTCGATCGATGCCCGCCGGGTCGGCGGGGGTTGGGAGGTCTTCACCCATGGCGGCCGTACGGCGACGGGCATCGATGCCGTCACTCACGCGATCCGCTTGGCCGAACTCGGCGCGGGCGAATTGCTCGTCACCAGCATGGACCGCGACGGCACGCGCGACGGCTATGATCTCGCGCTGACCCGAACCATCGCCGACGCGGTCTCGGTGCCAGTCGTGGCCTCGGGCGGGGTGGGCAGCCTCGAACACCTTGTCGAAGGTGTGCGTGATGGCCATGCCAGCGCTGTGCTCGCCGCCTCGATCTTTCATTTCGGCGAAGCGAGCATCGGCGATGCGCATCGTGCGCTTCACAATGCCGGTCTTCCCGTTCGAAGCATGAATCTGGGTTAACGCTGGCCCGCAGGAGCGAATTAACTATAGAGCGATGCCGAGTCGCGCGTCGAAGGGGCTATAGGTTGACGCCTGATCTCCGGGGGCAGCGGAATGCATATCGTGTTGAGAATATCTGTATTGGTGTGCGCCGTGGCGTTGCCCGGCATGGCGTGGGCGAGTGGCGTCGTCGAAAGCCTGTCGCGCGGCGCAATTGCAATTCCGGAACCCGGCAATGTGGCGCTTCTCCTGCTTGGCGTGACGGGGCTGATCATCGGCCGCCGCGCCAGCCGCGTCCGCCAGGATCGCAAGCGCCGCGAGCTTGACGCTCAGCGCTAGCGCAGGTCAAAGGCGGCATGGCCGCGACGCTCGAACGACTGGAAGCCACGATCCGCGCGCGCCGTGATGGCGATCCCGAACGTTCTTATGTTGCCAAACTCACCGCCAAGGGCCGGGCCAAGATCGCTCAGAAGCTCGGCGAAGAGGCGGTGGAAACCGTGATCGCGGCAATGCAGGACGATGCGGCGGCGCTGACCGGCGAGGCGGCGGATCTTATTTTCCACCTCGCCATTCTGCTTGCCGATTGCGGCCTGTCCTTCGATGACGTCCTGGCCGAACTCGCGCGGCGCGAAGGCACCTCTGGCATCACCGAAAAGGCCACGCGCCGCGATTGACGCGTCAGTCGAAAATTTCTTCGAGCCAGTGTTTCTTTTTTTTGTGGCCGTGATGGCTGTGGCCATAGCCCGAATGGCCGTAGCTTGGCTGACCATACCCCGGCTGCGGCGGCGGGTAGCCGGGCTGCGCATAGCCCTGCTGCGGCGGCGGGGGCGGAGCGGGCTGCGCCGTAGGGGACTTGGGCGCGCTATCGAGACTGCGTTCGATGATCTTGTCGAGCTCGCCGCGATCGAGCCAGACGCCGCGGCACTGCGGGCAATAATCGATCTCGATCCCCTGCCGGTCGCTCATCGTCAGCGGCACTCGGCACACCGGGCACGACATCGCGGCGACTTGATCGTGACTGCGCATGAAACTCTCCTCGGCTGCTTGCCGTTGAATGTGACGCGCAACAGCTGAATTGCAAGCCGATTAGGATGCGCGCTGCGCGGTCTGCTTTGCGTTGGCTTCGGCTTCTGCGGGGCTGCACGGCTTGTCTGTCTCGCCGGCTTTCGGTTTTACGGTCTCGCCACGCGCTTCGGCGGCCGCGTCGGCGCGGCCGGGTTCAGGCTCGGCGTTAGAATGTTCGCTCTCGGGCATGATGATCTCCTGCGGTCGACCAAGCGAAAACCCTGCCGACGCGCACGCGTTCCGATCGCTCTGTTGCTCTGAAGCCACAGTTTATCTCGTTGTGTGACGTTCATGAAACTTCGCATCGCGATACCCATTTGCTGCCCGTCTCCAGAGTGGGGAGACGGAACAGTGTTACGGAGATTTTTAATGCGTAAGTTTGTAAGCGGCTTTGTCGTTCTGGCCGCAGCCGCCGCCACCACCCCTGCCTTCGCACAGGAAAACGCGCCTTTCACCGGCGTTCATGTCGAAGCGCTCGGCGGCTATGACAATGTCGAAGGCGATGATGGCTTCGCCTATGGCATCGGCGCCGGTTTTGATTTCCAGGCCGGTAGCGCCATCATCGGCGTCGAGGGCGAATATATGGATTCGACCACCCGTGAGCGTGATCGCGACGTCTTCGTCGCCGGGGATCGTTTGCGCAACAGCGCCGCACGCGATCTGTATGTCGGCGCTCGCCTCGGCTTCGAAGCCGCGCCGGGCACGCTGATCTACGGCAAGGCGGGCTACACCAACGCCCGCATCAAGACGCGCTACAATGACGGAGCGGGCACAGTCTTCACCGATGGCAACAACCTCGACGGCTATCGTCTGGGTGTTGGCGTTGAGAAGAAGTTCAGCCTGTTCGGGCCGAGCGGCTTCGTCAAGGCAGAGTATCGCTACTCGAACTATGGCAATCTGAACGTCGGTAACGCGAACATCGATGTCGACGCTGATCGCCACCAGGGCATCATCGGCATCGGCGCCCGCTTCTAAGCGCTTCAACCAATCGACGAAGAGCCCTCCGGAGCGATCCGGGGGGCTTTTCTTTGCATTTATGCTAGTCCCGGCCGCGACATGTGCATCGTCGCTTGCCTGGAACATGCATCCGCGGTGGCGGCTGGTGCTGGCCGCAAACCGCGACGAATATCATGCGCGCCCAGCCGCCCCCCTTGCTTGTGACAATGGCCGGATCGGCGGAAAGGATCTGCGCTCAGGCGGGATGTGGCTCGGCGTCAGCGAGGCGGCGCGCTGCGCGGTCGTCGTCAACGTCACCGGGCAGGGCGAACCCGATCCGGCTAAACAATCGCGCGGTGCGCTCGTCGCCGACGCGCTCGACGGAAAGCCCGATCCGAAGGATTTGCAGGACCTCAACCCGTTCAGCCTGATCGTGATCGACCGAGATGCCGCGCGCCTGCTGACCAATCGCCCGCAGTCGCAAACATTGCCGCTCAGCCCCGGCCTTCACATCCTGTCGAACGGCGTTGCCGGTGCGCCCTGGCCGCGCGGTGACGCCGTCGGGATCGCGATGCAAAGCTGGCTTGGCAATTCGAATGGCGCGCCCGAGACTCTGTTCGAAATGCTTGCCGATGAGCGCGGCGATCAGCCTGCGTTCATTCGCAACCCTTTATACGGCACGCGTTGTTCGACGATCGTCGCTGTAACGTCCGATGGCATTGGCAGTATAACCGAACGCAGCTTTGGCCCTGACGGTACGCCGGGGGCGGAGGTTTCGATGCGATTCGCTTGGAGCCGCTGACCTTTCGGAACAAATGGCGATATCGCCGATTGCATCCCGTGTATCGCCTGTATCGGAGTAATGCGATGTCTGCTCGCTTGACCAAGCTTCTACTGTCGGCCGTTCCACTCGCGCTGGTCGTGACTGCCTGCGCCGAACCCACCCCTTACCGTCCCGCGCCCGCCGGACGCATGGCCACCGGCTATACCGATGATCGGATCGAGGCCGATCGCTTCCGCGTCACCTTCGCAGGCAACAGCGTCACCTCGCGCGAAACGGTCGAGCGCTATTTGCTGTATCGCGCGGCGCAGCTCACTGTCGAGCAAGGCTATGATTGGTTCGCGATGGCGGACCGCGATACCGAGCGCAAATCGCGCACCTATATCGACCGACCTTTCTCAGGCGGGCTCTACGGCTATTGGGGCC
This sequence comes from uncultured Aquisediminimonas sp., assembly GCA_965365485.1. Classification (GTDB taxonomy): domain Bacteria; phylum Pseudomonadota; class Alphaproteobacteria; order Sphingomonadales; family Sphingomonadaceae; genus Aquisediminimonas. The sequence continues at coordinate 10,480 of CBDUBW010000052.1, forward strand.
CGGCATGGCGTTATCGCGGCGCGGGCTTCGGCTGGCGCGGTTGGGACCCCTTCTGGGGCGACCCCTTCTGGGATCGCGACATCGATGTCCGCACCGTTGATCGGTATGAGGCGACCGCTGAGATCGTCCTCGGGAAGGGCCGCAAACCCGCCAACGACCCTCGCGCTTTCGACGCGCGCAGCGTGATCGAGAATTTGCGCGACGATATCCGCGAGCCGGAGCTTAGCTGAGCTTGAGTACAAAGGTGACTGTCGCTTGCCGACAGTCACCGACGCGGTCAGCGTGGACTGTCGGCCTAAGACACTGCCTTGGCCCGCGCTTCCGCGATCGCGGCCTTGAGCGCGTCATAACCCACGGCCCCGTTAAGCGCCTTGTCTCCGACCACCCAGGCGGGTGTGCCGGTGAATTGAAGCGTCCGCATCAATTCGATGTTCGCATCGATTTCGGCCGCGCTTTTTGCGCTGTCTCCGCCGCCGTTGCTGCCCGATTTGGACCGTGCCGCGGCGATCGCCGATGGCGTTGTCCGGCCCGCCGCGTAAAGCGCGCGGTGGAAGGCCGCATAGTTTCCGTCGGCCTGCGCAACGGCAAGGCTGGCTTCGGTGGCCTTCACGCTTTCGGACCCGAGGATCGGGACCTCGCGATAGACGACCTTCAGCTTGGCATCCTCAGCCAGCAGCCGATCGATGTCGGCGCGGGCGGTGCGGCAATATCCGCAATTGTAATCGAAGAACTGAACGAGCGTGACATCGCCATCGGCCGCTCCCTCCCAAGCGCTGCCGAAAGGCGTCTCGATCGCCTTGCGATTTTCGGCAACGACTTTTTGCGTTTGCCGCGCTTCGAGATTCTGCATCGCTTCGGGCAGGATTTCGGGGTTCGCCAGAATATATTCGCGCACGATCTTCTCGACCGCCGCCCGATCGGCGGTGTTGACCGGCGTCGAGGCTGCGCCGCTCGCCAATATCGCCACGCCCGCGCCCAGCGCGAGCGCGGTTGCGCCTATCGCCACATCACGTCCTTTCATGATCGTCAGCGCTTCTTCCGCTTTTCGTCTTCGACCTCGTTGCGCGAAACCAGCGCGATATCCTGCGCGCGGATCCAATCTGGGGTGCCTTGCGGCAACGTCCTGACCGCGGCTTCGGCATTGGCGAGCGCGAGCTTCGACTGGCCCTGAAGATGGAAACGCTCGGCGCTCGCCATCGCCGCGCGCGGAGCATCACCCGATCGGTCGTAAACGACGCCGAGCTGATACCAGGCGAAGGGATTCTCCTTATCCTTGACCACGGACGCTTTGAGGATGCGAGTCGCCTCGGGGAACTGGGTCGGATCTTCCGTCGCGATCAGTGCGTGACCGAACAAGGCCGCGATCAGCGGCTGGGCATTGGTCTTCGCGACGGCTTCGCGCAGTATTGGCAGCGCTTCCCCCGGACGCCCTGACTCCAATAGCACCTGCCCCTTGAGCTCGAGAAAATAGGGGTCGCCGGGGCTGGTCTTGAGGAGTGAGTCGACTTCGGCGAGCGCCTTCTCGGGATAGGCCGAGCGATGCCAGGCATAGGCGCGAGCGTAGCGCGCCGGAATCGTCTGAACGGTTTCCGGATAATCGCGCAACGTTCGTTGCGGTTCGTTCACGAAGCCGGCGAGTTTCGCCCTGACCCTCTGGAACCGCGCTTCGAGCGCAGGATCGGTCGGCTTGTTCCAGGCCGGGTCGTCTTCGTAATCCTGCTGGAGAATAGCGATACGCTCGCCCGAAAGCGGGTGGGTGCGCGCATAGCTGTCTTCCTGCGGTATCGCGTAGCGAAACTCGATGCCCAGCAGTCGCTTGAAGAAGGCGATCGATCCCTTGCCGCTGATCCCGGCGGCGGAAAGATAACGCGCGCCCATCTGATCGGTCAGCGATTCCTGTTCGCGGTTGAAGGCGAGGAACTTGCCGAGCGCCGCCTGCTGCCCGCCCGCGAGAACCGCTGCGCCTGCCTCGCCCGCCCCCGCCGCAATTGCCGCCGCGCCGAGCACAAGACTCAACAGCGTAATTCCGGTCGCGGTCTTGATTCCCTGGTTGATCCGGATCGAATGGCCGCCCGCGACATGACCCAATTCGTGCGCGATCACGCCTTGGACTTCGTTGGCGTTGGATGCTGCGGTGATCAATCCCGAATGGATATAGACGGCCTGTCCCGCAGTCGCGAAAGCGTTGATCGACTGATCGTTGATCAGCACCATCCGGACATTGCGGGGATTGAGCCCTGCCGCTTTAATCAAAGGCAGCGACATCTCATCGAGCAACGCTTCGGTCTCGGCATCGCGAAGCACGCTCTGCGCCGCCGCGGGTTGCGCCAGAACAGCGACCGCGACGATCGCGGCGACGATGGCCCTCAGCGCAAGCCGAAGGCGGGACAGGGCGTCAGACATAGGCTCGCTTCTTCGCGCCAATGCCTGAACGCCTGATGAAAGCCCGTTCAACCAAAGGTCCGTGACCACCAGCCGCGCTTCGGTGCGGTCGCTTCTTCTGCAGGTGTCGCTTCGGGTTCGGCCTTCGCCGGTTCCGCGTCAGCAAGCGCAAGTTCGGACCCGGGCTCGGGCTTGGCTTTGGCGCGCGATGCTCGCTTGGGCTTCGGCGCGGGCTTTTCGGCAGCCGTTTCGGCGGCAGGTTCAGGCTGAGTCTCGGCAGCCTTGGCGCGCGCGCGCGGGCGACGCTTCGCCTTGGGGGCGTCCTCACTCGCGTCCGGCGTCGATTGAGCCTCGGGTTCGGCCTTCGGCTTGCGTCCGCGGCCGCGCTTGGGTGCGGGCGCCTCTTCCGCCGCTTCGACGACTTCAGGCACGACAACGACTTCCGCCACATCGGCGTTCGAAGCGGGAAGCTTCACGGCATCGGCATCTGCGTCGCCTGGCGCCGCAGTGGTCTCGCTTTCTGAAAGCGGCGCTTCATTGCCCTGCTCACGGCGG
>CBDUBW010000053.1:0-13344 GCA_965365485.1 uncultured Aquisediminimonas sp.
GGGAAGGTTTGAATGACCAAGCTTAGCGGCACCGATGCCAAGAGCACGCTCTACTGCTCGTTCTGCGGGAAATCGCAGCACGAGGTGCGCAAGCTCATCGCGGGCCCGACCGTGTTCATCTGCGACGAGTGCGTCGATCTCTGCAACGATATCATTCGCGAAGAGACCAAGACTGCGCTCGTCAACAAGAAGGATGGCGGCGTCCCGACCCCGCAGGAAATCTGCAACGTCCTCGACGATTATGTTATCGGGCAGAAGCGGGCAAAGCGCGTGCTCTCGGTCGCGGTGCACAACCACTACAAGCGCTTGAATCACGGCGGCAAGGGTGCCGATGTCGAGCTCGCCAAGTCCAACATCCTGCTGATGGGGCCAACCGGGTGCGGCAAGACGCTGCTCGCGCAGACGCTGGCGCGCATCCTCGACGTGCCTTTCACAATGGCCGACGCGACGACGCTGACCGAGGCGGGCTATGTCGGTGAGGATGTCGAGAACATCATTCTCAAGCTGCTTCAGGCGTCGGATTATAATGTCGAGCGCGCGCAGCGCGGCATCGTCTATATCGATGAGATCGACAAGATTTCGCGCAAGGCCGAGAATCCCTCGATCACCCGCGACGTGAGTGGCGAGGGCGTCCAGCAAGCGCTGTTGAAGATGATGGAAGGCACTGTCGCGAGCGTGCCGCCGCAGGGCGGGCGCAAGCATCCGCAGCAGGAATTCCTACAGGTCGACACCACCAACATCCTGTTCATCTGCGGCGGCGCCTTTGCGGGGCTCGAGAAGATCATCTCGGACCGGTTGCAAGGCAAGAGCATGGGCTTCGGCGCGCATGTCTCGACGCCGGACGAGCGCCGCACCGGCGAGGTGCTCAAGCAGGGCGAGCCCGAGGATTTGCTGAAGTATGGGCTCATCCCCGAATTCGTCGGCCGCCTGCCGGTGATCGCGACGCTCGAGGATTTGGACGTGCCCGCGCTGGTCACCATCCTCAAGCAACCCAAGAACGCGCTGGTAAAGCAGTATCAGAAGCTGTTCGACATGGAGGACGTGTCGCTGAGCTTTACCGAGGATGCGCTGCAGACGGTTGCGAAGAAGGCGATCGACCGCAAGACCGGCGCGCGCGGGCTGCGCTCGATCGTCGAGAACATCCTGCTCGATACCATGTTCGATCTTCCCGGCATGGACGGGGTGGACGAAGTCGTGGTAGACAAGGATGTCGTCGAGGGTCGCAAGGAACCTGTACGGGTCTACGCCGAGAAACAGACCGAGGATGCGGCCTGATCGCGGTGAGCCCGGCATGACGTTTGCGGGAGCGAAGCGATGAGCGTGCATGATTTGTCCAAGGCCCACGACGATGGTGCCCAACCCAAAGCTTCCGGCAGCGAATCTCCCTCGAACGTGCATGATTTCAAAGTCAGGACGGCGGGCGGCGGCGAGCAGGACCTGAGTGAATTCGCCGGCAAGCCAATGCTCATCGTCAACACTGCCTCGAAATGCGGCTTTACCCCGCAATATGAAGGGCTTGAGCAGCTTCATCGCAAATATGGTGATAAGCTCGCGGTGATCGCCTTCCCGTGCAATCAATTTGGCGCGCAGGAGCCTGGCAATGCCGATGAAATCGCCAAATTCTGCACGCTCAACTACGATGTGACGTTTCCGGTGATGGCCAAGATCGAGGTGAACGGGGACGGCGCCGATCCGCTCTACAAGCATCTGAAAAAGGCCAAGCCGGGCCTGCTCGGCAGCCAGGCGATCAAGTGGAACTTCACCAAATTTCTCGTCGACAAGCAGGGCAATGTCGTGTCGCGTCACGCGCCGACAGAGAAGCCCGAAAGTCTGGTCGCGGAAATCGACAGTCTTTTGTGACCACCACTAGCAGATTGACAAATAGGGTATTTCCTGTCACCTGATCCGGTCGATTGATCCTTAAAGCGACAAAGGCGACAAAAGCGGTGCGATGCGCGGTGGCTTTTGTCGCTTTAAGCCGAAGCTGCTGTCGATTGCGGTCTGGAGAATCGGCCCAATCTCATTAAGGGTGGACCATGCCCTTCGCCCCCTTCGTTCCGCTTCGCATCTTCTCCGCGTACACGATGCTCGAAGGCGCGATCGAGCCCAAGGACATTGCCAAGCGGGCGCGCGACCTGGGTTTCCCTGCGGCGGCGATCTGCGACCGCAACGGGCTTTATGGCGCGATGGCTTTCTCCGAGGCCTGCGTAAGCGCTGGCGTCCAGCCGATTATCGCCGCGCTGATCGCGGTACTCAGGCCCGATCGGCCCGAAACAGAAAAGCCGGTCTATGATTGGCTTGGGCTCTATGCCCAGGACGAACGCGGCTATGCCAATCTTTGCGAGATCGTCTCAGCAGCGCATCTCGACCGGCCGCTGCAGGAGCAGGCGCATATCGATTTCGATCTGCTTGCCCGCTACAACGAAGGCCTGATCGCCCTCACAGCGGGCCGGGAGGGCGCGCTCGTCCGGCTGATCAACGAGCAGCAGGAAGTGGCGGCCGAGGCCTATGCGGGGAGGTTGCACCGGCTGTTCGGCGACCGCTTATATATCGAGATCTGCCGCCGCCTCGACGCGGATGAGGGGGCTGCGGAAGAAAGGCTGATCTCGCTCGCGCACCAAATGAATCTGCCGCTGGTCGCGAGCAACCCGGCGTGTTTCGCCGAAAGCGCGTTTCACGATGCGCATGACGCCATGCTGTGCATCGCCAATTCGACTTATGTCGAGCGCGACGATCGCCCGCGTTCATCGCCCGACAGCTGGATCAAGCCGGCGCGCGAGATGAAGATGCTCTACGCCGACTTGCCCGAGGCGCTCGCCAACACGCTCGTCGTCGCGCAGCGCTGCGCAGTCATGGCTCCCCGGCGCGATCCGATCCTCCCACGCATGGGTGACAAAGACGGAGAAGCCGACAAGCTGCGCGCTGATGCAGCGGCGGGCCTGGCCGAACGCTTGGCGGCGGCGCCCGTTGCTGACGCTCAAATCTATCGCGACCGGCTCGCGTTCGAGCTCGACGTTATCGCCAGCATGGGCTTTTCGGGCTATTTCCTGATCGTCGCCGATTTCATAAAATGGGCGAAAGGGCAGGGGATCGCCGTCGGCCCCGGTCGCGGCTCTGGCGCCGGATCGCTTGTCGCCTGGGCGCTGACGATCACCGATCTCGATCCGATCAAGCTTGGCCTCATCTTCGAACGTTTTCTCAACCCCGAACGCGTGTCGATGCCCGACTTCGATATCGACTTCTGCGAAACCCGGCGCGAGGAGGTCATCCGCTACGTCCAGCGCAAATACGGCTCCGATCACGTCGCCCAGATCATAACCTTCGGGCGGATGAAATCGCGCGCGGTGCTCAAGGACACGGGGCGCGTGCTGCAGATGAGCTATAATCAGGTCGATCGGCTCGCCAAGCTTGTCCCCAATCATCCTACCGATCCCTGGTCGCTTGAACGCGCCTTGAACGGCGTCTCGGAACTCGCCGCCGAATATAAATCGGATGCCCAGGTCCGGCACCTTTTCGATCTCGCACGCAAACTGGAGGGGCTGCCGCGTCATAGCTCGACCCACGCTGCGGGAGTCGTCATCGGCGACAGGCCGCTGTCGCGGCTAGTGCCGCTCTACCGCGACCCGCGTTCGGACCTGCCGGTCACGCAGTTCGACATGAAATATTGCGAATATGCGGGCCTCGTGAAGTTCGACTTTCTGGGCCTCAAAACGCTGTCGGTGCTGCAAAAGGCCTGCGCGCTGATCGAGGAGCGCGAAGGCATGCGGCCCGATCTCGATGCGCTGACATGGGATGACCCAGCCGTCTACGCGCTGCTTCAGAAAGGCGACACGGTCGGCGTCTTCCAGCTCGAATCGGAGGGGATGCGGCGGACACTCTCGGCGGTAAGGCCCACGGCGTTCGGGGATATCATCGCGCTCGTCTCCCTCTACCGGCCGGGGCCGATGGACAACATCCCCCTCTTCGGCGATCGCAAGAACGGGCGTGTTCCCATCGAATATCCGCACCCGTTGCTCGAAGACGTTCTTGCCGAAACATACGGCATCTTCGTGTATCAGGAGCAAGTCATGCAGGCCGCGCAGATTCTGGCGGGCTACACGCTCGGCGGGGCGGATCAGCTGCGCCGCGCAATGGGCAAGAAGATCAAGTCGGAGATGGATGCGCAACGCAGCATCTTCGTGGCGGGCTGCGCCGAACGCAACGGCATCCCCGCCACCAAAGCCAACGAATTGTTCGACTTGATCGACAAGTTCGCAGGCTATGGTTTCAACAAGAGCCACGCCGCGGCTTATGCACTGCTCGCATACCAAACCGCCTGGCTCAAAACGCACTACCCGGCGGATTTCTTCGCCGCCTCGATGTGCTTCGACATCGGGAATACCGACAAGCTGGCGATCTTTACTGACGATATGCGGCGCATGCGCGTTCGCTGCCTGCCGCCGTGCGTCAACGCCAGTCGCGCCGATTTCGCGGTCGAGGCGGGGGAGGACGGGCAGCTGGGCGTTCGCTATGCGTTGGGCGCGCTCAAGGGCGTCGGCGAAGCCGCGATGGCGCAAATGTGTGCGCAACGCGACGAAACTGGGCGCTTTGTATCGATCGACGATTTTGCCGATCGCATTGGCGCTCGTCAGCTGAACAAGAAGCAGATCGAAAGCCTCGCCGCGTCTGGCGCGCTTGATGCCTTGCACGCATCACGCGCGGCACTTCATCAGGGAGCCGAGACGATCCTTGCCGTCGCTTCGCAAGCCGAGCTGGCCCGTCACAGCGGGCAGGGCGGATTGTTCGGCGAGGCGGGATCGACGGCAGTCGCGGTTCCGCTGCCCAAATCGGCGTCGTGGGCGCTCGCCGAGCGAATGACCCAGGAGAAGGAGGCCTTTGGCTTTTACTTTTCGTCGCACCCGGTCGAACGCTACCGACATGTCGCCGATGCGCACCGCGCCCGCACCTACAATGAATTGTGCGAGCAAGCTCCGGCCGAAAATGGTGCTCGAAGTGGCGCCGTCATGTCGGCGCTCGTCGAAGAGTTTCGCTGGCGTACGTCCGCGCGTGGCCGGCGCTACGCGATGGCGACGCTTTCCGATCAGAGCGGACAATTCGTCGCGTCCTGCTTCGATGACGATGCAGCGGCGGCGCTGGAACGCGGCGCGGCGGCAGGTGCATGTCTATTGCTTCACGTTGAACTCGACCGCCGCCCGGGTGAGGAAACACCGCGAGTGACGGTGAGGCGCGTCCAGCCGCTCGATGCCCTCGCCGGGACGATTCGCCTCAAGATCGAGATCGAAGTCGATGATCCGGTGGCGTTCGGCGCGATCGCGAACGCGGTTGCAGGCGCTCGCGGCGGACGCGGTGAGATCATCGTCCGTGTGCCGTGCGAGGGTTCGCAGGCAACGCTCTGTATCGGTCGCGATTTTTCGCTCGACGATGAGATCCGCGCTCGGCTTGCTGAATGTCCAGGGGTATCAGCGGTTTCAATAGAAGCTGCGGAGGCCAGCGGTCTCAAACTGGTCGCCTAGAAATCGACCTTGTCGTAATAGGCGGGGGGCGAGACGCCCTCCATTCGCTCCGACAATAATGGCCTGAAGCTCGGGCGTGACTTCAGCCCGGCATACCAGCCCTTGGTCTGGTCATGACTTCTCCAATCTATGCCACCCAGATAATCGGCAACCGAAATATGCGCTGCTGCAGTCAGATCGGCGAGGCTCAGGGTCGCGCCGGCGATCCAATTATGCTTGTCGAGCATCCAGTCGGTCTGATCCATGAAAGCATTGGCGCTTTTCATTGCTTCCCGAAGCGCGCCGCCTTCGGGCGCCTGCCGATAGAGAATGCGTTTGAGCATCCGCTCGTGCAGCAGCGGCGCGACGACCGCGCCGTAAAATTGCTCGTCGAACCAGGCGGAAAGCCGCCTGATCTCGGCGCGATTTTCAGCGGTACCCGAAATCATCGGCGCTTTGTCAACCGTTTCTTCGAAATATTCGCAGATCGCTGCAGAATTTATCAGCGTCGCGCCGCGCTGCTTTTCGACAACGACCGGGGTCTGGCTGGTCGGGTTCAGATCCCGAAACTCATCGCGCTGTTCCCAGGGATTTTCACGCACCAATTCATAACCAACCCCCTTCTCCCCAAGGAGAAGCCGGACTTTTCGAGAAAAAGGGCAGAGCGGGAATTGATAGATGAGCCACATCGGACGCTCGCCATAGCGAGCGAGGTGCGGGCCGTCACCCTGCTACATCGACGTTAGCGAGGTAAGGGCAGCGCGTTCTCGAGTCGGCGCATCGTTGCTTCAAGCTCTGGCATCGCAATCGCAAGCGCGGAGGCGACCGCACCCATCGATCCGATGGCATCACGCGTGCCGCGCTGAAGATTTTGCTCGAAATAGGGGTCGTCGCGTTCCGCCATCTCGCGCACTGTCGCAGGACCTCTACGCGCCGGCTTGCCCGTCAGCGGCTCGAGCGCTCGAGCGAACCCGTCAATCCGCGTGTCGAGCACGGCATCGACTGCGGCCGCCACCGCGCCCGCGGCGATCGCCTTATTGATCGGGTTGTTTAGCGTATCGGCAATGTCCTGCACATCGCGGCTCGCCTGCGATTGCGCAAAGGCGGGGGCGGCAAGCGAAAGGGCGGCAAGAGCGACAACAGCTGTACGCATGGCACATCTCCGAACAGGGGGAATCAAATCCCCAAGCGAAAATAATACTATGCCACAACTTTCGCTGCGCTGAACGCTTATTCTTCGCTCTTGCGCTTGGGTGGAGGCGGTAGATGCGCAGTCGCGGCTTCCACCTTCTTCATAATACCGGGCATCGCCTGCATTAGCTCAGGCAAGAACGCCTGCATCCCCTCCATGATCTCGGGCTGCGTGAACATCATCATCGCATTGTCGGCATAAGCCTTGCCGCTGGGCGTGGCGAAAAAGCGCCTCATGTCGCCGAGCTCGACGGCAGTAAACTGTCGCGCGTAAACACGGGTCAGATTGTCGCGCACGGTCGGTTCGATCTTCTCCATTATCGGGATCATCGCCCCCATCATGGTATCCATCGAAATCTTCATGCGCTCGCGGAAATGCGGATCTGCCGACTCCGCCAGTTCGGCCATCGACTTCTTACCGGCCTCGCCGGTCGCAGCGCTGCCCAAAATATTTTCGGCCGGCATACCCATCATTGATGACATCATGCTGTCCATCAGCTTCGACATCGTGCCGTCCATCATCCGGCGATAGGTGCCGATGGGCCACAATTGATCGATGACGGGGCGCGCTGCCTCTATGCGCTCGGAAGAGGGCGGGGCAGGGGCCTGGGCACCCACTGCTATTGGCATCGTGATCAGCATCAAGCCTGCGACAAAAGCCTTCATAGTCAAACCCCGCTCAACCAGATCAGCGCCGCCGCGCCGGCGACGATGCGATACCATGCAAATGGCGCGAAGCCATAACGCGTCACGATGCTCACAAAAGCTTTGACGACAACAATCGCGACCAGAAATGAGACGACGAAGCCGATTGCGATCAGCCCGAGTTCGTCGGCGGTAATTGCCGCGCGATCTTTCCATAGTTGCAGCATGGTCGCGCCGGTCAGCGTTGGGACCGCAAGAAAGAAACTGAACTCTGCGGCGGTCTTTCGATCCACGCCGATCGCCATCGCGCCCAGGATCGTTGCGCCCGATCGACTGACCCCAGGGATCATCGCGAGGCACTGGATAAGGCCGATCTTTATGGATTGCCTCGCGCCCAGATCGGCCACGCTTCCATACTCGTGCGTCCGCGCCAGCCGCTCGACGATCAATATGGCGACGCCGCCGATAATCAGCGCCCAAGCGACGACCTCGGCATTTTCCAGCAAGGCATCTATGAAATCACCCAGCGCCAGGCCAACGACGACCGCCGGGAAGAAAGCGAGCAGAACGTTCCGCGTGAAAGCGACAGCGCGGGGCTCGCGCTTCGGCAGACCGACCAACACCTCGGCGAAGGTTTTCCAGTACAGTACGACGATTGCGAGGATCGCACCCGGCTGGATCGCGATGTTGAACAACTTCCACCGAGCCGCGTCATACCCCAGCAGTTCGCTGGCAAGGATGAGATGGCCGGTGGAGGAAACGGGCAGATATTCGGTCACACCCTCGACGATGCCGAGGATGACCGCCGAAATTACATCGTCCATCAGGCCATACGTTCGCTGCCGAACCGCCCGTAGCGCCGGTATTTCACAAGCCAGCCTTCGGCAGCGACCTCCAGCGAAACCGGCGCGATGCCCAGATCGCTAAGGCCGGGCGCACCATCGGCAACGACATTGTCTTTCTGAAGCATTAGCCACTGATCCCAGCTGATCGGCGCGAAGGGCAACCAGCCGGTGGCGCGCGCCATCCCCGCTGCAAGCGTGTCGGGCACCTCGATAATGGGTTTCTCGCGACCAATTTTCGCGGCGATCCAGCGGTTGAGCTCGAGCATGGTCAGCACGTCAGGCCCTCCGAGCTCATAGGTTCCGCCAGCGTTCGACGAGGCCAACGCCGAGACGATGGCACGCCCGACATCACCCGCGAACACCGGCTGGAACCGCGTGGCTCCCCCAATCACGGGGACGATAGGGAGCAGGCGGATAAGCCCTGCAAAGCGATTGATGAACTGATCCTCGCGCCCGAAAACGATCGAGGGTCGCAAAATGGTCGCGGCTGGGAAGGCGTCGCGAACAGCCAGCTCCCCTTCGCCCTTGGTCCGCCCGTAAGTCGATTGGCTGCCAGGATCTGCGCCGATGGCCGACAAATGCACGAACGCGGCAACCCCGGCCGCGGCCGCCGCGCTCGCGACATTGCGACCCCCTGAAACGTGAACCGCGTCCATGTTGGAAAAACTTCCGACGAGATTGATCACCGCATCCGCGCCTGCCATCGCTTCGGCGAGGCTTTCACGATCATTCACCGACGCCACGGCCCACCCGATTTGCCCGAGATTGGCCTGAGACTTCAGATGATAGCTGCGCTTCGGACGTCGGCTCGCGATGCGCACCCGCCATCCATCTTTCAGAAGCGCGCGCACTGCGTAGCGACCGATAAAGCCGTCGCCACCCAAGACCGTCACCAGAGCCGGCATTATCGTCTCATTTTCTTTCGCACGCGGCGCCCCTAGCCGCGTCCCTGCTCCATTGACAAGCTCCAAGCCCCGCCGCTATCCGCGCGCCGGTTCCCGCGCCTCGCGCTCACGCGACGGCCCCTATGCCCAGGTGGTGGAATTGGTAGACGCGCTGGCTTCAGGTGCCAGTGGCCGCAAGGCCGTGGAGGTTCGAGTCCTCTCCTGGGCACCAATACCGGCTCTGGATAAATCCAGCAGCGTCCAGTAAGCGGTTGGTTTCACAGCATTTTTAGGCAGCGAATCGCCAGACACCGTCCGGCGAAATTCGGCTAAGGGCATGTGCAGCGACCACGAATGCTGCCCTTTTTGCCGCCCTCAGATTGACCCGGCATTGCTGGGAAAACGACCATCGACGAGTGCACGCACCAGAAACTCGTTCGCCGTGGCGTCGCCCGCTTTCCCGAGCGAGGCCTTATTCAGCACTCCGCTCACACGCACTGCGATCAGCAACGCCCCGGCCACTTCGGCCAGGTGCGCGGCAAGCTCGACGTCGCTGAGATGTCTTGCCTGAGCCTCCAAGCTCATTTGAGCGGCAGCAATGTACGGATGATGTGATCGGCGGCTTCGGTGGCGGTCATTGCGACTGTGTCCACCCGTATTTCGGGATGTTCGGGCGGCTCGTAAGGGCTATCGATCCCGGTAAAATTCTTGAGCTCCCCAGTCCGCGCCTTTTTGTAAAGGCCCTTGACGTCGCGAGCCTCGGCCACTTCCAAAGGCGTCTCGACATAGATCTCGATGAACTCGCCTTCGGGCAGCATCGCGCGGACCAATTCGCGATCAGCCTTGAATGGCGAGATGAAGGCGGTGAGCACGATCAGCCCGGCATCGGCCATCAGCTTTGCGACCTCACCGACCCGGCGGATATTCTCGATGCGGTCGGCCTCGGTGAATCCCAGATCCTTGTTAAGCCCGTGGCGGACATTGTCGCCGTCCAGCAGGAACGTGTGGCGATTCATCACGTTCAGACGCTTTTCGACTTCATTTGCGATCGTCGATTTGCCGGCGCCAGACAGCCCGGTGAACCAAAGGACCTTCGGCGTCTGGTTCTTGAGCCGCGCATGCTGTGCACGGTCAATGTCGAGCGCTTGCCAGTGCACGTTCTGGCTGCGGCGCAAGCTGAAATTCAACATCCCGGCGGCGACGGTGGCGTTGCTGACCTTGTCGATCAGGATAAAGCCGCCAAGCGCCCGGTTGTCCGTATAGGGTTCGAACACGATCGCCTTGTCGGTTGTCAGCTCTGCCACACCGATCGCGTTGAGTTCGAAAGTCTTCGCAGCCAGTTGCGACCCGCTCCCGCCGGGATCGTTGACGTTGATCTCATATTTGGGCTGAGCGACCGTGGCCGAGACCATCTGCGTGCCGAGCTTCAGCCAATAGGCCCGGCCAACGTGCAGCGCCTCATCGGCCATCCAGACGATCGTCGCCTCGAATTGGTCGGCGGCCTGCGGCGGCGCGGCCGCTGCGGCAAGCACGTTGCCGCGGCTGCAGTCGATCTCGTCGGCAAGGCAGACTGTCACCGATTGCCCGGCAACGCCCTCATCGAGATCGCCATCCAGCGTAACGAGACGTGTGACTGTCGAGGTTTTGCCAGAAGGCAGCGAGCGGATTTCGTCGCCGGGCTTGACCGAACCCGTCGCGATCAGTCCGGAAAAGCCGCGGAAATCGAGGTTGGGACGGTTGACCCATTGCACAGGCAGACGAAAGGGTTTGGCTTGATCCTCGCTCGACAAGACCTCGACGTCTTCGAGATGCTCAATCAGGCTGGGCCCGGTGTACCACGGTGTGTTGGCGCTAGGCGCAGTCGTGATGTTGTCGCCCTTGAACCCGGATATCGGGATCGCGGTGAAGGTCTCGATCCCAATGCTTTCTGCAAAGGCGGCATAGTCGGTGACGATCGCTTCATACTTGGTGCGGTCGTAATCGATGAGATCCATCTTGTTGACCGCCAGCACCAGATTCTTGATGCCGATGAGGTGGCACAAATAGCTGTGCCGCCGTGTCTGGACGAGGACCCCCTTCCTCGCATCGATCAGGATCACGGCGAGGTCAGCGGTGCTCGCACCGGTAACCATATTGCGTGTGTACTGCTCGTGCCCGGGACAATCGGCGACGATGAATTTGCGTTTTTCGGTGTTGAAGAAGCGATAGGCGACATCGATCGTGATGCCCTGCTCGCGTTCCGCTGCGAGCCCGTCGACCAGTAGGGCAAAATCGATTTCCTGGCCCTGCGTGCCGACTTTCTTCGAGTCCGCAGCGAGCGCGTCGAGCTGATCCTCGAAGATCATCTTGCTGTCGTAGAGCAGCCGCCCGATCAGCGTCGACTTGCCGTCGTCCACCGATCCGCAGGTTATGAAGCGGAGCATCGTCTTGTGCTGATGCTGGTCCAGATAAGCGTCGATATCTTCGGCGATTAGCGCTTCTGTCCGGTAGACAGGGTCATTGGGCGGGGCATCGCTCATTAGAAATACCCCTGCTGTTTTTTGACTTCCATGCCCGCGCCCCCCGCGTCCTTATCGATGACGCGTCCCTGGCGCTCGCTGGTCGTGGTCAACAACGTTTCCTGAATGACCTCGGAAAGCGTCGAAGCAGTGCTCTCTACTGCGCCGGTCAGGGGGAAGCATCCCAAAGTGCGAAACCGTATCGAGCGCTCGGTGATTTCGGGCAGCCTTCCTATCACCTTCTCGAGACGGGGAATGTCATCGGCCATGAAAAGCTGGCCTTCCCATTCGAACGTCGGACGCTTGGCCGCGAAATATAACGGAACGATCGGCACCTCGTTGAGCTGGAGATACTGCCAGATGTCCAATTCGGTCCAGTTCGAGATCGGGAAAACGCGAATGCTTTCGCCCTTGTTCTTGCGCGCGTTGTACAGGTTCCAAAGTTCCGGCCGCTGGTTCTTCGGATCCCAGCCATGGCTGGCGGTGCGAAAGGAGAAGATTCGCTCTTTCGCACGGCTTTTTTCTTCATCGCGGCGGGCACCGCCGAAGGCCGCGTCGAACCCATATTTGTCGAGCGCCTGCTTCAGCCCTTCGGTCTTCCACATGTCGGTATGCAGCGGGCCGTGATCGAACGGATTGATCCCGCGCTCGGCTGCCTCGGGGTTTTGATAGACCAGAAGCTCCATGCCGCTTTCGCGCGCCATGTGGTCGCGCAATTCGTACATCGCCTTGAATTTCCACGTAGTATCGACGTGAAGCAGCGGAAAGGGCGGGGGAGAGGGGTAAAAGGCCTTCCGTGCGAGATGCAGCATGACGGCACTGTCTTTGCCGACCGAGTACAGCATTACCGACCGCTCCGCCTCGGCGACCACCTCACGCATGATGTGAATGGCTTCGGCCTCGAGCCGTTCAAGGTGCGTCAGGCGCCGTTTACGACCCTGCGCTTCGATATCGATCGGCACGTTGCTTCCTACCTGATTCCGTCCGTCTATTCTGAGACGAAGCGTGCAACGCAAGTCAATTCAACGGCGTTCTGGGCCCGCGGCGGCTCTGCAACGCTGGTCGCGCCGAAACAGCTTGGCGGGTCGCTTTTTCAGCGGCGTGCAGCCTCACGCTGCTTGGCGCGCCGAGCGCAATCGAAACGATTCATAGCGATCTTGTGATTTAGTGCAGGGGACAGAGAATTACGGACCAAGCCGATGGGGCGACTTGCAACGGCGTTAATCTGCGATAACGACACCTCGTAGAAGCGGGAACGAGATGCCGATTTTCGATGTGATCATCGTCGGGGCAGGCCATGCCGGGGCGCAGGCAGCGGTGGTACTGCGGCAGCAGGGCTTCACCGGCACCGTTGCGATGATCGGACGTGAGAATGAGCCGCCATATGAGCGGCCGCCCCTATCCAAGGAATATATGGCGGGGGAAAAGCCCTTCGAGCGATTGTACATCCGCCCGCCCGCTTTCTGGCAGGAGAAGGGGATCGAACTGATTTTGGGCAAGGGTGTCGATAAAGTCGATGCCATCTCGCGCACCGTGACCTTGGACGACGGCGCTGAACATGGTTTTGGCGACCTGATCTGGGCCGCAGGCGGCGATCCTCGGCGCTTGTCGTGCGAAGGCGCGCAACTGGCGGGTGTTCATACGGTTCGCAACCGTGTCGAAGTCGATGCGATTATGGCCGAGCTTGCGAACGTGAAGCAGGTCGCCGTGGTCGGGGGCGGCTATATCGGCCTTGAGGCGGCGGCCGTGCTGACAAAGCTGGGCAAGACCGTGGTGCTGCTTGAAGCCT
>CBDUBW010000054.1:0-13131 GCA_965365485.1 uncultured Aquisediminimonas sp.
GTGTTGACATCGCAGGGGTCGCAAGTTCAATCCTTGCCACGCCCACCATTTTTGCCAGCCGTCGCTCGCTGGATCGTTGCCCCCAATAGCTTGAAGTCACGCGCGCGCGCACTTCCTTTGCGCCAGGCGAGTGCGATCTGCCGTTCGGCGCTGCCGCTCGAAAGCGGATGCGCGGCAACCTTGGTTCCGGTCAAAATGCCGGCCTCGATCGCCATTTCCGGGATGAGCGTGACCCCGAGCCCGGCGTCGACCATCTGCACGAGCGTGTGCAGCGTCGAAGCGACCATGCGCGCTTCGGATTGGGTGACGATACGGTCGCACGCGGCAAGCGCGTGGTCCTTGAGGCAATGACCATCTTCGAGCAGCAATAGCCGACCCGCATCTATATCCTCGAGCGCGATGGTGTCGCGCGACGCGTCTTCCTCGCGAGACACGCCGAGCATCAGCCGATCGGTCGCAATCGCAAAGCTTTCGGTATCGCCGCATTCGACGGGCAGCGCGAGCAGAACGCAATCGATGGTGCCGCGCTGCAGCGCCTCGCACGCCGGACCGGTCAGCATCTCGCGAACGAAAAGCTTGAGCTTGGGCCATTCCTTGCCGATGGCGGGCAGGATTTGGGGCAGCAGATAGGGCGCGACGGTGGGGATCGCGGCGAGGCGCAGCTCGCCGAATAGCGGCTGGCTGGCGGCGCGAGCGGCGTCGCACAAATCCTCGGCATCACGGACGATGGCGCGGGCACGCGTGGCAACCTCATCGCCAATCGCGGTGAAACGGACATTGCGCTTGGTTCGCTCGACCAGCGTGACGCCGAGCAGCTTCTCCATATCGGCAATGCCGGCGGAGAGTGTCGATTGCGTGACGAAATTGGCGGCGGCGGCGCGGCCGAAATGGCGATGCTCGTCGAGGCTGACCAGATAGGTCAGCTGGCGCAGCGAAGGCATGAAGGCTGTCATCGGGCAGGGCTATCAAAAGCGCCGATTAAACTCAATCCGCCGATTTGTTAGCAGCTTGCCAGTGGCCGGGCCTTCGCCCTACCGCACCAAAAAAAGGAGCGCGCGATGGACCTCGATAAACTCATGTACCGCCCGGGACTGATGGCGAACGAGCGGGTGCTTGTAACCGGCGGCGGGACCGGGTTGGGCAAGGAGATGGCCGAAGCGTTTCTCGCGCTGGGTGCAACCGTCTATATCTGGGGCCGGCGCGGCGCGGTGCTCGACGAGACTGCGGCCGAATTGATGGGCAAACATGGTGGCAAGGTCGTCGCGCAGGCCGTCGATATCCGCAAGGCCGATGCGATAAAGGACGCGGTCGACGCGATTTGGGCCGATGGCGGGGCGCTGACCGGGGTCGTCAACAATGCCGCTGGCAATTTCATCAGCCGCACCGAGGATCTGTCGGTGAACGGCTTCAACGCGATCTCGGACATTGTCTTTCGCGGCACGTTTTACGTTACGCTCGACATCGGCAAGCGGCTGATCGCGGAAGGCAAGACCGCAAGTTTCCTTGCCATACTGACGACCTGGGTGTGGAACGGCAGCGCCTTCACCGTGCCGTCGGCGATGTCGAAGGCGGGGGTCAATGTCATGACCCAAAGCCTCGCGACCGAGTGGGGGCGCTACGGGCTGCGCTTCAACGCTATCGCGCCCGGGCCCTTCCCGACCAAGGGGGCATGGGACCGGCTTTCACCCGGGGGCGGCAATCTTTCAGGGGGCGGCGCCAACGACCGGCGCGGCAACCCGATGGGCCGCGTCGGCGAGATGCATGAGCTGTGCAACCTCGCGGTGCTGCTGATGGCGCCGGGGGCGGAATATATCAACGGCCAGACCATCGCAATCGACGGCGCCGCGTTCCAGGCGAGCGGTGGCAATTTCTATTCGACGCTGTCGGGCCTCGGCGATGAACAATGGAGCGCGATCCAGGCGATGATCAGAGGCGGGAACGAGAAGGACAAGGCCGAGCGGACGGCGTAATTCTCCTCTCGGAAACCGAAATGAACCACAATCTCTATGCGATCCTGCGTGAGAGTTTCGGCCGCGACTGGAAACATCCAGCCCTCATCGCCCCCGATGGCTTGACGCTCAGCTATCGCGATCTCGACGATCGAACCGCGCGATTTGCCGCCGTTCTTGCCGCCCGTCATGTCGCCCCGGGTGATCGAGTCCTCGTTCGGATCGACAAGTCGGTCGATGCGATAGCGCTCTATTTGGGCTGCCTGAGGCTCGGCGCGATCTATGTGCCGCTCAATCCCGCTTATACGGCATCCGAGGTCGAGTATTTCAGCGCCGACGCGGAGCCTTCGCTGTACGTGTCAGCCGAACTCATCGCCGCGCTCGCCGCTGAGGCTGACAAAGTTCCACCGCTGGAGGGCATCTGGCAGGCTTCCGCGGACGACGTCGCGGCGATCCTCTACACATCGGGGACGACCGGGCGTTCCAAGGGCGCGATGATTACGCATGGCAACCTGTCATCGAACGCGGCGGCGCTGGCCGAACTCTGGGGCATTACGGCCGATGACATACTGCTTCACGCGCTTCCCGTCTTTCATGTCCACGGGCTGTTCATCGCGCTCAACACGATCTTTCTCGCAGGCGGCTCGACGCTGTTTTTGCCCAGGTTCGACGTCGCGCAGGTCCGCGCGCTGCTGCCGCAAGCGACGCTGATGATGGGCGTGCCCACCTTTTACACGCGCCTGCTCGCCGATCCCGGTTTCGGTCAAGAGGCGAGCCGGTTGCGGCTTTTCACGTCGGGTTCGGCGCCTTTGCTCGAGGACACGCATCGCGAATTCTCCGCGCGCACCGGGCATGCGATCCTCGAGCGCTATGGCATGACCGAGACAGGGATCATCACCTCCAACCCGCTCGACGGCGAGCGGCTGGCGGGGACGGTCGGCTATGCGCTGCCCTGGGTCGAGGTGCGGATCGGGGAGGGCGAGGTGATCGAGGTGCGTGGCCCCAACGTCTTCAAGGGCTATTGGCGCAACCCCGGGAAAACTGCCGAGGAATTCCGCGAGGGGGGCTGGTTCATAACCGGCGATGTCGGGACGATGGCGCCAGACGGTCGCGTGACCATCGCCGGACGAGCGAAAGACCTTATCATTGCGGGCGGGTACAATATCTATCCCGGTGAGATCGAGCGCTTGATCGATGCGGTGCCGGGGGTCGAAGAAAGCGCGGTCATCGGCCTCCCGCACTCCGATTTGGGTGAGGGCGTGGTCGCTGTGATTGTCGGAGGTGCCGATCGTGCGGACGTCGAGGCGGCGGTGGCGCGCGAACTGGCCCGGTTCAAGCACCCGAGAAGCTATCAGTTCGTCGACGAATTGCCGCGCAATGCGATGGGCAAGGTGCAGAAAAATCTGCTGCGAGAGCGTTATGCGGGTCTCTTCAACGCTTAGCTACACCACCCCGAACGTCCACCCCTCTGTCCGCGCGATCTCTTCGGTCAGCGCCTCAGGCGACCATAGTTCCTCCCGCCCCGCCACATGGCGCAGCCACGCGGCCGTAAGGATCGCATCGGTCGCATGATCGCTATATTTAGTCAGCGGGGCGTGCGGGGCGCTGTCATAGCAGGCGAGAGCCGTGTCGAGCGTCACCGCATCGCGGATCTTGCTGACGCCCTTGCGAAGCCCGGCCTGACGCGCGGCAAGCGCGGTATAGATTTCAACGATCACCGGCCCAGTTTTCGGCACGGAGTCGAACGGCCAGATCGGGACGATGCCTTCGAGCCGGTGGAGCACGCGCATGCCCGTCAGGCTGCTTTTTCCGACCTGCGCCGCGCCGATCAGATTGAAGCAGCTATAGGGCGACAAACCCATCGCGCGCTGCCCTGCTTCGCAGATGCGGAAGCGGCCCGCGCCGGGGGGAAAACGATCGCCGCAATCCTTGAACTGCCGAAAATGTCGGCGGGCTTCGAGGTGTCGAAGGAAACCCGCTGCACCCAGATGCGGTGTCTCCACCGATAATTCGTCGACGAGCTTCCAAAGGGATTTTGCATCGCGCGGGCTGTCCGCCCAACCGGGGAAATACGCGCTCTCGTCGAGGAAAGGCGGCGCCGGCGACAGATCGAGCGCAACCAGAATATTGCTATGCGCTCGGGCGTGCTCTGCAAGCCAATCGAGAATGCCCTGCCGTGACCAACCTCCCGCTGGAGTCAGCAAATGCGGCGCGGCCGTTCCAGCTCTCGCAACAGCGAGCGCCAGACCCTTGGGATGCGCCACCGCTTCACCCGACCAATCGATGCAGACGAAGCTCTCGAACGCTCTCACGCCATCGCCACCACCGCGCGACCAATGACCTCGCGGCGTTCGAGTGCGCGCAAGGCTTCCGCGGTCTCGTCAAGCGCGAAGCGATGCGAGATGTGCGGGCGCATCACGCCCTGTTCGGCGAGTTCGGCGAGCGCGATCGCGGTGCGCGCGGCGAGCGCTGGATCGCGTCGGCTGCTTTCGCCCGCACGCAGCCCTATCAGGCTGTAGCCCTTGATCATCGCGTGATTGGCGGGAAAGCTCGGGATCGTACCGCTTGCAAAGCCGACGATGAGATAGCGCCCGCCCCACGCGATTGCGCGGGTCGCTCTGATCGCAAGATCGCCGCCGACGGGATCGTAAACGACGTCGACGCCCGCACCGCCGGTCAGCGCCTTGACCTGTGCCGCAAGCTCGGAATCGGCAGGATCGAGCACATGATCCGCACCTGCGTCGAGAGTGGCGGCGCGCTTTTCGGGGGTGGAGCCGGTGGCGATCACCGTCGCGCCCTTGTGCTTGGCGAGCGCGACCGCCGCCATGCCGACACCGCCGCTGGCGCCGAGGATGAGAACGCTTTCGCCCGCCTTCAGCGCTGCCTTGTCATTTAGCGCGTGCCACGCCGTCACCGCCGCCGCGTGCCAGCACGCGCCTTCTTCGAACGAGAGCGCGGATGGCAGCGGCCGGACGTTCGCGGCAGGAACAACCAATTGTTCGGCAAGGCAGCCGCCCTTGGCCCCGGTCATTACCCGGTCGCCAGGGGTGAAACCCTCGCCTTCGATCACCACGCCCGCCGCTTCCATGCCGGAAATGAAGGGCGGATCGGGCCGGAACTGATACTTGCCGTAGGTCATCAGCAAATCGGGGAAGTTCAGCCCTGCCGCGTGAACCGCGATGCGCACTTCGCCGGGCTGCAGCGAAGGAGCGGCGCGCTCCTCGATCCTGATCGCTTCTGGGCCGGTTAGGGCGGTGCAGACAGCGGCACGATAGCTTTGCATCGTGACGCCTTTCCACGCCGGGGGCGATCTGCCAAGGCCGCGCGGATGGGGGACGCAGCCACCATGCCGACGCGCTCGCGTCGCATCCTCTTTGTCGCGACGATCTGTGCAGGCTCGTTCCTGCTTTTCCTCGTCCAGCCGATGATCGCGCGAATGGCGCTGCCGCGGCTCGGCGGCGCGCCTGCGGTCTGGAATTCGGCGATGCTCGTCTATCAGGCGCTGTTGCTCGGCGGCTACGCCTATGCCCATTGGCTCGGTCGGTTCGCGCCGCGGCGGCAATCGCATATTCACATCGCATTGTTTGCAGTCGCGGCGCTGATGCTGCCGATTGGCCTGCGCGGCGGCGATTGGGCAGCGGCGCTCGATCCGATCGTCGGGGTGCCGCTGCTGCTGCTGGCGTCAATCGGGCCGCTGTTCTTCGTCGTCTCGGCACAGGCGCCGCTGATCCAGCGCTGGTTCGCGCAAAGCGGGCAGGGAGACCCGTACCCGCTTTACGCGGCATCGAATGTCGGCAGTTTCGCCGGGCTGCTCAGCTATCCGCTGATCGTCGAGCCGCTTCTGCCGGTGGCGATGCAGAGCCTGGGGTGGAGCCTGGGCTATGTGCTTCTCGCCGGGCTGGTGATCGCCTGCGCGGCGCGGCTGCCCCGCGCTGCCGAACCAGGAGAAAGCGATGCGCGCTCTCCGGCCATCGCCGGCGGAGAGATGCTGCGCTGGATTATACTTGCGGCAATTCCCTCGGGGTTGATGCTCTCGACGACGCTGCATCTCACTACCGACATCGTCGCGATGCCGTTGCTGTGGGTGCTGCCGCTCGGCCTCTATCTTCTGAGCTTTTCGATAGGCTTCGCCAGCAATCGCACCGCGGCGACGGTGCTGACACGTTTCGCGCCCTTCTCATTGCTCGCGGCGGGATGCGGCGTGTTCGCCGATTCGACCGACTGGGATTTGCTGATCCTCGGCGTCGCGACGGTCAATCTCTTCGTCGTGTCGGTGGCGCTGCACGGCGCGATGTTCGACCGCCGCCCCGCGCCCGATCGCCTCACTGCCTTCTACCTCGCCATGTCGATCGGCGGCGCGGCGGGCGGACTGTTCTGCGCGCTGATCGCCCCGCTGATCTTCGACTGGACCTATGAATATCCGATCCTGATGGTCGCCGCCGCGCTTGCGATCGTGCCGCGCGCCATCTTCGCACGTGCCGCGCGGCTCTGGAGGCGCGCGGGTTCCGCCACGATTATCGTGGTCGCGCTGCTGTTGATCGCGATCTCGCTTACGGGACAGGGCTTTTTTGGCCTGCCGCAATCGAAGCAGCAATCGATGATCGCCGCGCTTATACTCATCGGCGTGGCGCTTTCGGCGATGAGCCACCGCCTGGTCTTCGCCGCCGCGCTGATGGCGCTGATGCTGTCGATGGGGGGATGGGGCAAGCTGCGGCTGTCGGCCGTGGAGGGGGCGATGACGCGGAGCTTCTTCGGGATCTATTCGTTGCGCGAACGGCCCGGCGCGCGCGTCCTTGTCCACGGAACCACCATCCACGGCGTCCAGAACCGCGGCAGCGCCGAGCGCGAGCGAATGCCGACCAGCTATTACGCTCCGGAGTCGGGCGTCGGGCTGGTGATGTCGCGGGCCTCGGCATTGTTCGGCCCCGGCGCGCGGATCGGCGCGGTCGGACTCGGCGCGGGGACGCTTGCTTGCTACGCCCAGCCCGGCCAGCGCTGGCGCTTCTACGAGATCGATCCGGTGGTCGAGGATATCGCCCGCGATGCACGACGCTTCACATTCCTGTCGCGCTGCTTGCCGGACGCGAAGATCGCTATCGGCGATGCGCGTCTCGTCCTCGCGACCGAACCTGCCGCAAGCCGCGATATCCTGATCGTCGACGCCTTTTCTTCCGATTCGGTGCCGATGCACCTCCTCACCAGGGAGGCTTTCGCAATCTACGCGCGCATCGTCGGGGAAGAGGGGCTGGTGCTGGTGCATATCTCGAACCGCTTTCTCGATCTCGAGCGCGTGGTCGCCGGCTCCGCCCCCGGCTGGTCGATCCAGCGGCGCGATTATCGCCCTGACCAAGCGCAGGCGAAAGCCAGCGCCACCGCCTCCGACTGGATCGCCATGTCGCGCTCACCGGCGACTATTGCGCGAATGCTGGCCGCGACCGGCCCTAAAAATTGGCGCACGGTTTCTCCATATCCCGGCTTCACGCCATGGACCGACGATCATGCGAGCATCTTGCCGATCGTGAAGTGGTAAGCGACGCACGCGGCTTTGCAGCGGCGCAGCGATCTGCCAAGGCCGCGCGGATGCCGGGGGACGCCGCCAATCCGCCAAGCACGGCCCGCCGGATGCTTTTCGTCGCGACGATCTGCGCGGGCTCTTTTCTGCTTTTCCTCGTCCAGCCGATGATCGCGCGGATGGCGCTGCCGCGATTGGGCGGCGCGCCCGCCGTCTGGAACTCGGCGATGCTCGTCTATCAGGCGCTGCTGCTCGGCGGATATGCCTATGCCCATTGGCTGGGGCGATTCGCGCCGCGCCGGCAATCGTACATCCATCTGGCACTCTTCGCCGTCGCTGCGCTGATGCTGCCGATCGGACTCAACACAGGTGGCTGGGCGACCGAACTTGATCCGGTGATCGGCGTGCCGTTGCTGCTGCTCATTTCGATTGGCCCGCTCTTCTTCATCGTCTCGGCACAGGCACCGCTGATCCAGCGCTGGTTCGCGCAAAGCGGGCAGGGCGATCCTTATCCGCTTTATGCCGCGTCCAATTTCGGCAGCTTTGCGGGGCTGATCGCGTACCCGTTCTTGGTCGAGCCGTTGATGCCGGTGGTCGAGCAGCGCTGGCTGTGGAGCGGCGGATATCTGGCATTGATCGGGTTGGTCTTTCTGTGTGCGCGCGCCTTGCCTGTTCGAACAGCGTCCGCTGCGACCGAGAAGGAGGGAGTTGCACCGACATGGCGGCAATGGGGGCGCTGGGTGCTGCTTGCCGCTGTCCCTTCGGGGCTGATGCTTTCGACGACACTGCATCTGACGACCGATATCGTCGCGATGCCGTTGCTTTGGGTGGTGCCGCTCGGGTTGTATCTGCTGAGCTTTTCGATTGCCTTCGCCGCGCGCCAGAGCCTTGCCTGGCTGCTTTCGCTGCTGGCGCCCTTCTTTCTCATCATCGGCGCGAGCATCGTCTTCGTCGATACGACCAGCTGGCCGATTTCCGCGACGCTGTTCAGCCTTGCACTGCTGCTCGTCATTTCCGTGGCGCTGCACAGCCGTTTGTTCGCCGATCGTCCGCATCCCGACCGGTTGACCGGCTTTTATCTGGCGATGTCGGTCGGCGGCGTGCTTGGCGGGGTTCTATGCGCGCTGATCGCGCCGGTGATCTTCGATTGGGGCTATGAACATCCGCTGCTGCTGCTCGCGGCCGCGCTGCTTCTGCCTCGGCGCAAGATCGATGCGGTTGAGGAAACGCTGCCGTTCAACGCCACCGCGGCGCGGTGGGTGCCGATATTGGCGCTGGCGCTTTCGATGGTCGCGGCGGCGCTTGTCATCGATCCCGTTCCGCAATGGCTGTTGATCGCATGCGTGGGTTTGATCTTCGCGGTCGCGCTGCGCACCATCGGCCACGGCCTCGCTTTCGCGGTGTCGCTCGCTGCGCTGATGCTCTCGATGGGCGGGTGGAACAGGCTCGACCTTTCGGCGCAACCGGGCGTGCTGACCCGCAGCTATTTCGGCATCTACACCGTGCGCGACCGCGGGCAGAGCCGCGACCTCGTTCACGGCACCACGCTCCATGGCGTGCAGAATCGCGGCAGCGCGATGCGCGAGATGATGTCGACCACCTATTATACGCCGCTTTCGGGCGTCGGCCTCGCGCTCGAGGCTGCGCCCAAATTGTTCGGAGAAAATGCGCGGGTGGGGGTCGTCGGCCTGGGAACCGGAACACTCGCTTGCTACGCACTGCCCGGCCAGCGCTGGACCTATTACGAGATCGATCCGGTGATCGTCGATATCGCGCGCGATGAGGGGCGCTTCACCTATCTCAAGCGCTGTCTGCCCGATGCGCGGATGGTGCTGGGCGATGCCAGGATAATGCTCGAGCGCGAACCTGCCGCCAGCGCGGACATACTCGTCGTCGACGCCTTTTCTTCGGACGCGATCCCGATGCACTTGATGACGGCTGAAGCGTTCGCCTCCTACCGCCGCCACGTGACGCCTAACGGTCTGGTGATGGTCCATACCTCTAACCGCTATCTCGATCTCGAACGCGTCGTCGCGGCGGCGGCGCGCAATGGCTGGCACGCGCGCATGCGCGAATATCGTCCGACCAAGACCGATCAAGCGTTCAACTACACGGCATCGTCATGGATCGCGATGTCGCCCTCGCGCGAGACGATCGACACGCTCCTTGCGGGCCAGCCGAGAGATCGCTGGCGGCCGCTTGCGCCTACCCGCGGGCTTGCGCCATGGACCGATGATCACGCCTCGATCCTGTCGATTATCAGGCTCAAAAACCAATAGGGGACGTGCGATGACCGATGTCAGCATCATCACCTTGAACGGGTGCACGCCGAGGATCGATCCGAGCGCGTTCATTGCCCCCGGCTGCCGCATCATCGGCGATGTCGAAATCGGCGCGCAGGCCAGCATCTGGTATAACTGTGTGCTGCGCGGTGATGTCAACGCGATACGCATCGGCGCAAGGTCGAACGTGCAGGACGGAACAGTCATCCATTGCGATTCTGACAAAGGCGGCATGAAGGGCCTGCCGACAATCATCGAGGAAGACGCCCTTATCGGCCATATGGCGATGCTCCATGGCTGCACGGTGCGGACCAATGCGCTGGTCGGCCTGGGCAGCATCGTAATGGATGGATGCGTGCTCGAAGCCGATTCGATGCTCGCGGCAGGCGCGATGTTGACGCCCGGAAAAGTGATCGAAAGCGGCCAGATGTGGGGCGGACGGCCCGCCAAATATATGCGCGATCTCGACGCGGGGTGGGCGGCGATGAACCGGATGGGCGTCGCGCACTATGTCCACAATGGCTCGCTGCACAAGGCTGCGGCCGAAGGCTGAGATGCGTATCGTTGCCGGGGACTTCGCCGACGCGCGGGTGATCGCGCTGCTCGAGGCGCACCACGCGGCGATGCAGGCGCATTCGCCGCCCGAGGCATGCCACGTTCTCGATATAAGCGGGCTGCAGCGGCCCGATATCGATTTCTACACGATCTGGCAGGATGCCGAGCTGCTTGGTTGCGGCGCGCTCAAGCAAATCGCACCGGATCAGGGAGAGATCAAATCGATGCGCACGGCGGATCGCTATCTTGGCCGCGGTGTCGGCCGGGCGATGCTCGCTCATATCGTCGCGGTTGCCCGGGGCCGTGGCTATACGCTGCTAAGCCTGGAAACCGGGTCAAGCGCCGACTTCGAAGCGGCGCTGAGGCTCTATCGCGGTCATGGATTTGTCGAAGGCGAACGCTTCGGCGATTATAAGCCCAACCCGTTCACGCGTTTTTTCCACCTCAATCTGTAGCACGCTCGGCGCGCAGCCCATCCCAATAAGCGATGCGCTCCGCGATCTTGGCCTCGAAGCCACGATTGACCGGGATGTAGAAGGTCGCGGGCTCCATCTCTTCAGGCCAGTAATTGTCGCCTGAAAAGCCGTTCTCGGCATCGTGATCGTAGGAATAGCCTTTGCCGTAACCGAGATCCTTCATCAGGCGGGTCGGGGCGTTGACGATGTTCATCGGCGGCATTAGCGACCCGGTGTCGCGCGCCGACTTCCATGCCGATTTCTGCGCGGCATAGGCGGCGTTCGATTTTGGCGCGGTGGCAAGGTAAAGGCAGGCCTGGACGATCGCGAGCTCACCTTCGGGGCTGCCGAGAAAATCATACGCATCCTTGGCGGCGAGGCACTGCACCAGCGCCTGTGGATCGGCGAGGCCGACATCCTCGCTCGCGAACCGCACCAGCCGCCGCAGCACGTAGAGCGGCTGCTCACCCGCGACGAGCATCCGCGCCAGCCAGTAAAGCGAAGCCTGCGGGTCCGACCCGCGCAGGCTTTTGTGAAGCGCGGAGATGAGGTTGTAATGTCCTTCGCGATCCTTGTCGTACACGGGCATGCGGCGATGCAGGAACTGCGCGAGTGCCTGCGGATCGAGCGGCTCGGCGAGATCGATCGAAAACAGCGTTTCTGCTTGGTTGAGAAGGAAGCGGCCGTCGCCATCGGCGCTCGATATCAGCGCCGAACGCGCCTCGGAGGTGATCGGAAGGCTTCGCTCCTCAAGCGCCTCGGCGCGCGTGAGCAAGGTTTCCAGCGCGACGTCGTCGAGCCGTCGAAGCACCAGCACCTGCGCGCGGCTGAGGAGCGCCGCGTTGAGCTCGAAGCTCGGATTCTCGGTGGTGGCGCCGACGAGAGTGACAGTGCCATCCTCGACATAGGGCAGGAAGCTATCCTGCTGCGCACGATTGAAACGGTGTATCTCGTCGACGAACAGCAACGTGCGCTGCCCGGAATCGGCATGCGCCCTGGCTTCGGCGAAGACCTTTTTCAAATCGGCGACGCCCGAGAACACCGCCGAAGTCATCACGAAGCGCAGCCCAACCGCGTCGGCAAGCAACCGAGCGATCGTCGTCTTGCCGGTGCCGGGCGGGCCCCACAATATGATCGAGGCGAGTTTGCCCGCGGCAACCTGCCGAGCGATCGCGCCGTCCGCGCCCGTCAGATGCTCTTGACCCACGACCTCATCAAGCGCGCGGGGGCGAAGCCGATCGGCGAGCGGTGCCTCGGTGGGATGCGTGAAAAGATCGGCCACGCATTCGATTTGGGGGCGGATGCCAAAAAAATCCAGCGACCGCTTGACAAGATACCTTGAAGATATATCTTCACCGCAATCAGAGCACTCATAAAGGACAAGAGATGTTTCACTTCTATGGTCGGCGGGCATGCCGTGAAGCGGCGATGCATGCGATGTGGGGCCGCGACCGCCAAGCCATGGGCCACAGGCGCGGACGCGACGGCGGCGGTCGCCGCAGGATGTTCGATGGCGGGGAGCTGCGGCTGATTCTGCTCGCCCTGATCGCCGATCAACCCAGCCACGGCTATGACCTGATCAAGCTGATCGAAGAGCGCACCGGCGGCGCCTATGCACCAAGCCCCGGGGTCGTTTATCCGACACTGACTCTCCTCGCCGACATGGGCTTCATCGAAGAACGTGCGAGCGAGGGCGCGAAGAAGCTTTACGGGGCCACCGAAGCCGGACTGGCGCATCTCGAAGAACATGCCGAAACCGTCACGGTGTTGATGGGCCGCCTGGCCGCGCTCGCGGTCGAGCGTCAGCATATGGATGGTGCGCCGATCCGCCGCGCAATGGGCAATTTGCGCGAGGTGCTTCAGCACCGCCTCACCCGCGATGACATGACCGCGGCGATGGTGCATGAGGTGACCGCGCTCATCGATGAAGCGGCGCAGAAGATCGAGCGACTATAGCCGAGCGCGTGTGGCGAGGACGCGCAGATAGGTATCGAGCACGGCCTGGTTGATCGTATCCCAATCATAGGCCGCGCTCGCTGCCGCGCCGGCTTCGCCATGGGCGCGTCGAAGTGCCGGATCGGTACAATAGGCCTGCAACGCGGACGCATAGGCGTCGATATCGCCCGGTGTGATCAGCCGCCCCGTCTCGCCGTTCCGGACAAGGCTTTGGCTACCCGTCGCGCGCGCGGCGACGACGGGAAGGCCGCATGCCATGGCTTCAAGCGTGACGTTTCCGAAAGTTTCGGTGACCGAGGGGTTGAACAGCATGTCCATCGACGCGACGGCGCGGCCGAGATCGGCTCCCGCTTGAAAGCCTGCGAACACTGCATCAGGCATTTGCGCGGCAAACCAGTCGTGCGCCGGCCCTTCGCCGATGA
>CBDUBW010000055.1:0-13052 GCA_965365485.1 uncultured Aquisediminimonas sp.
TGGTACATCCAGTAATTGCGCATCACCGTCGCGACATAGGCGCGGGTTTCCCAATAGGGGATAGATTCGATGTAAAGCAGCGGATCGCCCGAATCACGGACGCGTGCATTCCATTGGCCGACGGGGAGCGGGCCTGCATTATAGGCGGCTATGACCTTGGGCAGGAACCCGCCGGTCTCGCTCATGTCGCGGACCTTTTCGATGAAGGTCTGGCCATATTCGAGATTGACCGAAGGATCGTTGAGCGATCCGACCACGCTTTCGCCCTTGAGGCGCGCCATGTGCGCAGCGGTTCCGGGAAGCACCTGCATTACGCCGCGCGCGCCCGCTGGGCTGACGACATTGGTGCGGAAGCGCGATTCTTGCAGCGCGTGCGCCCAGACGAGGTTGCGATCGACCCGCCAGCCCTGCGCCGGACGCCAGCCCTTCGGGTTGGGATAGCGCGCGCTGACCGAGGCTTTGGCGCCCGAGGGCCCATTCTGCGCGAGCCAAAGCTGCGTCGCGGGCAGATCGAGCCGCCCTGCGATATTGGCCAGCGTGGCGTGATCGGCGGCGGATCCGATCCTTGCCTGATGGCGAATAATCTCTTCGGCAAGATCGCGCTTGCCGATTTCCGCAAGCGCAAGCGCGGTGCGGACGTTGGGCAGCTTTTCCACGCGAGGTATATCGGGATAATCGGAAGGAGTCGCCTTCAGCCCAAGCCGGTTCATCGCCAGCATACCGTAGAACGTCTCGGCGTTGCGCGCCGCCATGCGCAGCCGGGCATCGACCTTCTCCGGCTTGCCGCCCGCCATATCGGCGCGCGCCGCCCAGAAGTGCGCCGCCGATTTCATCTCATCATCGGACAAGCGATTGGCGGCGTTCGAGAAGCTGACGCTTGCCGCCGAGTAATCGCGCCGCCGCCAGGCAGCGAGCCCTGCGACCCATTCGGCCTGTGCCGCAAAGTCGCCGGTCCCCGTCGCGGCGAGAGTGGCCAAGCGACGCGCGGCGACATCGTCACCCGTCAGAAAATAGGTCCAGGCGATGCGGTGACGCCATTCGGTCAGCGTCTCGGGCGCGAGTGTCGCGAACTCGGCATCGAGGATAGCCTCGGCTTCGTTTGGCTGATCGTTCTTGAGCAACGGCACGATCTTGCCGGCGAGCGGCAGGCCCTTGACCTCAGAACCCGATGCTTTTCCGCGGCGCGGCGCGGTGCCGAGCCAGTAGAGCTGCTGCTGGCTGGGGAGGGTGGCGACGACGCTGATCCCGCGCGTTAGGGCGAGTGCGTTGAGCTTGGCAGCGTGCGGTAGTTCGGGAGCCCTTTCGGCCAGGGCCGCCAATTGCGCACCATCGACCTTGGGCGATCCCTTGGCGAGATAAAGCTCGGCGCGGGCGACATTGTGCAACGGACCTTCGGGCATCGCTGCCAGTTTCGCTTCGGCATCGGCCCATTGCGCGCCGTCGATCGCGGCGAAAATGGCGGCATAGCCGGCGCGCGCGTTGCTGCCGAGCTGCGCGGCCGGGGCGTGTTGCGGAGCGGCCAATGCGGGCCCGCCAACGGCGACGAGCGCCAACGAAAGCGCGATCGATCTAAACATCATTCCGGCATTCCCCGCATCAACGCTTGCATGTCGGCCCACGCTGCTGCCTTTCGCTTGGGAAATTGCAGCAACACGCGCGGGCTGAAGCTCGCCACTGCCTCCACACTCACGCCATCATGGTGAATTTTTCGTAAATCCGCGATGCCCGGGCGGGCGTCCGCCCCGAGCAGCGCACGGCTCGCCGTTTGCCCGACGCTCCAAACCTTTTCTGGCGATACAAGCGCGATGTGCTGGCGGGCGAGCGGAGTGAGGGTTTCGACCAGCTCCTCGCCGATCATGCCGCCTGCAAGTCGCGCTGGGCAAAAGGCGGCAATGTAGCAGCTCTGCCGGTCGCGTTGGATCGCCGCGAGCATCTTGTCGAACAGTGCGCCCGCATCTCCGGAGAGCAATTGCCCTGCTTTCACGTCACCCGGCTCGGGCATGTCGATCAGGATCATGAGGTCTGCAGCGGGGTTGCCAGACCCGATCAGCCGGTGCGTGCGCGGTGCGTCGATCACGGGCAGATCGAGCATGATCTCACGGAAACCTTCGAGCGTCGCAGGCGATCGAGGGGCCGCTTCGACCGTTTGCGGCGGCGGTGCGACAGCGCGTTTTAGCCAGCCTCGCGGCTCTTCGCCGACGATGGTATCGACCCCGGCATCGGTCCACCAAGCCAGCGCACTCGCAATCGATTCGCTCTGGACAGGATTCTCGGCGTCAAGCATGGCTTGTGAGGAACGAGGATGGCCCGCGCGCGTCAACCGCGCTTGTGCCAGATGGTGGCGTCGCAGAGACGATCCGATGCGATGGCGCGCAGGAGCGACAGATGAGTGAACGTGAATCGATGCCCTATGACGTTGTAATCGTCGGCGGCGGCCCCGCCGGGCTGGCTGCGGCGATCAGGGTTAAGCAGCTCAACGCGGATGTTTCGGTCTGCATCCTCGAAAAAGGATCGGAGATCGGTGCGCATATTCTGTCGGGCGCGGTGGTCGATCCGCGCGGACTCGATGAACTCCTGCCCGATTGGCGCGAACAGGGTTGCCCGATGGCCGAAGTGCCCGTCACCGACAATTGGCATTGGGTTCTGACCAAGACCGGCAAATATGCGCTGCCGCACGCCTTCATGCCGCCGCTCATGAGCAACAAGGGCAATTACACAGGCAGCCTCGCCAATCTATGCCGTTGGCTGGCAGGGCAGGCGGAAGCGCTTGGCGTCGAAATCTTCCCGGGCTTTCCCGCGGCCGAAATCCTTTACGGTGAGGATGGCTCTGTACGCGGCGTGGCGACCGGAGACATGGGCATTGCCAAGGATGGCAGCCGCAAGCCCGATTACCAGCCGGGGATGGAGCTCCACGCCAAATATACCTTGTTCGCGGAGGGCGCGCGCGGCCACCTGACCAAGCAGCTTAAGGGGCGCTACGATCTCGAGGCGAATGCCCAGCCGCAGGTCTACGGCATCGGCATCAAGGAATTATGGGACATCGATCCCGAAAAGCATGTCCCGGGGCGCGTCATTCATACTCAAGGCTGGCCGCTGTCGGAATCCGAGGAATGGGGCGGCAGCTTCCTTTATCACCAGGCCAACAATCAGGTCGCGCTCGGCTTCGTGGTGGCGCTCGATTACCGCAATCCCTGGCTCTATCCGTTCGAAGAATTTCAGCGCTGGAAGCAACACCCCGCAATTCGCGAGATCTTGGAAGGCGGCAAGCGCGTTTCATATGGCGCCCGCGCGATCAATGAAGGCGGGTGGCAATCGGTCCCCAAGCTCGCCTTCCCGGGCGGCGCGCTGATCGGATGCTCTGCTGGGTTCGTCAATGTGCCGAGGATCAAGGGCAGTCATACCGCGATCAAGTCGGGCATGCTTGCCGCCGAAAGCGTCGTCGCGGCACTCGGCGCGGGTCGCGAGCATGACGAGGTCGCCGACTATCAGGCCAATCTCAACGACAGCTGGATCGCGACCGAGTTGAAGCTCGTCCAGAATGCGCAACCCGCGATCGCCAAGTTCGGCGGAGATTTCGGCACCATCCTCGCCGGGATCGACATGTGGATGCGGACGCTCAAGATCGGGCTGCCGATCAGCATGAAGCATCACCGTGATAGCGAGATGCTCCAGCGCAAGGATCTTCACCGCCCAATAGCCTATCCAAAGCCAGACGGCGTCTTCAGCTTCGACCGGCTGTCGTCGGTGTTCCTCTCGAACACCAATCACGAAGAGGATCAGCCGAGCCATCTCGTGCTCAAGGATGAAAGCGTTCCGACGGAGATCAACCTCCCACTTTATGACGGCCCTGAGCAGCGTTACTGTCCTGCGGGCGTTTATGAATTCGTCGGGCGGGAAGAGGGCAATCCGCGCCTTCAGATCAACGCGCAGAATTGCGTCCATTGCAAGACTTGCGACATCAAGGATCCAACGCAGAATATCGTTTGGGTGACTCCGGAGGGGGGCGGTGGACCGAATTATCCGAACATGTAGCGCGGTCATCCTGGCTCTGAGCGGGACCGCCGCTTGGGGCTCGACCGAGGCGCTCGACCATTATGTTCAGGCGCGGATGCTCGATGCGGCGGGAAATGGGGGCGCCGCGGCCCGATCCTATGGTCTGGCATTGAGCGGCGCTCCCACCGAGGCTCGCGTGGCGCTCCGTGCCTATCGCCAGGCGATCGAAGCGGGCGATTATAAGCTGGCGGTGCGCGCGGCAAATGCGCTCAACGGCCTTGGCAAGCTGACAGGCGATGTGCGTCTGCTGCTTTACCTCGATACGCTCAAACGCGGCGATCTTCGCGGCGCGGCGGTGCAACTCGACAAGATGGAAGAGGAGGCGCAGAATTTCGATTTTCTCACACCGATTCTGCGCGGCTGGCTGCGACACGAAAGCCGTGAGGCCGATGGCTTAGGCTTCCTCGACAATCGCGCGCGCGAAAGTCTGACCGCGGCCTATGCTCGGGAACAGCGCGTCTATCTGCTTCTCGCGATGAAGCAGAATGCCGATGGCCTCGCGGCGGCGCGCGCGCTCGCCTCGTCAGACAATCGCGGCTTATGGCTGCGATTGTCGGCGGCCGCCAAACTCGCGGCAAACAAGGATGTTGCTGCCGCACGCGATCTCCTCGGCGGTACCGACGCGGTGATTGCACGCGCACGCGCCTTGCTCGATGCCAAGGCGTCGCTGCCGGGTGGCGTCGACGATGCGAACGAAGCGGCGGGGGTGCTGATCGCGCGCGTCGCTGCCGATCTCGTTCGCGACAATAGTGACATCGGACTGCTCGTTGCGCGGCTCGCCGCCTACGCCGCGCCCGATCACCCTCAAGTGCGTCTGGTTCTGGCACAAGCGCTATCGAGCGGTGGATATTCGACCGTCGCCATCGCCGAACTCGAACGCGCCCCGCTGCATGAGCTGTTCGATAATGCCGCGCGCGAAATCCGCTTCAGCGCGCTCCAGCGCGGGGGCCGCGATGAAGATGCGCTGCGCTTTGCCGAGCAGCAGGCGGCGCGATCCGATGCCGACATGTTCGATCACGCCCGACATGGCGAGGCCCTGTCTCGACTGAAGCGTCACGGCGAAGCGGCTTCGGCTTATAAACGCGCGATCGACGTCGCCGGTGCGGACGCCACATCGTGGAACCTATGGCTGCTTTATGGCGGCGCCCTCGACGCCGGCGGAGATTGGGAACGCGCCAAGCCCGCCCTGCAACGGGCGGTTCAGCTTGCACCAGATCAACCGCAGGCGCTCAACCATCTCGGCTACGCTATGCTCGAGCGCGGTGATAATCTTGCCGAGGCGACGCGCCTGGTGGCGAAGGCCGCGGCGCTGCGGCCGAACGATCCTGCGATTACCGACTCGCTGGGCTATGCCTTCTTTCTCCAGGGCCAGACCGCCGAGTCGATCGCGGTACTTGAACGTGCGGTCGCGTCCGATCCGCGTGAGGCGGCGCTGGGCGAACATCTCGGCGATGCCTATTGGAAGGCAGGGCGTAAGGTCGACGCCCGCTATGCCTGGGCGGCCGCTTTGATCCAGGCAGAAGGCGAAGACCAATCTGCGCGATTGACGAGCAAGCTGGCTGACGGCTTGAAGTGAAAACCCCGCTTAGCGAAGCTGCCTATGCCAAGATCAACCTCGCGCTTCACGTCAGGCAGCGTCGCGCGGATGGCTATCACGAAATTGAGACAATCTTCGCCTTCGCCGAAGATGGAGATCTGGTGTCTGCAGAGGCGGCCGATGGTCTCTCGCTCGAAATTGCTGGGCCGTTCGCGGAAGGGCTAACCGCCGATATCGACAATCTTGTCCTTCGCGCGGCGCGCGGCCTTCAGGCGGCGTTCGGCATCGATCGCGGGGCGCGTCTCCGCCTGGAAAAGAATTTGCCGATTGCGTCTGGCATCGGCGGGGGATCGGCCGATGCTGCCGCTACGCTGCGACTGTTGGCGCGACTATGGGGAATCGAACCCGACGCTCATCAGCTCGTCCAAATTGCACGAAGCCTTGGCGCTGATGTGCCTGCCTGCCTTGCCAGCGAGCCGCTCGTCGGCACGGGGCGAGGCGATGATTTACAACCGTTCAGCGGCATCGATAGCGGGACGCCGCTGCTGCTCATCAATCCGCGCAAGCCGCTTTCGACGGGGGCCGTATTCGCAGGATGGGATGAGCGCGATGGCGGCCCCCTAAAATTAAGGGATCCCTTCTCGTGGCGAAACGACCTCACATTGCCCGCCATTTCGCTGGTGCCGGAGATTGGGGAAGTTCTCGCCAAGCTGGCGTTGCTTGAGGGCGTGACCCGCGCGCGCATGTCAGGCTCGGGCGCAACCTGCTTTGCGATGTTCGAAAACGACGCCGCCCGCGACGCCGCTGCACTTCAGTTTCCAGGCATGTGGGTCATGCCGACGCGGCTGCGCTGACCGCGCTGTTCGCCGCGCTGAGCACGGCGCGGACGCTGGCGGTGGCGACGTCTTCATCGATGCCGACTCCCCACACCGTCCGGCCATCGCCCGTCCGGCATTCGACATAAGCGGCGGCGCGTACGTCCGATCCGCTGCCGATCGCGTGTTCGGAATAATCCGCCACGTCGAGAGACAGGCCGAAGCCCTCATTGAGCGTCGCTACCACCGACGAGATCAAGCCATTTCCGCGCCCGCTGACCGATTGCTCACGGCCATCGACCGAGACGCGCCCCGCAAAGATGCGATCGCCGTTCGCAGCGCGTGTTTCTTCATAATCGAGCAGCTCGAAATGTTGCTCTACTTCGAGCTGATATACGCGTTGGAAGACGGCCCAGATGTCGTCGGCATGGAGTTCGCGACCCTCGCTGTCAGCCAATTCCTGGACATGCTTGGAGAAATGCGCCTGCATCCGCTTGGGCAGCTTCAATCCCTGATCCTGTTCGAGCACCCACGCGAAGCCACCCTTGCCGCTCTGCGAATTGACGCGAATTACCGCTTCGTAGCTCCGGCCCAGATCTGCGGGATCGATGGGAAGATACGGGACTTCCCACAGTGGATCGTTCTTGGCTTCCTGCGCGGCGAAGCCCTTCTTGATCGCGTCCTGATGCGAACCCGAAAAGGCAGTGAAGACCAGCTCGCCGCCATAAGGATGGCGCGCAGGCACGGGCAGCTGATTGCAATATTCGACAGTGCCGATGACCTCATCGATATCGGAAAAATCGAGGCCGGGGTCGATGCCCTGGGTGTACATATTGAGCCCGACCGTGACGAGGCAGCAATTGCCGGTCCGCTCGCCATTGCCGAACAGGCAGCCTTCGACGCGGTCCGCCCCTGCTATCAGCCCAAGCTCCGCCGCAGCAACGCCGGTGCCGCGATCGTTATGAGTGTGGAGGCTGATCACCACGCTATCGCGATCGGGGATGTTGCGGTGAAAATATTCGATCTGGTCGGCATAGATGTTGGGCGTCGCGCACTCGACGGTGGCTGGCAGGTTGAAGATGATCGGATGGTCGGGCGTAGGCCTGAGGATATCCATCACCGCCGCACAGCATTCGAGGCTGAGATCGAGCTCTGCAGTCGAGAAGGTTTCGGGACTATATTCGAAATGCCAGTTGGTATCGGGCCGCGCCGCCGCTTGGTCGCGGAGCAGCTTGGCGCCCATTACCGCGATGTCTCGCACCTCGGCTTCGCTCATCTGAAAAACGTATTTGCGCCAAGCTGGCGAGATCGCGTTGTAGAGGTGGACGATTGCACGCTTCGCCCCGCGCAGGCTGTCGAAGGTCTGCGGGATGAGGTCGGCGCGCGACTGGGTGAGTACTTGGACGGTCACATCGTCAGGAATGCGTCCCGACGTCACCAGACCCGAGATGAAATCGAATTCGGTCGCGCCCGCGCTGGGGAAGCCCACCTCGATCTCCTTCAATCCCACCTTGACAAGCAGATCGAAGAATCGCGTCTTCTTCTCGGCATCCATCGGATCGATCAGCGATTGGTTTCCATCGCGCATGTCGGTCGAAAGCCAGCGTGGTGCGCCAGTGATCGTGCGCGACGGCCATTGCCGATCGGGCAAGTCGATTTGCGGGAAAGGTCGGTATTTTTGCGAAGGATCGCGCAGCATGGCGTGTGTCTCACTGGGCCTGAAGGTCTGGTGGGCTATCCCTTAGGCGGCAGTTCCCGTGGCAGGCACGGGCGGCAAAACGCACGCCTAAGGGCGTGTAAGTCGTAGAAGGCCGTGCTTGCTCACGTCGTCGCTATCGGCAGGTTGCGCCGCAATGTCCAGAGTATATTGTCGGAGCCGAACGGGATGAGGAGACCGCAGGTGCGGCATCAATACCTTTTGACCGCGGGCGCGGTCGTAACCTTTGCGGTAGGCGCGGCGGGGCAGACATATGGCGGCAGGCAGGAAATTTCTCCAACCAGCGGCTGGGGCATCAGCGGCACGGACTGCATGATCAATTCCGGCTTTGAAGACGGCACGGAAGTGCTTGTGTCCACCCAAGGCGCCGATCGCGAGCTTCAGATTTACGATCCGCGTTTCAAAGGCATTGTCAACGGAAAGACGGTGAGGCTCGCGATCAGCGCCGGAGAGGCGGCCAGCACGGCGACAACCTATGATGCCACGGCATTCAGACAAGGCAAAATACTGGCCTATGTGGTCACTATCCGCGACGATTTGCTCGATAGGGCCGCGAAGAGCGACGTGCTGCGTCTTTACCGCGATGGCGTACTCATCGGCGAATATCAGCTGGCCGGGTTCGGCGAAGCGTTCGCCCGTTTTCGCGCCTGCAAGCCGAACTTTTCCGGATCGTTCGGTAATGACAAGGAAGGGGGCTTTTCAGACACGGCTGACGCAATGAACGGAACCGATGCCGCCGACGCCGGTGAGGCGCCAGCGGAAAGTTTCGGTGAGCCAAAATAGCCTTAGTTTTTCTCGAACGCCACGGTCACTTCGACTTCGACGTCGTCATCGACCAGCGGCAGCGCGCCCATGATGCCGAATTCGCTGCGCTTGATCGTGCCTTCGGCCTCGAACCCGACCGTTTCCTTCTTGCGGAAAGGGTTCATGCCCGCGCCGGTAAATTCGGCATCGAGCGTGACCGGCTTGGTGACGCCGTTAAGCGTGAGGTTGCCCTCGATCGTCGCCTTGTTCTTTTCCTGACCGGGCGTCACCTTTGTCGAAACGAAGCGGGCGGCGGCGGGGTTCGGGCCGAAGAAATCGGGCTTGGCGCCGTCCTTTCCGGCGCGCAGCAGATGTTCCTGCAGGCCCTTGCTCGACACGATGACGCTGCTCACGGGCACCGAGACATCGACCTTCGAAGCAGCAGGGTTCGCAGGATCGAGCGTGGCGGTGCCGGTAACGTCGCCGAACAGGCCGAAATAGGGATTGAAGCCAAAATGCATGACTTCGAAGCCGACCTGGCTGTGGCTCGATTCGACGGTGTAGGTTCCGGCCTTGACGAGCGCGAGATCGTCCTTGCCGGGCGCCTCGGTTGGCATCTGCGCGAGCAGCGGAACCGCGGCGAGGAGGGGGAGGGCGAGCAGCAGTTTCTTCATCAAGTGACTCCTGGAATGGGGGCGGCACGGATGATGCGTCCGCCCCTCGCAGAGTCAAGCGCGCGCTAATTTACCGCCTTATCGACAAGCTTATTCTTGGCGATCCACGGCATCATCGCGCGCAGCTCCGCACCGACCTTTTCGATCGGGTGCGCGGCGGCAGCCTTGCGGCTGGCCTTCAATTCGGGCTGGCCGGCGCGGTTGTCGAGCACGAACTTCTGGACGAATTTGCCCGACTGAATGTCCTTTAGCACGCGCTTCATTTCGGCCTTGGTTTCGTCGGTGATGATCCGTGGGCCTGTACTGATGTCGCCGAACTCCGCGGTATTGCTGATCGAATAGCGCATGTTCGCTATGCCGCCTTCGTAAAGCAGATCGACGATCAGCTTGGTTTCGTGAAGGCATTCGAAATAAGCCATTTCAGGTGCGTAGCCCGCTTCGACCAATGTCTCGAAACCCGCCTGGATGAGATGGGTGATGCCGCCGCATAGTACCGCCTGTTCGCCGAACAGATCGGTTTCGCATTCCTCGCGGAAATTGGTTTCGATGATGCCGCTGCGCCCACCTCCAACGCCGCTCGCATAGGCCAACGCAATGTCTTGCGCGCTGCCGCTGGCATCCTGGTGGACCGCGATCAGGCAGGGCACGCCGCCGCCCTTTTGATACTCGCTGCGCACGGTGTGACCGGGTCCCTTCGGCGCAATCATGATGACGTCTAGATCGGCGCGCGGCTCGATCAGCCCGAAGTGAACGTTGAGGCCATGCGCGAAGGCGAGCGCGGCACCCTGTTTGAGGTTGTCGTGCAGATCCTCGGCGTAGATCGCGGCCTGATGCTCGTCTGGCGCGAGGATCATGACGATATCTGCCCACGCCGCAGCGTCAGCGTTCGACATGACCTTGAAGCCTGCGCCTTCCGCCTTCTGCGTGGTCGCGGAACCGCCGCGAAGTGCAATCGCGACCTCCTTGACGCCGCTGTCCCGCAGATTCTGCGCATGGGCATGGCCTTGCGAGCCATAGCCGAGAACGGCAATCTTCTTATTCTCGATCAGCTTCAGATCGGCATCGCGATCGTAATACACACGCATTCTCAATTCTCCCCAAATTCCTCGGCGATGCGCGGTGCATCGGGCAATTGTTCATCGAGCGACTGGCGGTAGCGGACGCATCCACGCATGAATTGCGGCCATTCCGGCACGGCGACTGCCAGGCCGGCCTTGTCGGGTAGCAGATTCCACAGATCGGGATGATGCCAGCATAGCTTGTGCATCGTCGAATCCCGATGATTACGGATCGCCGAGCGCATTTTTTGCGCCTCGCTCAACAGATCGACATGACTAAGCATGGCAAGGTCGTCATCGGGGTCGGACATTCAGATCGCTTCGCGGCCCCGCGCCATGGCGACGATGCCGGTGCGGGCGACTTCGACGAGGCCGATCTCGCCCATAAGCTCGATGAAGCGGTCAATCTTGGTCGATGCGCCGGTCACTTCGAAGACGAAGCTGCCGATGGTGGTATCGACCACGCCCGCGCGGAAAACGTCGGCCAGTC
This sequence comes from uncultured Aquisediminimonas sp., assembly GCA_965365485.1. Classification (GTDB taxonomy): domain Bacteria; phylum Pseudomonadota; class Alphaproteobacteria; order Sphingomonadales; family Sphingomonadaceae; genus Aquisediminimonas. The sequence goes on from CBDUBW010000055.1 coordinate 11,089, forward strand.
GCAGCGCTTCGATGCGGTGATCGCCCACGCCCTGAACCTTGACCAGCGCCAGCTCGCGCTCGACGTGATCGCCCAGCACGGTGAGATCGGTGACCTTGTGGACCGGCACCATGCGATCGAGTTGTGCGACCACCTGCTCGATCACCGCAGGCGTGCCGACGGTTACGATGGTGATGCGGCTGACCGCGTCATCCTGGGTGATATCGGCGACGGTCAGGCTCTCGATATTATAGCCGCGCGCCGAGAACATCCCCGCGATACGCGCGAGCACGCCCGGCTCGTTTGAAACGGTGACGGAAAGCGTGTGACGCTCCTGCAGACCTTCTTTGATGTGCATCAGATCGTCATCCCCGCGAAGTCGGGGATCCATTGACACCTCATATCACGGAAATATCGCCACGAATGGGTTCCCGCCTTTGCGGGAATGACGAGGGTGGGTTCGTGCATCACACCAGCGCTTTCGCCTCGTCGCTCATCTCGCCCGTCACGTCGTCGGAATGCAGCAGCATCTCGGTGTGCGATGCGCCCGAAGGGATCATCGGGAAGCAGTTGGCGAGCTTGGCGACCATGCAATCGACGATCACCGGGCCGTCGTGCGCGAGCATCTCGCCGATGCCGCCTTCGAGTTCCTGCATGCCTTCGATGCGAATGCCCTTCCAGCCATAGGCTTCGCCGAGCTTGACGAAATCGGGGAGCGAGTCGCTGTAGCTTTCTGAATAGCGGCTCGAATAGGTCAGCTCCTGCCACTGGCGGACCATGCCCATATATTCGTTGTTGAGGATGAAAATCTTGACCGGCAGCCGGTACTGCGTGGCTGTGGCCAATTCCTGGATATTCATCTGGATGCTCGCTTCGCCAGCAATATCGATGACGAGCGCGTTGGGATTGCCCAGTTGCGCGCCAATCGCCGCGGGAAGGCCGTAACCCATAGTGCCGAGGCCGCCGCTGGTCAGCCATTTGTTGGGCGCGTCGAAGCCGAAATGCTGCGCAGCCCACATCTGGTGCTGGCCCACCTCGGTGGTGATGATCGGGTTCTTCTTATGCGTCGCGCGATACAAAGCCGCTACCGCTTCCTGCGGCATGATCTCGGTCTTGGACTTAGGGTAAGCCAGCGACTTCTTCGCGCGCCAGCCATTAATCCGCGCCCACCACGGCGCGAGATCGGCCTTTTGGTGCTGGCGCGATTTCCAGACCTTGACCATATCCTCCATGACGCGACCGACATCGCCAACGATGCCGACATCGGCACGAACGATCTTGCTGATCGAACTGCGATCGATATCGACATGGATCTTCTTCGATCGCGGCGAAAAGGCGTCGAGCCGCCCCGTCACGCGATCATCGAAGCGCGCCCCCAGGCAAACGATCAGATCGGCCTCGTTCATCGCGAAATTGGCTTCGTAAGTGCCGTGCATGCCGAGCATGCCGAGCCAGGCCTCCCCACTGGCGGGGTAGGCGCCGAGGCCCATCAGCGTCGAGGTGACAGGCGCCCCAGTGATACGCTGAAGTTCGCGAAGGATCTGGCTGGCGAGCGGGCCCGAATTGATGATGCCGCCGCCAGTGTAGAGGATTGGCCGCTCCGCAGCCGCAAGCATCTCGACGGCAGCCTCGATCAATTTCAGGTCGCCCTTCAACGCGGGCTTGTAGCTCTTATGCTCAATCTTGCCAGGCTTGCGATAGTTTGCGGTCGCGACCTGGACATCTTTGGGAATGTCGATGACCACCGGCCCGGGGCGGCCCGAAGTGGCGATATGGAAAGCCTCGTGAATGACCTGGCCCAGCTTTTCCGGGGATTTCACAAGGTAGTTATGCTTGGTGCAATGCCGCGTGATGCCGACGGTATCGGCCTCCTGAAACGCATCCGAGCCGATCAGGTGCGTCGCGACCTGCCCAGTGATGACGACCATCGGGATCGAATCCATCAGCGCGTCGGTGATGCCGGTGACCGCGTTGGTCGCGCCCGG
>CBDUBW010000056.1:0-13014 GCA_965365485.1 uncultured Aquisediminimonas sp.
CGCCGCTGCCGTCGATCCGCTTCGGGTCGGGCGCGTCGTAAAGCACGAGGATACAGCCAGCGCCTTCGTGGTCCCACAGCGCCAGCCCTTCGGGGTGATCGAAGCCGCGCCCATGGGGCAGATCGAACAGCCTTTCAGGCCTGTGCAAGCGAACGCGGTTGCGGTGCTCGGCCGGCTGATTGGCCCAATCCCTCCATCGGTAAAGCACGACCGGGCCCGAGACCGGGGTCGTCGGTCCCGCGAGAATGATGAGATCGTCGCCATGTCGCTTGAGGTCGCGGATGCCGAGGCCCTCAAGCTCCAGCAGCCGCTTATAGGGCGGCAGATCGAGCTTGATGCGACCCTTGTCCTTCGCGTCGAACTGCATTTCGAGCAGCAGCGCATGGCCACAGATCACGGGGCCGCGCATGCCAAGTGCGATGCGATCGTCGGCGACGGCGATGCCCTCCATGTCGATCCCGCCCTCCTTTGCCGGAATGCGGGTGAAGGGGCCGACCAGCGGATCATCAGCCATCGCCTCGGCGAGCGCGTTGCCATGCTTGTTCTGCTTGACCAGCCCCGCGCGCCGGTCGCCATCGCGCTCGACGGGAAGCAGCCCGCCCTGGACAGCCGGGTCCGCCGCCAGCGGCAGGCGGGCAATCAGGCAGCGCGCTTCGGTTTTCTTGAGCTTGGCGATCTCGTCGATGTCGATCGTATTGTCGTCATAGCGGGTGGGCTTGGGCCGGGTGCGGGCATGGCTGCCGAGCACCCACAACCAGCCTTCGGATTCGGCGAGTCCTTCGATATCGACTTCGGCCTCGCTGTCAGCGAGCGGGAGCAGGTCGGCCAGACAGATGCGCTTGTGCGCGCACCAGCGTCCATCCTGGTCACGCACCAGACGATCGACCGAGAGCGCCTCGTCCGCCGCGACGAACAGCGTGTCGCCGATGCGCGTGCCGGCGGACAAGTTTGCGATGGCGGCGGCGTCGTCGCCGCATTCGGTCAGTTCGAGCACCACCTGTGCTACGGGGGCCACGGCCTTCCAGCCGCGGGGTCCCCCGGTTTTCGCCTTGTTGATGACCTTGGCCATGACACCCCCTGCGTTTGCTGATGCTATTCCGGCGGAAACGGCTGACGCTTCCCGTCGAGTTTGTGAACGACGCCGCGGCGCATGACAAAGCCGACCGTTTCCAGCCGCGTGACATCGGCCAGCGGGTCGCCATCGACAGCGATGATATCGGCATCACGACCGGCCAGGATCGCGCCCAGCGGCCGATCAAGCTCGGCGGCATTGTCGATCGTCGCCGCCTTGATCGCCTGCGCCGGCGTCATCCCTGCCTTGACCATCAGCGCGAATTCCTTGGCGTTCTCGCCATGCGGCGCGACGCCTGAATCGGTGCCGAAAAGGATGCGAACGCCACCGCGGACGGCGCGCGCAAAGCTGGCGGCATGGGCAGAAGCGGCCTCCTCGGCCTTGGCAAGCTGAGGAGCAGGGGCATCGCCGCGCCGCGCCTGGGCGAGCGCGGCGATCGGCGCGACCGCGGTTGGCACCAGCGCCGCGCCACGCGCTTTGAACAACCGCACCGTCTCGTCGTCGATGAAGCTGCCATGCTCGATCGAATCGACGCCCGCCCGCAGCGCCGCGTCGATTCCTTCCTTGCCGTGCGCGTGCGCGGTCACCTTGCGGCCGAAGCTGTGGCCGGTATCGACCACCGCTTTCATTTCGGGGTCGGTCATCTGCTTGCCGAGCCCGCCCGCGATGTTCGATCGCACCCCGCCGGTCGCGGCGAACTTGATGACTTCGGCTCCGACCGAGATTTGCGCGCGCACCGCGCTCGCGCAGGCGTCGGGCCCGTCGCACATATTGTTGCGCTCTTCGGTGATGGCGCGCGTGAAGGTGCGGTTGAGCCCGTTGACCCCGCCGTGCCCGCCGCTCACGGAGACCATGCTTCCCGCAGGAATGATGGTGGGGCCGACGATGACGCCCGCGGCGATCGCATCGCGCAGAGACGTCGTCGTGCGCCCGTCGCCGCCCAGATCGCGGATCGTCGTGAAGCCGGCCTCGAGCGTGCGCCGCGCATTGCCTTGCGCGATGACGAATATGTCTTCGACATCGCGGCCCGACGCTTCGAGCCGTGATCTCAGCAGATTGTCATCGCCCGAAATATGAACGTGCATGTCGATAAGTCCGGGCAGGACGAATTTGCTCGAAAGGTCGATCAGCCGCGCGCCCGCCTCGGGTGCCGCGAACCCGTCGCGGACCTCGGCGATCTTGCCATCGCGCACGACCACGGTCGATGGCCCGCGCGGCGTTTGCCCTGGCCGGTCGAGCAGTCGCCCGGCATGGATGTAGGTCGCGGGCGCACTCGGCTGCGCGAGCAGTGGGCCAGCCGTCGCCGCCAGCGCCAGCGCGAACATCAACCGCATCGAAATTCCTCCCTTATTGCGCGTTTTTGGCGACACTCGCTTCCATAAGCGCGATCTGCTCCGGCGTCGCTTCACCTTGATGCTTAATTTTCCAATCCGCATAGGGCATGCCATAGACCGCCTCGCGGCCTTGCGCTTTGTCGAACCCGCCCGCTTCGGCAAGCCAATCGCCGAGGCAATTGCGGCAAAAGCCCGCCAGCCCCATCAGGTCGACATTTTGCGCATCGGTGCGGTGGCGCAGGTGATGAACCATGCGGCGGAACGCGGCTGCCGCGGTGGTGTCGTCAATCTCTTCGAGTCTCATTTTCGTCCCTCATTCACAGCTGGGACGATAATCGCTAGGCAGCCATCGAACCAGAGGAGCCGCGCCTTTGTCCCACGCCTTCGCCCCGCGTCGCCGCAAAGTCCGCGTGCTCGCGACGCTCGGCCCCGCGAGCAGCACGCCGCAGATGATCGAGGCGCTCTATCGCGCCGGGGCCGACGCCTTTCGCATCAACATGAGCCACGGCGCGCAGGCTGACAAGGCCGGGTTGATCGCGGCGATCCGCACGCTCGAGAAGCGCATCGGGCGGCCGATGACGATTCTTGTCGATCTGCAAGGGCCAAAGCTCAGGATCGGCAGCTTCGCGGGTGGGAAGGCCGAACTGGTCAGGGGTGAGAGCTTCCGGCTCGATCACGATCCGAAGGACGGCGACGCCACGCGCGTTTGCCTGCCGCATCGCGAGGTCTTTGCGGCACTCAAACCGGGAACGCGGCTGCTACTCGATGACGGCAAGGTCGTGCTGCGCGTCGTGTCGAAGAGCGAGGAAGCCATCGAGGCGAAAGTCGAAGTCGGGGGCACGCTTTCGAACAGCAAGGGGCTGAACGTTCCCGACGTCGTCGTGCCGATGGCGGCGATGACCGAGAAGGACCGATCCGATCTTGCCTACGCGCTCGATCAGGGGGTCGATTGGGTGGCGCTCAGCTTCGTCCAGCGGCCCGACGATCTGGCCGAGGCGCGCAAGCTGATCGCGGGGCGCGCGGCCTTGCTCGCGAAGATCGAGAAGCCCGCCGCGCTCGATCGGCTCGACGACATTTTGGAGATGGCCGACGCGGTGATGGTGGCGCGCGGCGATCTCGGCGTCGAGTTGCCCCCCGAAGCCGTGCCGCCCGCGCAGAAACGCATCGTCGAGACCGCGCGGCGGATGGGGCGCCCCGTCGTCGTCGCAACGCAGATGCTCGAATCGATGATCACCGCGCCGACGCCGACGCGCGCTGAAGTCAGCGATGTCGCAACCGCGATCTATGACGGTGCCGACGCGGTGATGCTGTCTGCGGAAAGCGCGGCGGGGGCGTGGCCCGCTGAATCGGTGGGGATGATGAACCGCATTGCGATCAGCGTCGAAGCCGATCCCGGCCATGCCGCGCGAATGCACTTCACCGAAACGCTCGCCGATCCGACCACCGCCGACGCGCTGTCGGCGGCCGCGTTCGACATCGCGCGCACCGTGTCCGCCGCGTGCATCATCTGCTTCACAATGTCGGGATCGACCGCCCGGCGCGTCTCGCGCGAGCGCCCGGTGGTTCCGATCCTGGTGCTGACGCCCAGCACAGACACGGCACGGCGGCTGGGGCTGCTCTGGGGCACACACGCGGTTAAGACGCGCGACGTCGCCTCGTTTGAAGAAATGGTGGACAAATCGAAACGCATGGCGTTGCGCCACGGCCTGGCCAAGGCGGGAGACCGCGTAATCGTTATGGCGGGGGTGCCGTTCAGGACGCCGGGTTCGACCAACGTCCTGCATGTCGTGACGCTGACGGGGGACGAACTCAAACGGCGGTGAGCAGGCCCTCACATTCGAGCGTCTGCCTTAGCGCCTCGACACCCGTGAAATGATGCGGCACAAAACCGCAGCGTCCCGACGCCTCGGCATTGGCCAGGCTGTCGTCGACGAACAGCGCTTGGCCAGCCGCCAGATTGAACCGCGTTCGCGCAAGCTCGAAGATCGCGTGATCCGGCTTTACCAGCCGCTCGTCGCCGGAGACGATGATGTCGCGAAAGCGATCGAAAATTTCGGCATTCACATCGCGGAAGGGCGGAAAGAATTCATGGCTGAAATTGGTGATCGCGAACAGCGGCACGCCGCGGTCGTCAAGCTCTCGAATCACCTCGAGCATGCCGGGGATGGGGCCGCGGATCGTCTCGTCGAAACGCGCGCCGAACGCGGTGACAAAGGCCGCGTCTTCAGGGTGCGCCGCGATCAGTTCGCGCGAAGTATCGGCGAAATCGCGTCCAGCATCGTGCTGAAAATGCCAATCGAGCGTGATGACCTCGCGCAGCACCCGCTCACGCACGGCCTCGTCATCGGTCAGCTTGTCGATCAGAAAGCGCGGATGCCATTCGTAAAGGACGTTGCCGATATCGAAGACGACGGCGCGCACCGTCATGCGTGAAGGCTCAGCCCTGGCGCGCCTTGAAGCGACGATTGGTTTTGTTGATCACATAGGTCCGGCCGCGGCGACGGATGACGCGGTTATCGCGGTGACGGTCCTTGAGCGACTTGAGTGAATTGCGGATCTTCATGATCGCTTGCCTGTATCTCGTGAATCTGGAAAATGAAGCGCGCGCCTAGGGGGCGGGGGCGGGCAAGTCAAGGCCGAGAGGCCATTTGGAGATGTATATGCGTACCGCCATGCTTCCGCTCGCTGTCCTTATTCTGCTGCCTGCCTGCGCGGCGTCGACACCTCCGGTCGAGGTAACGCGCTTCCATCTCGAACGGCCGATTTCGCCGGGCGCGGTGACGATTGCGGCCCTGCCTGGCGTCGATGGCGGGAGCATCGAGTTTCGCACCTATGCGCTCGCCGTCTCTCGCGAGCTGAGCCGTCTCGGCTTCGCGGAAGGGCAGAGCGGAGCTTATGTCGCCGAGGTCGCGCATGATCGCGACACGCGCGAACGGCTCCGCGAGCGCTCGCCGTTCAGCATCGGCATCGGTGGTGGCAGCTTCGGGCGCAATGTCGGCGTGGGCGTAGGCACCACCTTCGGCTTGGGCGGTTCGCGCAGCCGCGATGTCGTCGTCTCGCGGCTCGAAGTGCGTTTGAAACGCAAGTCGGACGCGACGGTGGTCTGGGAAGGGCGGGCCGAGACCGAAGCTCCGGCGGGCGCACCTGCCGCGCAGCCCGGCCTCGCCGCCGAAAAACTCGCGCGCGCGCTGTTCGACGACTTCCCAGGCGAATCGGGCCAGACTATCGCGGTGCCATGACGCTTCAGATCGATGCCGGCTTCGACAGCGGCAATATCCATGTCGTTTCGATCGCCGGTGATCGCGCCGATCTCGAGATCCGCAAAGACAAGGATAGCGACTTTTACCAATGGTTTCACTTTCGCGTCACCGGCGCGAAGGGCAGGGCGATCACGCTTCGCATCGTCAACTGCGCGGGCGCCGCCTATCCGGGCGGGTGGCCAGGCTACCAGGCGCGCTACAGCGATGACCGGCAGGACTGGCGGTGTGCGGAAACAGGTTATGCCGATGGCGTGCTGACGATCCGGCACACCCCGGCAAGCGACACAATATGGTTCGCCTATTTCGCGCCCTACAGCATCGGCCGGCACCAAAACCTCATCACGCGGATCGGTAAGGAGCCGGGTGTCAGCCTGATTTCGCTCGGCGAAAGCCTCGATGGGCAGGCGATCGATTGCCTGGTGATTGGCAACGGCGCCGCGCAGGTCTGGCTTTACGCGCGCCAGCATCCTGGTGAGAGCATGGCCGAGTGGTGGATGGAGGGCGCGCTCGACTGGCTCGTTTCGAGTGAAGCCGCCGCGAAGGCGTTGCGCGCCAAGGCCACGCTCCACGTTATTCCAAACATGAATCCGGACGGCAGCAGGCGCGGCCACCTGCGCACCAACGCAGCCGGGGTCAACCTCAACCGCGAGTGGGCCGAGCCGTCGAAGGAGCGTTCTCCGGAAGTGCTCTGTGTCCGCAATGCCATGGATGCGAGCGGCGTGCATTGGGCGATGGATATCCATGGCGACGAAGCGATCCCTGCCAACTTCATCGCGGGGTTCGAAGGCATTCCCAATTGGACCGATGCGCAAGGCGCGAAGCTGACTGCGTTCAAGGATGCGCTTGCTGCGCGCACCCCCGATTTTCAGACCAAGATCGGCTATCCCATCTCGCCGCCGGGCAAGGCCAATCTCTCAATGTCCACGAATCAACTCGCCAACCGTTTCCCTGGCTGCGTGTCGATGACGCTGGAAATGCCGTTCAAGGATCACGCCTCCAACCCCGATCCGGAGCGTGCTTGGTCGCCCGACCGCTGCAAGGCGCTGGCCCGCGACTGTCTGGCGGTGCTTGAAAACCTGATTTAAAGAAACGCGGCCTTCGCGCCGTCGATGACGTATTGCGCAGCGAGCGCCGCCAGCACAACACCGAGCAACCGCGTGATCATCGCTTCCATCTTGTAGCCGAGCAACCTCATCAGCGGCCCCGCTGCGAGAAGTGCGGCCAGCGTCAGCAGCAATACTGCGCCCAACGCACCGAGCACCGTCATGGTTTCTTCCAGCCCACGCGCCTTGGCGGTCAGCAGCATCACGCTCGCGATCGAGCCCGGACCGGCAATCATCGGGATGGCCATCGGGAAAACCGAGACGTCGTCGTGGCCCGGCTGCGCGAGCACGTCCTCGGCACGGTTGGAACGCCGTTCAGTTCGCTTCTCGAAAACCATGTCGGTGGCGATGATGAACAGCATGATCCCGCCTGCGATGCGGAAAGCATCGAGACTGATGCCCATGGCACCGAGCAAATCCTCTCCCAGCAGCGCAAAGAAAATGAGAATGCCGGTTGCCACCAAAATCGACCGGATCGCCATCGTCCGCCGCGCCGATTGCGGCGCGCCGCTGGTCAGGCTCGCAAAGATCGGCGCGCAGCCCGGCGGATCGATGACGACGAACAGCGTGACGAAGGCGGAAATGAAAAGCTCGAGCATCGGGCGTGCCTAGCCCAAGCGATCAGCGGCAGAAAGGGCCGCGGCCCATGTCGAGGTGAAGGTGATCGTAGTGGGCGGCGTTGTAGTCGGGGCTGAGCACGGTCTTGAAACGCTTGCACGCGGAGGCGCGGACATCGCGCAGGAATTGCTGGTCTTCGGCGACGCCGTTCCAGCCCGTCAGCACCGAGATCCTGCGGCCGTCTGAAAGCCTGAAGCCGCCGATGTCGATCGCGTTGGCGGTGGCGTGTTCGGACAGTTTGCCCGTCGCGGCGCCGTTGATGCGGCGGCAGGCATAGGCGCCCATCGCGTCGAGCTGGGTCACGCTCGCGCCCAAATGCCTCCGCGCAGCCGGCTGAACATCGTCGCGCACCCACAGGGCCACCGCGCGCGCGAGCGGACAGCGGATCGCCTTGATGTTGGTGACAGGCACTGGCAGCGCGGTGAGCTGGACCGATCCCTTGATCGTGCAGCCATTGCCGAAATCCTGCTCGGGCAGCGCGGAGAATTTCGCGCGCAGGCTCGACAGGTCGGCGAGGCACTGGCGCGTTTGCGTATCAATGGGGACGGGCAGCGGGCGCTGCGACTGACGCCGTGGACCCGAAGGCGCGACGCAGCCGTTGAGCGTGACAATCGCCGCGGCAAGGGTAAGCAGCATCCGCATGGGCGCGTTCTCTGCCAAACATGGTTAACAAAGTCTTGCGCGGCCGGGCGCGTGGATGGCTGGTCGCGATCGCGGCGACGCTGCTCTTACTGGTTCTGTTGATCGGCGCATTCCCGGTGAATTTGTTGCGCGATATCGCCGCGCAAAGATTGTCGGACGGCATCGGCGCGAAGGTCAGCGTTGGCAGTTTGGAGCGCAGGCCGTTCTTCTCCTTCACCCCGACGATCGCGATACGCGACCTCTCGATCGATCAGCCCGCCTGGGCGGGGCCGGGAAAGCTGCTGACAGTAAGTCGCGTCGAAGCACGAATTCCGGTCTGGTCGGCTCTGTTCGGCGACGGCGCCCCGCAGGCGCTACGCGTCGAAGGGCTGACCGCCAACCTGATCCGAAACGCCGACAAGCGCAACAACTGGTCGGACAATGAGACCGACCGTGATGGCGGCGGCCGCCCAAATCTGCGCGATCTCGTGATCGAGAACAGCCGTTTCACCTTGCGCGACGATCGGCGGACGCTGGCGGTCGCGGGGACGATCGCCGCCAATGCCCGCGAGGGCTTCCGCGTCGAAGCCACGGGGACGTTTCACGACGCGCCCGCGACGATCGTCGCTCGGGGTGGGCGGATCGCGGGCGTCGATCCGCAGGCACCCTATCCCTTCGCGCTCAAGATGCGTTCGCCTCTGCTCGATCTCGATGCGCAGGGACGGATGGCCGGCGTATTCGCGGTCAAGCGATTCAGCGCGAAGGTTTCGGCCCGCGCCCGCGATCTCGAATATCTCGACGACATCATCGAGGCCGGCTTAATCCGGACGCAGGACATCGATCTGGTCGCGACTGTGCGGCGTGACTGGCCGGTCTGGAATATCGAAAGCCTCAAGGGCCGGATCGGCCGATCGCCGCTCACCGGCAAGGCGGTGGTTCGCAAGCAGAACGGGCGGAGCAAGATCGACGGCGATATCCGCTTCGCCGCGCTCGAATTCGCCGATCTTTCATCGCACGAGGGGCAGGCCCGCGCGGCGGCGCGGCGGGCCGCGCTTGGCCCGCGCGTGCTGCCGCCGACGCGGATCAACCTGACAAAGATCGGGCGCACCGACGGCGTGTTACGCGTGCGCGCCGATCGGCTGATCATTCCGCGCGGTTCGGTCTTTCGCAGCCTTTCGGGAACGCTCAACCTGCAGGGCAAGACGCTGACCGTGACCGATCTCGTCGCGGGCATGGAGCGGGGGCGGCTGTCCGGCAGCGTCAGCGTCGAGCAGGGCAGCGGACCGCCGCTGCTCGACGTCGATGCGCGCCTCGAAGGCGCGACGCTCGCGCAATTGTTCGGCACCGGAGCGCAAGGCGACGGGCCGGTACGCGGCCGCATCAGGCTGCGCGGCCGCGGCGATACCATTCGTGAGGCGCTTTCACGCGCGGACGGACGCGTCGCGCTGGTCGTGCGAAACGGCAGTATCAACGAGACGATCGCGCACGTGCTCGGTCAGGATCTCGGCCGCGCGATCGGTCAGGCGCTTGGCGACAGCGATGCGAGGGTGCCGCTGCGCTGCGTCATCGCCAGCTTCGCGTCACGCAGCGGCGTGTTGCGGCCCGACCCACTGTTGCTCGAAACCGAAGTCTCATCGGGGCGCGGCAGCGGTGCGATCCGGCTCGACGGCGAGACCATCGCGCTCACGCTTGCCGGTGCGTCGACGAAATCCACCGCGCTCAGGATCGAGGACCCGGTGCGGATCGGGGGCACGCTCAGCCGCCCTGTCATATCGATCGCGGGCGTCGCGGCGAAGAAGCAGCCAACGGTCAAGACCGCGCTCAAGGTCATCGGCAAATCGCTCGGCGGGCTGTTCGACGGGAAAAAGGCGCCACGGCCGGTTGCGCCCGGGTCGATCGGCTGCGCGAGGCTCGCCGACGCGGCGCTGCGCTAGTGGCGGGCGCGGCTTAATCGCACCAAGCGAGATCGTCGATGTGGAGCTCGGCGGCGGGGCGCGAACCCCAATCGTCGATCTTCGCGCGTCCCGCGACCCATAGCCGGCGATCACGCGGGGCGGAGAGGATCGTCTGGCCGAGCGTGGTTTCGGCCTGGCGGAAGGCCACCGTTTTGAGGCTGGCGCCATCATCGCCCGCCATGATCGCGCGAACATGATCCTTGCCGACGATATCGGCCTTGATGACTCGCATCGGCCCTGCGGCGACGCGGGGGGCGGGCCAGCCCATGCCATAAGGGCCGCCGCCATCGAGCGCCTCAACCAGCGCGGGGCAGACGCCCGCCGTCGAAACCAGCGCATCGAGCATCAATGATCGGCCTTCGCCCGCGCGTGCGCAATCGCTGCCCAGCCGCGCATCGAGAAAGTCTGCGAGCGCATCGATCCGCGCCGCGTCGATCGTCAGCCCCGCCGCCATGGCATGGCCGCCGCCCGCGACCAGCAATCCATGCTCCTTTGCCGCGAGCACCGCGCCGCCCAGATCGACGCCCGGGACCGAGCGCCCGGAGCCCTTGCCGATATTGTCGCCATCGACCGCGATGACGATGACGGGCTTGCCCAGCTTTTCCTTCAACCGCCCGGCGACGATGCCGATCACGCCCGGATGCCATCCGACCGCCGAAACCAGCGCCACCGCGCGATTGCCCTGATGCGCGGCGAGCGCCTCCGCCGCTTCCTGAACGCCTGCCTCGATCGCGCGCCGCTCATTGTTGAGTTGATCGAGTTCGGCGGCGATGGCGTCCGCTTCTTGCCGATCTTCGGTCGTCAGGAGGCGAACGCCGAGATCGGAGCGGCCGACGCGCCCGCCGGCATTGATCCGCGGCCCAAGCGCGAAGCCGAGATCGGAGCAAATCGGCGCGCGCTTGAGCCGCGACACGCGCAACAAAGCGTCGAGGCCGATATTGCGCCGCCCGGCCATCACCTTGAGCCCCTGCGCGACAAAAGCCCGATTGAGCCCTTTGAGCTGTGCGACATCTGCGACGGTGCCGAGCGCGACGATATCGAGCAGGTCGAGCAGATCGGGGGCGCTTCGGTTGGCGAAATAGTTGCGCGACCGGAGCTCGCGCAGCAACGCCGCGCCGAGCAGCCAGGCGACGCCGACCGCCGCGAGATGTCCCTGCGCCGCGCCCTCGTCCTCGTCGAGCCGGTTGGGATTGACAAAGGCATGCGCTTTGGGAAGCGCGCTCGCGCATTGGTGATGATCGACGACGATCGTATCGACACCCGTGGCGTTCGCCATTTCGAGCGCTTCGAAGGCCTGTGCGCCGCAATCGACGGTAACGATCAGCGTCGAGCCTGCTTCGGCCAGCTTGACCAGTGCAGCGCCCGACGGGCCGTAGCCTTCCATCAGCCGATCGGGAATGTAATAGCCCGCTTCCAGGCCGAGCGAGCGAAGCAGACGGATCAGCAACGCCGCCGAAGTCGCGCCATCGACGTCATAATCGCCGAAGACAGTCACTTTTTCCTGGGCGGTCACCGCGTCGGCGAGGCGGCGCGCAGCCTTGTCCATGTCACGGAAGATCGAAGGATCGGGCATGAAGCCGCGGATCGTCGGGTTGCGGTGCGCGTCGAGTAGTTCTGGCGTGCATCCGCGCGCGAGCAGCAGCCGGTCGATCAGACTGTCTGGCCCGTCATCGTCGCCGGGCAGCCCGCGCCATTTCCACGGCTGGCCGCTCAAGGGGCGAAGCTGATCGATGGGGACGGGCATGGCGAGGCTTTAGGCGATCACACGGCAAATGAGAATCGCCTCGCACAAGAAAAAGGCCGCCGGGTTTCCCCAGCGGCCTCTTCCCGGGTCGCAAGCAATCAGAAGCGGAGTGTGAAGTCGGCCACCGCGCGGTTGTCGCGGTAATCGCTGCGGCCGATGCTCGATTCGACGCCGCCGCCGAACGAGATCTTGCCGTTGGTCATCCGCAGGCCGCCCTTGAGGTCGGTCCAGCTATTGTCGCGGCTGAAGCCCGACACGACGATCGGGATGCCGGCCGCGTTGGCGAAGCGAAGCGTCAGATCACCGCCATTGCCGCCGATGCGCTGAACCTGATCGACCGCCAGTTCCGGCGCAAAACGCCAGCCCGTCCGTCCGATCGCGGTTTCGCCGGTCATCCGCACGCCGAGACGACCTTCCAGACGCTGATCCTTGAGGTCGTCGACCAGCAGCGCCAGCTCTCCGCCATTTTCGCGATAGCCGTCGATCTCGTCGGACGAGTAACGCAGCGCCGCGCGCGGCGTCAGCGTCAGGCCCTTGGCGATGCCGAGATTATAGCCGGTTTCGAGCTGCAGGTCGTAACCGCGTGCGCTGGTATCGCCTTGCAGGTTGAGCGCGCCGAAGCCCGCATTCACCCCGCGCTGCACGCCGATATCGGTGTGCGTGACGGCGGCGAGACCGGCGACATAGGCGTTCTTCGAAAGCCGGTACGAGCCATAGGCGGTGGCTTGGGTCGTCCGCGTTTCGGCTTCGGTTCCGGTCACGTTCGAGCGGCCGTTGACGTAGCCGAAGGCCGTACCGATCGTGAGATCGGTTGCCGCTTCCATCTCGATGCCCATCGCGATGTGCCAGGTCGAACGCTGGCCGTTCGAACCCGCCGCATCGGTTCCGGGACGGCCAAATTCATAACCGCCCGAAAGGAAGCCGCTGACATTCTCGGGCAGCTGGCCATAGCTGCGGCTGGTGCCGATGCTCTGCGCGAAGCCGAGCTGCGACGCCGACGAACCCGAAAGCTGTGTCTGCCCGTTGGCCAGGCCCAGCGTCTCGGGAGCACCGACGATCTTGAAGCTGCCCCCCTGAACGCGCGAGGTGCCGAGCATCGAGAGGCGATCGGTGACGAGGCCGAGCACCATCGACTTCTGGTTTTCGCTTTCGATCTGCGCAAGGCTGGTCGTCCGCGGCATCAGCCCGGCGAGCGTCTGCGTGAGTTGACCGCTTTCCATCAGATCGACCGCGCCGAACAATCCATAGAGATTGTCGTAGAAGCCGGCGTTCCGGGCAGCATCCAAGGCGTTGGCGAAGGCCAGCGC
>CBDUBW010000057.1:0-12965 GCA_965365485.1 uncultured Aquisediminimonas sp.
AATAGCCCGCCGAAAGTTGTCAGCAGCGAACCCGGCGAGACCCAGCGCCAGCGTGGAGGCGCACGGTCGGGCGCATAGCGGAAGATCAGCGCGACGCCGATGTTCAGACCGGCTGCGATCAGGAGCCATATGAGCGCGCGCGCCGAAAATACCGCCAACTCGCCATAGTCGACGAGCAGAGCCTCCACGGCGATGCCGAGCGCAAGGAGCATGAGCAGCGTCAGGCCTCCGGCGATCAACGCTAGAGTGAAGAACAACGTCACGACGTTAAGCCAGATGAAGCTCCGCGTTTCACGTTCTTCGTTTGCGGCATTCATCGCCATGATTACGCCGGAGCCCGCGCGCATGGCCCCGAAAATCGCGGTCGCCAGCGCCAGCAGCAGGGCCCAGCCCTTGGTGCTGGACGCGGTGCGCACCATGTCGACAAGCTGGGTGGACATGATCGAGGCGACATCGGGCGGTAGAAGCTCGAAAAGGTCGCTAACCATCTCGCTAATGTCCGCCGGATCGGCCGCGAGGCCATAGATCAGGACGGTCGATCCCAAGAGCGGAACGATCGACAGGAACGTGTAAAAGGATACGCCCGCGGCGACGAGTGCGATATTGTCGTTGTTGATCTCGACCCAGACGCGCTTCGTAACCTGCCACCAGGCCGCGCGGGGCATCTGCCAAGGAGAATGGGCGGTGCGGCCGGGCGCGCCATCATCATAAGCCCTAACCATGTCCATACCCGCCGCATCACTGGGCAGGTCGGCAGTCGAGGCGGCGTCTTCCATCCTAGCTTAACGCGCAAGCGTAGGGATCGCCTCAATAATCCTTGGAGTATCGCAGATTTACCGCGGTGCCGTTCGATCCGCCCGTCTGGCTGAGGATCGACAGCGCCTTCGACAAGGCGATTTCGAGCTGGGTTGCGGTGAAGCCCTTGGTGTCGGTGATGATTTCGACATAGATGTCGTTCGAAATATATTGACCCGCGGCGACTGCCGTCCCGCGACCGGTATTCTCGTCGGCGCCGAGGATGCGCAGCCTGTCGACCCCCGTAGCCGATCTGATCTTGCCGAGCGGATTGAGCCCGCCCCCCGAACCGCGCAGTGAGTTGAGCGCGCTGGCGAGCTGAATCGCCTGGGTGGCGCTGAGCTCCGTGATGCTGTTGCCGAACAATATGCGGCTGAGCAGCTCGTCCTGCGGCAGGCTCGGCGAACTCGTCAGCGCGATCTGCGGGTTCTGCGCACGGCCGCTGACGTTCAGCGTGACGTCGGTGCCTTCGATATCGGAGGTCGCTGAAATCCTCAACGTCGGATTCGAAACCGCGCCCCCCGCGAAGCGGATCGTACTCGTGCGGTCCAGATCGAAACGGCGGCCCGCGAAGCTGTACGTTCCCCGGACCAGTTCGACGCTGCCGACGACTTCGGGCGCGGCGCTGGTGCCGCCGACACGGAGGTCGGCGGACCACTCGCTCTCCAACCCCATGCCGCTGACGTAGAGGCGTTCGGGCGCGCGAACCCGCAGGTCGAGCCGGAACAGACCGGGCGGGCCCGAGGCGGCGGAGGCTTCGCGTTCGGCAGCGACCGCGCGGCTGGTCCCTCTCCGGCGCACACCGCTAAGCTCGGAGACTTCGGCCGAACCTTGGCGGATGATCGCATAGCGCGTTTCGGGAAGCGTAAGTGTCCCCGCGATCAAGCCGCCGGTTCTCGCCGAGTTGGTGATCCGGAGATCGCCCGACACACGCGCCGCAACGGCGTCGCTATCGGCAAGGTCGGCGTTGCGAAACTGCGCGCGGATATCGATGGGAAAGCCTTGCGCGGAGGCAAGCCCGATGCTGCCCGTCGCCTGCAGATTGCCATCGCCCGCGCGGCCGGTGAGTTCGGAGAGTTCGAAGCGATCATTGTTGAAGCGACCGGTCATGCGGATTTGCCGCACGCGCGTGCCGAAGGTCTCGTTGGTATAGGTCAGCTGATTGGCGCGGACGAGGCCGTTGACGCGAGGCTGGTTGAGCCGTCCCGAAAAATCGGCGGCGACCCCGATCGGTCCCGACACCTGCTGATCAGCAATTCCGGCGAGGCTCCACAAGACGTCGGCTGGGCCATTGTAGCGAATTCCACCACCCAGCGGCGCGGCGAACAGCGCGGTCGTCCAGTCCCCGGCGCCAACCGGGGCGAGCCGGACTTGGGCGCGCCCGAGCGTCTGACCGCCACGACGGATGATCGCGGCCAACGCGCCGCTTCCGGGCTGCAACGATCCCTGCGCGCTGATGTCCACCGGGGTCGAAACGGTCACCGCGCTCGATCGCGTGAAGTTGGTGACGACAAGGCGGAGTTGCGCCCGCGGAAACGCGGCATTCGAACTCTGGACGAAATCGAGAGCGCCGGTCGCGCGCCCGCCGACACCGATGCCGGGAACGAAGCTGTTGACGATCGCCACGTCGAAATTCTGGAAGCGTGCTTGCGCCTCGAGACCGGGCCCGTACCGACCGGCGAGCCGGACTTGCCCCTGTTGCGTGACCAGCGCGACGGGGAGCAGCCTGTAGCCGTTGCGCTCGACGCGAATCGTGGCCGGCTGCGCAAGCCGGAAGGCGGTGGGGCCGAACTGACCTTGCGCCGCGACCCGGTAAAGATCGGGAGAAAGTTGCGCATTGGCGGCGATGCGGAACGGCTGGCCGCTGCTGCCGTCCGCGACGATCTGCGCTACGCCGCGCCCGCCGCGATAATTGACCTTGGCGCGCGCGGTGCGGATCGAAAGCGTATTCTGACGCACTGCCGCCAATTGGACGTCGGCCAGGATTTCGGGCTGCGCATAAAGCGTGACCGTCGCATCGACGATCGCACGGCCGATCGTCAGCCCCGCCCTTCCGGGCACACGGGCATTGTTCGCGCGCGCATTCACTACCGCGCGCTGATATTGGCCGACCGCGGACAGCGCGACGACGCCGTTGATGCCCGATCCGTTGGCGGTCAGCCGCCCGATGAACGGCCCGGCGGCTGCCTGTTGAACCCGGCCTGCGAGATCGACTCCCGCGAAACGCGCGCGGTTGATCGTGATCGTCAGCGGACCTTGCCCCGCCCGGACGAGGAGATCGGCGGTGAATGGCCCGTAATCGGTATCGCCGCTGGCGACGACGGCATAGCCGCCGGCCGAGCCCCGAACGCGGGCGTCGAGATCGACCAGGCCGACGCCGAAGCCGGGCCGCGACGCCCGCAGCCTTGCGACCGGCTCTTCGATGGTTCCGCTGACATCGACGGTGATGATGCCATATTGGCGTGAATTGCCGCGCCCCGTGAAGGCGATTTGCCCATCGGGACGAAATGAGCCGCGCCCGTTAGCAAGCGTGAAGAGCGGCGCCACGACGCGGAGATTGGTGACCGATGCGACTCCTTGGGGATCATAGCTGAGATTGCCGCTGATGACCGTCTGGCCGCCGAGGAAATCGCGCGCGCCGCTATTGTCGATGCGAACCGTGGTCGCACCAAAACGTCCGCTGAGCCCGAAGCCGCCCGAGGGCGTCGTCACCAGATCGACGTCGGTCGTCAGATTGAAGATCCCGACGCCATCGACGAGATAGTCGTTGACCCGCCCTTTGAGCGCGCCGCGATAGATGCCGGTCGAGAGATCGGCGACGACGATCGCGGTCGCGTCGATCTGGGGACTGACGAGTTTGATGTTGTCGCTCAGCAGCGTGTCACCCGAAAGCGCGAATTCGCCGCTTGCGCGGACATTGGTGAGCAGCCGGCCGGCGGCGGCGTTGAGCCCGATGATGCGCGCGACCCGCGCGTTTACGGGGACGAGGATCCGGTCTGCGTTCACCGTCGCGCGGCCTTCGGCGTAAAGATCCTGCATGATCGTGGTGCCAAAACCTAGGCTCGCCGCCGAAACCTTGTATGCGACCGTCGGCCGCGCGAAGGCGCCGTCGAGCGACAGCTGCGCGCGCACACCGCGTCCGTTGAGATTGTCAGCGATCGCGCCTGGCGTCAGCAGCCTCGCATCGACCTGAAAATTGCCGAAGCGGCTTTCTGCCAAATCGATCAAGCCTTGTCCGGTCACGGCGAGCGCCTGGGAACGCAGCGCAAAACGCGTATCGGCGCGCCGTTCCTCGAGCGTCGTCACCAGATCGACGAACAGGCCCGGCTGGGTCAGCCGTTCGACCGGGCCTTGCAGATAAAGGCCCGGGCGCAGCGGGCCGCGAACCGTGAAGGTTCCGCTTTTCGCGGTGAGTTCGAGATCGGCGAGGCGGCCGCCGCCGAGTACCGCGTCGAGTTCACCGCGCCAGTTCGTCCACGAGCCGCGCCCTGTGAGCGTCGCGGACAGCGGCTGGGTCAACCCGGCGAGCGAGGCGAGGATGCCGCCGCTCGGGGCCTGCAGCCGCGCTTCGATGTCGAGCTTATTGTCTTCCGGCACTGCGTCGAGCACCAAACGCACGCGATCGCCGTCGCTTGGTCCCAGCGCCGCGGCGTTCGCGGTCAGTTGCGCGCGCCCGTCTGCGATGTGCGCATTCGCATCGACTGTCGCGACGCGGCGCGTGCCTCCGCCCAGAGTGGGCCCAAGCAGCAGGCGGTCGATCTTGAGGCGGCCGATATCGATGTCGATGTCGGGAAGGAGCGGGGCGTCGGGGTCGCTCGGAACCGGCTTCAGTTCGGGCAGACGCTCGAAACGCACCAGCCGCGCATATGCCGATTTGATATCGGCATGGCTTGCGAGAAATTTGAAGGGCCGCCAGTCGAGATCGATGCGGGGGGCACGCGCAAACTCGCCCTTCGGATCGTACAGGCGCAGATCGTGGATCGTCATCTGGCCGTAGAGCGAGCCATCGATGCGGCCGAGGCCGACGCGCAGCCCCGAGGCGGTTTCGAAGCCGTCGAGCTGATTAACTAGAAACCGACGCCCCGGCTGGGTGTTCAGCGCGAGCATTGCGATCGCGAGCATGGCGACCAGGACAGCGAGGACGATGCCCCCCCATTTGGCGATGCGCCAACCCATCGCGCCGGCATGCGTCGCCATCAGAAAGCCTGCCCGATGGAGATGTATATGGCGATCCGGCTGTCCCCCGGACGCCGGTTGAGCGGCGTCGCGATGTCGAGCCGAAGCGGCCCGAAATTGGTGTAATAACGCCCGCCGATGCCTGCGCCGAAGCTCAAGCCGGAGACTTTGGGCACGCTCGATTCATAGGCCTGGCCAGCATCGACGAAGCCGACCACACCGAAATTTCCGAACCGGTAGCGCGCCTCGAGCGAGAATTCGGTCAGGCTCCGCCCGCCGATCGGGGTGAGGATGGTAGGATCGTCCTCCTCCTCGGGATCGGTGGGATCGAATTTGGGATTGGGGATGACGGCAAGCGGTCCGAGGCGCTGATAGCCATAGCCTCGCACCGATCCGCCCCCGCCGCCATAGAGACGCCGGGAGGGAGCGATCGCATTGCGCGGCGCATTGACGATCGAGCCGACGCGCGCGCGCGCGGCGAGAACGAAGGCGTCGCCCAGCGGAAGATAGGTGCTGCCCTCCAAGGTGCTACGCAAATACTGGAAATTATCGCCCTCGGTCTGGCCGATTTCCGGCGAGAGCCGGACCAGCGCGCGGTAGCCCTTGGTCGGATCGAGTAGGCTGTCAGAGCTGTCGAAGGCGAGTTGCCCGTTGAGGCCGCCGATGAAGAAATTCTGGAAATCGCGGACGCCGCGAGCGGGCTGAAAAGTATCTTCGCGTGTCGCCAGCAGTTCGAACCCGTAGGACCAGGTCCATTTCTTTTGCCAGATCGGCGTCGAATCGCGGCTGATGCGGCCGTTGATCCCGAAGGTCAGAGCCTCATAAGCATCATAATCTTGGCGGTTCGCGGCGGCGGAAAGCAGGACGGTGCGGTCGCGAAGCCCCGCATTGGCGCGCCGGAATGCGACCGAAAGGCCTTGCTCGCGGGTGCCGCCAACGCCGCTGACCGTCAGCGACCCTTCGGGCGGGAACAGGTTGCGGTGCGTCCAGCTGCCGTCGATCCGGAAACCCTGCCCGGTCGAATAGCCCCCGGTCGCTGCCAGCCTGCGCGCGGGGCCGGCATTCTGGGTCACGAGAAGATCGACAGCCTCGGTGCCGTCGGCCGCGAGCTGGCCGGTCCGGCGCGGCTCCACCGCAACCGAATTGAACAGGCCGGTCGCCACCATCGCTTCGCGCAGATCGTCCACCTTGCGGTTGTCGTACAGTTCGCCGCGCTTGAACCGCGCCAGCACACCGACATGCTCGGCATCGAAAGCGAGCGTGCCGGTCGTCGAAAATCCCCCGAACGAGGAGCGTGGGCCGGGTTCGACGGGAAGCGTATAATCGCCCGAGAAGTCACGCTCGTCGAGGACGATATCGCGCGCGCCGACCTCGACGAAGGGGTATCCCTGCTGCGGAAGCTGGAGGCTGATGCCGGCCTCCGCGGCCTCGACCGCCGCCGCGACGATGGGGTCGCCTGTGCGCAGCTTGAGCGCTTCGAGGGCGAGGCCGGGAGGCTGGGTCTCGGGTCCTTCTACTGCGATCTGATCGAACTGATAGCGCTCACCGGGGGTGGCGACGATGGTGACGGTGACGCGCCCTCCTGCTTCCGCAGGCGGCTGGATGACCGAGCTGACCACCCCGTCATAAAAGCCTTCGGAACGCATGATCCGGAGCGCCAGCGCCTCATCCTCTAGGGCACGCGCCGCGATCACCGCGCCATTTGCGCCTTCGCCATCACCGTTATCGAGCGCCGAAAGCGCGCGAAACCGCCCCTCCATCCCGACCAGATCCAGGCCTTCGACCTCGACGCTGTAGCGCGTCAATGGGGGCTTCTCGTCCTCGATTTCGGCGAGCGACACGGGCGGGTTGACGTCGAAATTCGGCAGCGGCGTCAATGGGGCCGCCAGTTCACCATCTGTCGCGAACGGGTCGCCGGGCGGCGTGGCGGCCGCCTGGTTCGAAGCCGGCGTGGCCGGCGAAGCCGCGGGCGCTGTCGCGTCGATCGTCTCGCTGCCAAGCGAAACGTCGTCGATATCCTCGATCGGAGGTAACGGTTGTGAAAGCTCGGGGTCGAGCGGCGGGAGTGCGTCCTCGAACTGGCTGTCCGCGATGATGTCGCCGCTCTGCTCTGCGGCCGGCTCGGCGGCGTCGGTCTGCTCACGACGGCGTTGCTCAATCAATTCGCGCTGGCTCTCACGCGCCGCCTCGACGGGATCAGGCTGGCGCTGGGCATGAAGAGCCGCGGGCGGCCAAAGCGCGGCGAGAGTCGACAGCGTGATCGGCAGGGCAACGCGCCAACGACAATTCAGCTTCAATGGCATCTAACGCTCAACAACTCGCGAGCCAGCGTGCCCGCTTGACTCCACCTGCCCCGAATCTGGGAAAACCGCCAGTTGGCAATGCGGTTGTTTGGGAGCTGTGGCTCTATGGCAACAGGTTCGGCGTTCACAGCCAATTGACGCAGGAGAGGGCGGCCCATCTTAGTCAACTCGATCAAATTCTGGTGAGCCTGCCCGTCGACCGGCTTGAGATTTTTCACCTCGCGGTAGTCGAATGCCGATGTACGAGCAGACCGGCTAGGCTTAGGCGATACCGACAGGATCGTCACGATCCGAAGCTCAGCGGCCGCGGGCCGCAACTCGCGGTGCGGTCTCTTTGACAGTGAGCAGAACCGGAAGCAGCGCGACCGCGACGAGCGCGATCATCATGCCCGGGACGGGCGGCCAGCCGCTGCGGATCAGCAGCACCTGCGCCACGTAAGGCGCGAGCCCACCAAAAATGGCAGTGGCCGTGGTCGCGCCGAAAGCGAGGCCGCTCAGGCGACCTTCTCCCGGGAATTGCTCAGCGGTCGCGACCGCTCCGACTGCGCTGACGCCCCCCGCCAACACCGCAAGCACGACAGCCCCGAACGCCGCGATCATATAGGACGCCTCGGCGAGAGCGCTGAAAAGCAGGACCGGCAAGGCGGCGCTGGCTATCGCCAAGCCGATCAGCACCGGTTTGCGTCCGATGCGGTCGGAGAGATGGCCGAAAAGCGGAGTGACAAGAATCACCACGAGCGCGGCCAGCGTCGCCAACCATAGCCCGTCCGCCTCGCTCATGACCTTCACCGATGTGAGAAACACCGGCACATAAGTGATGCCGACATAATAGGTGATCGAGCCGAGCGCCGAAATTGCAAACCCCACCACAATGCCGCGGCGGTGATTGCGGAGCGCGAAGAGCAAGGGTTGCGCCGGTATCGTCCCGGCCCCGCGCTGGCGTTCGAACTCGGGCGTCTCAGCCATATTTGCTCGGGCAATTAGCACGCTGCCCGCCAGCAGCGCGCCGAACAAGAACGGGATACGCCATCCCCACGACATCAGCGCTTCGTCGCTGAGCGTGGCGACCGTCAACGCGGCAATCCCGGCCGCGAGCAAAGCACCGACCTCGCTTGCGGCGGCAGCGAGCGAAGTGACCAATCCCCGCTTTTTCTCAGGCGCGCCCTCAAGCAAATAGGCGACGACTGCGGTATATTCGCCGCCGACCGAAAACCCCATCACGCATCGAATGAGGAGCAAGAGTGCCCCGGCGACCCAACCCAATTGCTCGTAACTCGGCAGCAAAGCAGTCGCCAGCATCGCCGCGGTCATCAGCGACATCGAGGCGAGCATCGTTCGGCGTCGCCCATAGCGATCACCGATATGGCCGAACACGATCGCGCCGACCGGACGCATTAGATATGCGATCGCGAAGCCGGCGAGCGTCGTCAGCACCGAAACCTCGCCGCCTTCGAAAAAGACGCGCGCCAGTACTGTCGTCAGGTAGAGGTAGAGCGTGAAATCATACCACTCGACGACGGTCGAAAACGCCGCGATCGTCATCGAGGTGCGCGACATTTGAGGATTTTTGCTGTCGATCGTTTGCGCTCCCATTGCTGGAACCAAAATTGCTCGCCCCGGGTTCCCTGTATCATCTGATCCGGGGAGGCCAGCTTGGCGCGCGCGATTGCCTTAAACTGTACACTCAAACGTTCAGGCGGCGAGGTGTCGTCGACCGATAGAATGATCGAGGTGCTGGCCGCCGAACTTGACAAGCATGGCGTCAGCCTGAGCGAAACGATCCGTGTTGCCGATCATGACATCAAGCCGGGGGTCACGTCGGACGAGGGCGAGGGCGACGCCTGGCCCGACATTCGCGCCCGCATTCTCGAACACGACATCCTGCTGTTCGCGACGCCGATCTGGCTCGGGCAAATGTCGAGTGTGGCCAAGCGCGTGCTTGAACGGATGGACGCATTCCTCGGCGAAACCGACGATCAGGGGCGAATGCCTAGCTTTTCGAAGGTCGCCCTGCTCGCCGTCGTCGGCAACGAAGACGGCGCACACAGTGTTTGCGCCGATACCTATCAGGCGCTTGCCGATACCGGCTGGACGATCCCGGCTTCATCGGTTGCCTATTGGGTCGGCGAGGCGATGGGCAAGGTCGATTTCAAAGATCTGAAGCAAATTCCTGACAAGGTCGCGGAAAGCGCGGCAATGGCGGCGTCGAACGCTGCCCACCTTGCCGCCCTACTCGCTGACCGACCCTATCCGGGGATGCCCAAATGACCGCGCTAAGAAGCCGGCGCGCTGGCCTAAGGGAAGCTCAGATAGAGTGGTGGACATGACCGACAGCGTTACGATCGAACTCAGCGATTTCGGCCGCGCCGTCATTCGGGGCCTTGGCCAGTCACGAAAATCGATCCCGGCGCGATATTTTTACGATCTGCGCGGGTCCGAACTGTTCGAGCAGATCACGCAGTTGCCCGAATATTATCCCACGCGCACGGAAACCGCGCTGTTGCGAGACCATGGCGGCGATTTTGCGCGGCTTGTCGGCCAAGATGCCACGGTCGTTGAGTTCGGTGCGGGCTCGGCAATCAAGACGCCGCTCCTGCTCGATGCGATCGATGCAAAACGCTATGTGCCGATCGATATTTCGAAGGACTTTCTCGAAGAATCGGTTGCCCGGCTGGCGCTTGCCAGACCGATGCTCGAAATTTCCGCACTGGCAGGCGATTTCACGCAGCCGCTTTCGCTGCCTTCGCTTTCAGGTCCGCTAGTTGGCTTCTTTCCGGGGTCGACGGTCGGCAATTTCTCTCATCGTGAAGCGGTCGATTTGCTGCGCTCGTTTCGCACCACGCTGGGCGATAAGGCCTTGCTGATGATCGGCATCGACACGCGTAAGAATCCGCGGCTGCTCGAAGCTGCCTATGACGACGCGGCGGGCGTGACTGCGGCGTTCAATCTCAATCTGCTCGTCAGGATCAATCGCGAGCTTGACGGCGACATTCCCGTGGACGCGTTCGAGCATCGCGTCGTCTGGCATGATGCGCTCGGCAGGATCGAAATGCATCTGGCCGCCACGCGCGACGTGACGTTCAGCGTCGCAGGCCGGCGCTTCGCGATGTGCAGCGAGGAGACCATCCATACCGAAAACAGTTACAAATATACGTTCGATGAGGCGCGCTTCCTCGCTCGCGCATCGGGCTGGAGCCCGCTCGCCATGTGGACCGATACTGAAGCGATGTTCATGCTTCACGTCTGGACAGCTGATAATGTAGAATCGCCTTTATGAGCGCGGTTGCCGCCCCCATTCCCGCATCGACCATCGCTGATCGCTTCCACGCGGTCCGCGCCGCGACCGAGAGCCTCACTGCGGAACTCTCGCCTGAAGACGCGCAGGTTCAGTCCATGCCCGACGTCAGTCCGGCCAAATGGCACCTGGCGCACACAAGCTGGTTCTTCGAAACGTTTCTGCTCAAGCCGATGCTTCCAGGCTACGAATCTTTCGATTCCGATTTCGCAGTGCTATTCAATTCCTACTATGTCGGCGTCGGCGATCGCCATCCGCGCGCGGAACGCGGGTTGATCTCGCGTCCATCGCTCGACCGTGTTTACGCATATCGTGCGCATGTCGATGCGGCGATGACGAAGTTGACGGACTGCGTCGACGAACGCGAATGGTCGGCGCTTGTCACACTTGGCTGCCAGCACGAGCAGCAGCATCAGGAACTGATCTTGATGGACATCCAGCATGTCCTGTCCCGTAATCCGCTCGATCCAGCCTATCGACCGGCGGCCCCTGGCGCTGGAGCGATCAAGCCGTCGACATTGCAATGGCAAGACATGCCCGGCGGTTTGTACGAAATCGGTCACGGCGGAGAGGGCTTCGCGTTCGATAACGAAGCGCCGCGCCACCGCGTCTGGCTCGAACCTTTCTCGATAGCATCTTCGCTGGTCACCTGTGGCGAGTATCTCGCCTTCATCGACGATGGCGGGTATCGCCGACCGGAGCTCTGGCTGTCCGACGGCTGGGCGACGGTCGAGGCCGAAAGCTGGATCGCTCCGCTTTACTGGCGCGACGACGATGGCTGCTGGACGCGTTTTTCGCTTCGCGGACGCGTTGAGTTAGATCCTGACGAGCCCGTCCTCCATGTCAGCTATTATGAAGCGGACGCTTATTCGCGATGGGCGGGAGCGCGGTTGCCGACAGAAGCCGAATGGGAGATCGCGGCGACGCGGCTGCCGCTGTCGCAGCTCTACGACCATGCCTGGCAGTGGACGGCGTCGCCTTACACAGCCTATCCAGGCTTCACGCCCGCCGCGGGCGCAGTCGGCGAATATAACGGCAAGTTCATGATCAACCAGATGGTTCTGCGCGGCGGATCAATCGCGACGCCGGACGATCATTGCCGCGTCACCTATCGCAATTTTTTCCCGCCGCCGGCGCGTTGGGCATTCAGCGGCATCCGCCTCGCCAGAAGCTAAGGCGCGAGCGCGAACTCGACACAGGCGTGACATTGCAGCCGCAAGGGATCGACCAGCCAGATCGGACTACGATCGGCGGTGATCGCCAGCGGCAGTTCGGTGCAGCCGAGGATCACTGCCTCGCAGCCTAGCGCGGCGTGACACGCGATCAGGGTTTCGAAATAATCTGCGAACGCCGTATCGAGTTCGCCATCCGCGAGGCGGGTCTGGATCGTCTGGACGCGCTCTCGATCCTCGTCCCCGGGGATCTCGATCTCTATACCCGCCGCGCGCAACGGATCGGCGTAATAGCCGCCTTCCATGGTGAAGCGCGTGCCGAGAAGCAGCGCCTTGGAGACCCCGCGCTTCAGCAGTTCGGCGCGCACGAGCTCGATCGCGTGAAAGAAGGGCGGGCGCACAGGGAGCGTCGGCCGGATCAGATCGTAAATCTTGTGAAGCGTGTTGTTGGCGATCATCCAGCAATCGGGCCGGAATGACAGCAAGGTCGCGATCTCGCGGCTCAACAATGCCGGTATCTCGCCCCAGTCGCGCGTGTAGCAGCTGCGGATGGCGTGGTAATCGATGCTGTAGAGCGCGATCCGCGCCGAATGGCCGGCCCCCAGCCTCGCCTCGACCTCAAGGTTCAGCATTCGGTAGGGGAGGATGGTCGAAGGCCAACTCGTTCCGCCGAGGACGCCGATGAGCTTCATTTCGGCCTTGGATCGCGGACGCCCTGTCCCGCCTGCAACATCCGGCCGTCCCGCCGGTTTCGCAGCGCCTCGACCAGCGTCCGCGCGGCGTTCTGCACCTCTTGCTGAATGGCTTCGTCCGCATCGAGTTCCTGATGGCTGGTCGCATAGGGTTTCCAATAGCCGATATAGCGGTCGAGCTCTGCTTCGGCTCCGGCCGATTCCATATGCATGAAGCGCATCCAGTCGGTCAGCGCTCGCCGGACATTCTCGGCGCCTTCGACATCGCCGTGGACGACCACCGAGAATAGCCGACCGGCCAGATGACGCGGATAGTGCCAACCTTTCAGCTCCTCGCGCTTCGCCTTGACGGCATCCTTGCCGCCGGTGAGAGTGGGGTCCGGGTTGCCGCCGTCGGCGCAAACCATTCGGTCCATCATCAATTTGACGGGCGATGTCGGGCTGTACCAGTGAACCGGCGTGATCATCATCACGCCATGGGCTTCGACCCATTTCGGGTAGACTTCGTTCATCATGTCCTGCGTCTGACCCA
>CBDUBW010000058.1:0-12807 GCA_965365485.1 uncultured Aquisediminimonas sp.
CAATTTTTAGCAACAAAGTGTCGCATTTATCCGTTTCCAATTCGACCGCAAAAAGGCGGCCGTAGAGGAGTATCGGATATGAAGGGGTTCATGAAAGGCGCTTCCGGCCTTGCGACAGTGATTGCGGCAGGTGCATTGGTCGCGGGCTGTGAGGGAAGTTCCTCCTATCGCGTTGCAAGCGTCGGCGATCAGTCGGCTGCCGCGCAGACCGGCGATCCCGAGGCGATGGAGCCGATGGACGGCAACGGATCGGGAACCGGTTCGAACGGCAGCGGCTCGGGCTCCGGATCGGGCAGCGGCACCGGGGGCTCGCAAACCGGACAGTCCGACGCGCTCGGCAAGGTGCTGATCACTGCGGGTAATGTCGTGCTCGGCGTCGCGCAAAAGCAGGATGCGGTCACCGGCAAGGTCAATGGGCTCGCGCCCGTTACCGCTCCCGTCACGGGCAAGGTCACACGCTTGCTGACTGCGACCGGTCAATCGCTGGTCGATATCGGCAACGGTCGCACCGTTCTGGTCGGCGGCGCCAACAATGCGATCGGCCGCGTGGTCTCGCTCGGCATCGCCAACCGCTCGCTGGTTGGCGTTTCGAGCGGCCAATCTCTGGTCGGCGTCAATCTGCTGACGCGCACGCCGGTCACCGGCAGCCTCGTCACCGCGGGCGCGCTAGCGGGCAACAGCCTGGCCGTCGTTGACGTCACCAAGCCCAGCTCGGCAGGTGCGCTCAACGTGCTTTCCCCGACCGGCGGGGCAAGCGGGCTGACGGGCGCGGTGGGCTCGACCCTGAGCAATGTCGGTTCGGCGCTTCCGACCGGCATTACCGGCGGGCTCACCGGGGCAGCGTCGGGATCGGCCTCGACCCCCGGCGCCGGTCTACTCCCCGGCGTCAACGCAGCGGTCGGCGGCACCGTCCGCAAGGTTGTCCGGATCGGCGGGCCGAACTGAGCCTGGGAGTGCTTGCCGGAGAGCCGGGCAAACCGGCCTCCGGCGTGCGCCGATGCAAAGAGGGGATAATCAATGTCTGCGACCTTGATGTGGCTGGCTGCGGCCGCCGCACAACCGACTCCGCTGATCATCGATCGCGGGCGTCTAGACCGCTCACCCGCTGTCGCGCCAAAGGCCATCAAGGGCCCGCGCCGCGCCAAGTTTGCGGTGGTGGCGGAAGCCCCCCAAACGAGCATTGCGGCGATCGTCTTCAAAGGCGAAAAGGCGCCGGCCCGCGTGGCCGATGCGGCACGCGCCTTCGTCGGTCGCAAGGCGGATAAAGCGACACTCGAAGCGCTCGCCAAGGCGCTGTCCGACGCTTACGCCAAGAGCGACATCGCCTTCTACACGGTCGCAATCGGCGAACAGAGCTTCGCCCAGGGCGTCGTGCGCGTCGAGATCGTCGAAGGCTATGTCGCGGCGACGGCGATCGATGATCCGAAAAATGGCGAGCATCCGCGTGCGCGCAGGCTGGTCGAAAATTTGATCGGCGTCAGGCCCCTGTCGCGGACGCGCTTCGAGCGGCAGATCTCGCTGATGCGCGACATTCCGGGTTTCGATTTCGATCTTTCGGCGGCGAGCGCGGGTGACGATGGCGCGCTGGCGATTGGGATGGTGCCGCGGCAGAAAAAGCGCAAATTCACCGGCGGCTATACCAGTCGTAGCACTGCGCTGGTCGGCGAAGGCCAATTCGACGCCAGCCTCAAATTCTTCGGTATCGGCGGTCAGGGCGACGAATTGTCGCTGACGGGTGCAGCCTCGGGCAATTTCCGCAATTTTCTTTACGCGGCGGGGGGCTACCGCGCCTATCTCGGCGATAGCGGCCTCAACGCCAGCGCAGGCGCGAGCTATCTGCGCACGCGCGTACGGCGGCTGGGGATCGACGGCGATGCCAAGTCAGCGAACGTCGGGGTGAGCTATCCGATTGTTCGCGGCTACAAGCGCGACTGGCTTATTTCGGCGAGCCTCGACGGCGTCAACAGCGACAGCGCGGCGTTCGGGAACGTCATTGCCTCGGAACGGGTGCGGACCGCGCGCGCAGGGACGAGCGCATCATTGCGCAGCGAGAAGCGTTCGATCGAGGGTGCGATGACCTTGAGCAAGGGTCTCGGCGGCCTGGGCGCGCGGGTCGATCCGCTTTCGGGCGAGGAAGAGTTCGCCAAGGTCAATCTCGATCTCGGCGCAGCGCAGCAGATCGGTAAGCGGTTCTTCGCGCGAGCGCGGGCCAGTGGGCAGTATAGCCGCGACGCGCTGCCCGCGACCGAGCGCTTCGCGGTTGGCGGCCCCGATTTCGGGCGCGCCTTCGATAGCGGTGTGCTCAGCGCTGATCGCGGCGTTGCCGGATCGCTCGAGCTGGCCTGGACGCCGATCGCGGCCGAACGCTTCAAGACGAGCGAGCTTTACGGCTTTGCCGACACCGCCAAGCTGCGGTTGACCGGACGCCCCGGCTTTGCGCCCGCCGATTTCTCGCTCGCCTCGGCGGGCGGCGGGGTGCGGCTGCGCTATACCGATAAGGCAGAGCTCGATCTCGAAGCCGCGAAGTCGCTCGACCGGCCGTTCCCAGGCGCGCGCGACGATTGGCGGTTCACCGTCGGCTACCGGCTATCGATCTAAGTCTGGAGCAAGCCGAGTTCGACGCGTCGCGACCAGCGCCAGAGCATGAGCGCGCTGACGACCGCGAGGCCGCCGGCAAGTCCGATCCAGACCCCGACACCCTGCCATCCCAGGCCGAACGCAAGCGTCGCGCCGAGGCCAAGCCCGACGCCCCAATAGCCGAACAGAGCGAAGACCATCGGCCAACGCGTATCCTGAAGCCCGCGCAGCATTCCGAGCACGACGACCTGCGCGCCATCGAAGAGCTGAAACGCGGCGGCGACGATCAGGAAGGATGCGGCCAGATCGATCACCGCGAGATTTGCGGGTGTCGAATCGAGGAAAATGCCGATCAATTCGCGCGGGAAGCTCCACAGCACGATCGCCATAGCGCTCATGAAGCCGGTGCCGAGCAAGAAGGCCGTCCAGCCGGCGCGCGTAACTGCCTCACGATCCTGCGCGCCATAGCCGAGACCGACGCGAACCGTCGCCGCCTGTGCGATTCCCATCGGAACCATGAAGGTCAGCGCTGCGAGCTGCAGCGCGACCGCGTGCGCCGCGACCGATTCGGCGCTGATCAGGCCCATCAGCGCAACGGCGGCGGCGAAGACCGAAGCTTCGGACCAAAGGGTCAGCGAAACCGGACCGCCGATGCGGACGATGTGCCGGAAGCGCGGCCAATCCGCGCGCCACCAATTGCCGAACAGGTGAAAACGCCGAAACGCCCGCTCGCGAGCGACGACGATGCCAAGCGCGATCACCATCAGCGTCCAGACGATCGAAGTCGTGATCCCGCCCCCGGCGATACCGAGTGCTGGCAAGCCCCATTTTCCGAAAATCAGCGCCCAGCCGAGCAGTGCGTTGAGGACGACACCGCCGGCGCTGATCGCGAAGATCCAGAACGGCCGCTCGAGCGCCGAAATGAAGCCGCGAAGCGCCTGGAAGAGCAAGAAGGGCAGGGTGCCCCACATGTAAGCGCGCATGAAAACCTGAGCGGTTGCGGCGAGATCGGGCTGCTGGCCGAGCATCAGCAGGACGCTTTCGGTGTTCCACATCACCAGCCAGACCGGCCCGATGATCGCCCCGACCACCCAGCAGGATTGCCGGAAGGTGCGCCGCACCTCGCGCACCGCGTTCGAACGCCTGCCGAGATCGGCCGCCATGATCGGCGCGGCGGCGATGACGAGGCCCAGGCATAGCAGCGTCAGCGACATCGCCAGATTGACGCCGAGCGCAGAGGCGGCAAGCTCGTGCGGCCCGAGCCACCCCATCAGCATGACGTCGGTTGCCTGGATCAGCGACATGGTGAGGTTCGAGAGAATCAGCGGCCAGGCAAGCGCCAGCGTCGCGCGAATCTCGTCGCGCCAGGGCGTTCCGCCCGCGCGGGCGATCGCTGGCAAGGCTGCAATGTCGGACACAGCCGATCAGGTTAGCCGATCATGCGAGTGCCCGCCAGTGGCCGTTCGGATTGCCAGTCCGGCGCGCCTCGCCTAAGCGCGGAGCGATGATTTCCACAGGTTTCGCATGACTTTTTTTCGCGGCGCGTGGCGCGTGCTTGTCGGCGTCAAAGACGCGCTGGCTTTGCTTTTCCTGCTCCTCTTCTTCGGCGCCTGCTTCACCCTGCTTTCGATATCGCCCAACCCCGGCGATGCGCGCGGCGGGGCGTTGCTGCTCGATCTCGACGGGGTGATCGTCGAACAGCCCGAAGAGAGCGATCCGCTGGCTCTGCTCGCTGGCGGGGTCGCGCAATTCGGCCAGTATCGAGCGCGCGACGTTATCCACGCCCTCGATACCGCGGCCAAGGACGACGGCATCAAAGCGGTCGTGCTCAACCTGGATGGGTTTCTGGGAGGCGGGCAGGTGGTGCTTCAGGATGTCGCCGAAGCGCTCGATCGTGTACGCGCGGCGAACAAGCCCGTGCTCGCCTACGCGACCGGCTATAGCGACGACGGCTATCTGCTCGCCGCGCATGCCAGTGAAATCTGGCTGAATCCGATGGGCAGCGTCGCTTTCGCCGGGCCCGGCGGGAACCAGCTTTATTATAAAGGACTGTTCGACCGGCTGGGCGTCAACATCCATGTCTATCGCGTCGGAAAATTCAAATCCTTCGTCGAGCCTTACACGCTTGCTGGACAATCGGATGAGGCGCGCGCGGCGCAGCAGGCTCTTGCCGACGCGCTGTGGAGCGATTGGCAGGCGCATGTCGGAAAGGCGCGCCCCAAGGCGAACTTCGCCGCCATTCTTGCCGACCCCGCGGCGGCGGCGACCGACGGCGATCTCGCAAACACATCGCTCAGGCTCGGCCTCGTCGACAAGCTGGGCGATGAGACAGCGTTCGCAAGGCGGATTGCGACGTTAACCGGCAGCAATGCCAATCTTGGCCCCGCCGATTTCAACCGAAGCGATCTGGACGGCTATCTTGCCGTCAACCCTGTAGGGGTGGGCGGCGGGAGCGTCGGCATCGTCACGATCGCGGGGAATATCGTCGACGGCGAAGCACCGGGCGGGAGCGCCGGCGGCGATACGATCGAGCGGCTGATCCACCGCGCGGCAAGCGATGACGGCATCAAGGCGCTGGTCGTTCGCGTCGATTCGGGCGGCGGATCGGCGCTGGCGGCCGAAAAGATGCGCGCCGCGCTCGATACCGTCAGGGCGCGCGGAAAGCCGGTAGTCGTCTCGCTCGGCAATATCGCGGCGTCGGGCGGCTATTGGGTGGCGCTGGGGGGCGACCGCGTTTTCGCCGAGCCTGCAACCGTCACCGGGTCGATCGGCGTTTTCGGCATCATCCCGACCTTCGAGCGCACGCTTGCGCAATATGGCGTGACCAGCGACGGGGTGCGGACGACGCCGCTATCGGGCCAGCCCGATATCCTGGCAGGGACCACGCCCGAGCTTGACCGGCTGATCCAGGCGGGCATCGAAAGCACCTATCGTCGCTTCGTCAATCTGGTCGCGGCCAAGCGGGGCATGACTCCGGCGCGAGCCGACGAGATCGCGCAGGGGCGGGTCTGGGATGGCGGCAGCGCGCGCCAATTGGGGCTGGTCGATGCCTTCGGCTCGCTCGATGAGGCGGTCGCCGAAGCGGCGAAGCGTGCCAAGATCGACGCCGATGATGTGCGACGCGTCTGGATCGAAGAGCAGCCCGATTTCCTCACCTGGCTGCTCAAGGGCGTTGGGGTCGAGGCGCAACGTCCCTCGCCGGGCGCTATCGCATCACTGGTGCGCGCGCGCGAAGGCCGGATTGCAGCCGAGATCCGCGACGCGATGGCGGTGATGTCGGGCCCGGTCGTGCAGGCACGCTGCCTTGCATGCCCACCGCCGCCCGCCGCGGTGCCCGCGCGCTCGCGACTGCTCTCCATTTTCGACAGGATATTCGGATGATCGAACTGCGCGCCGCCACCCCAGCAGATGCCGACGATATTGCGCATATCTACGCGCCCTATGTCGTCACCAACGCCGTTTCCTTTGAGGAAAAGGTGCCCGGCACGCGCGAGATGAAGGCGCGGATAACGGCGCATGACGGCCTCTATCCCTGGATCGTCGCGGTCCAACCTGGATCGGACGTGGTGCTGGGCTATGCCTTTGCCAAACCCTATCGCGTCGGGCCCGCCTATCGTTTCACCGCCGAGGTTGCGGTGTACGCAGGCGCGGATCTGGAAGGGCAGGGGCTGCGGCGCGGGCTGATGGCGGCGCTGACCGCTACGCTGACCCGCCAGAATTTCACCCAGGCGATCGTCACGCTGACCACGCCCAACGACAAGCTGATCCAGCTTTATGAAGCGAGCGGCTTCCGCCGCGCGGGGCAGGTGCGAGAGGTCGCCTTCAAGAACGGCCAGTGGCATGATGTCGGCATTTGGCAGCGCGACCTCGCAGATGCGACAAGCCCACCCGACGAAGTCGTGCGGTTTTCCGACACGGGTCTGGTGCGAAATTAGCGCTGGGGCTTCATTGCCGTTTCAGCGTTAGAAAGCCTGCGGGCGTTCGAGACTGAGATATACGCTATCGCACCAAACTCCGCCGATATTCCACGTGTTGTCCGCACGACCAACCTCCTTGAAACCAAGTTTTCCCAGAAGACGGAGCGACGCCTCGTTTCGGGGATCCACATCCGCCGCTACATGAGGCAGGCGGTGCACTGCAAAGGCGCGATCCAGGATCGGTTCAAGCGCTTCCCTTGCATATCCCTGTCCCCAGGCTTCGGGGTGAAGAATGAAACCGACCTCGGGAAACCGATAAAGCCCCGCCTTGCCGATTGCGCGACCATCAACTTCGACGACAAAATCTTCGCCTTCGTCAGGTTTGATGGCAATCATCTGCTCGATCCACGCCTGAGTCTCGGCGATGTCTTTGTGAGGCCGCGTCGACCAAAACGCCATTGCCGCGTCGTTGCTTAGAATGCTGTGAAAGGCCGAGACGTCGTTGCGCGAGGCGGGTCTCAGCCGAAGCCTTTCAGTCCTAATCTCCATCTTGTCGGGTCCTGGACGTCACGACGGCAGCGGTGGACGTTTCGAACGCGTCGATGGCTGTGAGGTCGCCAATTAGGCTCCGACAGCCGCTCTTGCCGCAACGCCGGCGATCGCGTCGGCGATGGTATCAACCAATTCGAGCGGCAGATCGTGGCCCATGCCGGGGATGATGAGCAGTTCCGAACCTACGATCGCCTCGTGAGTATCCTTGCCGCCTTCGACGGGGACAAGCGGATCGGCGTCGCCGTGGACGACGAGGGTCGGCGCCATGATGCGGCCGAGCTTTTCGCGGCGGTCGCCGTTCGCCAGCACCGCCGCCATCTGCCGCGCGGCGCCAGCGGGCGAGAAACTGCGATCGAAATCGAAGCGGGCGCGGGCGCGCAATCGCTCCTCCGCGGCGGGGTAAGCAGGGCTGCCGATGGTGCGCGCGGCCTTGACCGCATATTCGACGATCTCGTTGGCATTGCCGGTCAGCGGGCGTCCTGTCAGCACCGCCATCGCTTCGGGTTTGGCGGGCGGGATGGCGGGGTTGCCGGTGGTCGACATGATCGAGGTCAGAGACAGCGTCTTTTCAGGATAATCGGCGGCGATGAGCTGCGCGATCATCCCCCCCATCGAGGCGCCGACGATATGAGCGCGTTCGACGCCCAAGCCGTCTAGCAGGGCCACGCCGTCGGCCGCCATATCGTCGAGCGTGTAATCGAGTTCGGGCTTCTGGCCGCTCATCAGCTTCATCATAAGCTGGCCCATGTCTGGCACGCCCCGCGCTTCGAACTTGGTAGAAAGCCCGATATCGCGATTGTCGTAGCGAATGACATGAAAGCCGCGCGCCACCAGCGCCTCGCACAATTCTACCGGCCAAAGCGTCAGCTGTGCGCCGAGCCCCATAACGAGCAGGACAGTGGGGTTCGCGGCATCGCCCATGGTTTCATATTCGATAGTGATGCCGTTGGCGTTGATCGCGGTCATGACAGGCTCCGTATCGCTTCGCATCGTCATAGCCGATGCGCGAGCTCACGCAATTGCCGCAGTGCACAACGCGCATGTTGACACTCCGCCACGCGCTTCCTAAGGGGGCCTCGCCTTGGCGGGGTCGCCCGTTTTCATGGCGGTTTTCCCTTGTCCTAAGGTGACGAACTGACATGGCTGCGGACGATTCGGACAAGGCCCCCATTGGTGGCGAAGACCCTCGGCTGGCGTCGATCGATGCGCGGCTTGCGGAGGTCAGGCGCGCCGAAGAGCAAAGAACGCGTCCTGCTGATCAGCCCGTCCTCACCGGCAAGGGCAGCGCACAGGGCCAGCGTGTTCTTTCCGCACTTTTGGGGGCGCCACTGGGCGCGGCGCTGATCGGCTGGCTGATCGACAGCTGGGCCGAAACGATGCCGCTGTTCACGATCGTGATGCTGTTCTTGGGGTTCGGCGCGGCGATCAGCCAGGTGGTTCGGATTTCGAAAGAGAAGGTGAAGTAGGGACATGGCCGCCGAAGGCGAAGTCAAGATCGATCCGATGCACCAGTTCCAGATCGACGCGCTCGGCGGCGATCTCGGCTCTCCGTTCGCCTTCACCAATTCGGCGTTGTGGATGCTGATCGTACTCGGTGCGATCTGGCTGTTCATGATGGGCGGCATGAAGCGTGAGCTTGTGCCCGGGCGCTGGCAGGCCGCGGTCGAAAGCGTGACCGGCTTCATCTCGGATATGATGCAGACCAATATCGGGCCGGAGGGGCGCAAGTATACGCCCTGGGTCTTCACCGTCTTCATCTTCATTCTCTTCGCCAACCTGATGGGCATGATGCCGTTCGGGATCATCCCCGTTGCGCACCCCTTCACCGTCACCAGCCAGTTCACCGTTACCGGCGTGCTTGCGGTGATCAGCTTCTCGATTGTGCTGCTGGTCGGCTTCTGGAAGCACGGCTTCAAATTCTTCAGCCTGTTCATTCCGCACGGCACCCCGCTGCCTCTGCTGCCGCTGATCTTCGTGATCGAGCTGGTGTCGTTTCTCGTCCGTCCCTTCAGCCTGGCGCTGCGACTGTTCGTGGCGATGATCGCGGGCCACATCCTGATCAAGGTGTTCGGATATTTCATCGTCCAGGGCATCAACGCAGGCGGCGCGGGCTACGCGATCTCAGCGCTGAGCTTCGTTTTCATCACCGGGGTTTCGGCATTGGAACTGCTGGTGTGCGCGATCCAGGCTTACGTCTTCGCGCTGCTGACCTCTCTCTACATCAACGACGCCGAACATCTTCACTAGGCGTCTTTCAACCCCAACGAATTCTACAGGAGCTAATCAAATGGATCTCGAAGCAGCCAAGGTTATCGGTGCGGGCCTCGCCGCGATCGGCGTCGGCGTTGCCGCCACCGGTGTGGGCAACGTGTTCGGCTCGTTCCTTCAGGGCGCGCTCCGCAACCCGGCGGCCGCAGACGGTCAGCAAGGTCGCCTGTTCATCGGCTTCGCCGCAGCGGAACTGCTGGGCCTGATCGCCTTCGCCGTCGCGATGATCATCCTTTACGCGGTTTAACAACTAATCGTCATCCCTGCGAAGGCAGGGACCCTTTAGCCTCGACCGCTCAGGATAGTGCTAATGGGTTCCCGCCTTCGCGGGGATGACGAAGGGTGCGGCAATGCCTCAAATCAATCAGCTTCTCCTCGTCTATCAGTCGCAATGGTTCTGGCTCGCGATCGTGCTGGCCGTGATCTATTTCGGCATCGGCAAGGGCATGCTTCCGAAGATCGAGGCGACTGTCGATCTGCGCGATCGCAAGATCGCCGACGATATCGCGGCGGCCGAGCGTGCTCGCGCCGAGGCCGACCGGACCGAGGAAGCGTGGCGTACGGCGCAGGCTGAAGGGCGCGCGCAGGCGCAGGCGGTTGCGGCTGCGGCCAAGGCCGATGCGGCCAAGGATGCCGAGAACCGGCTGGCCAAGGCCGACGCCGATCTCGCCTCCAAGGCGGCCGAGGCGGACGCCGCGCTCGTCAAGGCGCGTGACGAGGCGATGAGCAGCCTCGAAAGCGTCGCGATCGAGGCAGCGCAGGCGATTGTCGCCAAGGTTTCGGGTGCGCGAGTGTCTCCCGGTCAGGCCGAAGCGGCCGTGAAGGCGGTGCTCTAAATGTCGCAACATGCAACCATTCCGATCACCGAAGTCTCGGCCGAAGATCATCACCAGACCCCGACTGCGCTGGGCATCGATCCCAGCGGCTGGGTAGCGCTGTCGATGGTCGCGGTGTTCCTGATCATGCTGCGGATGAAGGTTCCGGCAATAGTCGCAGGAATGCTCGACAAGAAAATTGCTGGTATCCGCCACAATCTCGACGCCGCTGAGCGGCTGCGGATTGAGGCCGAAGCGCTCAAGGCCGAATATGAAGCCAAGGCGCGCGATGCGGGCGCCGAGGCCGAAGCGATGAAGGCGCAGGCTCAGGAAGAAGCGAAGCAGATCGTCGCCAAGGCCAAGGCCGATGCCGAAGCGCTGATCGGGCGGCGCGCCAAATCGGCGGAAGACAAGATCGCGGCGGCCGAACGTGCCGCGGTCGCCGAGGTTCGTGCACGCGCGGCGCAGGCGGCGACAGCGGCGGCGGCGCAGCTGATCGCGACCAATCACGATGCGGCAGCCGACAAGGCATTGGTCGATCAGGCGATTTCGCGACTGAACTAGATCAGCAACCGCGCTTCGATCTTCGCAAGGCGGTCCGCGTCGACATCCAGCACGTCTCTCGCATAGTCGGCGATCGTGCCGTGGCGCGTTCGCACCGCATCGAGCGCGGTGTTCAAATAGACCTCGTCGACAGACCATAGGGTCCGCACAGCATCGTCGCCCATTGCCTGCCCGCGTCTTGCGTGAATAGTAAGCGTACCCGCCGCCAGTCGCTTTTCCAGATTGCTCGCGGTGTTGGTGAGCAGATAGTCGGTCATGGCATCGTCGGGATGAACGCCGAGCAGATGATGCAATATGGCGACTGCGAAGCCCGTGCGATCCTTGCCCGCGACGCAGTGGAGAAGCGAGGGCCCGTCGCGTTCGGCTAAAGCTTCGAAATAAAGCTTTATCGCCGCGATGAGATTGGGGCGAAAGGGAAGCCCGGCGTATAGCGTGATCATGGCATCGCGCGCGTCGTTTGCGGTGAAGACCCCGCTCGCCGCTTCCTCGTGCGGGGCCAGCGCCAATGAGGCAGTCTCGCCACCGACATAGAGCACGTCGCCGGCAAAGCTGCCATGGCGCAGGCATGGCCTTGCGGTGCGCTCGCTATCGCCGCGCAGGTCGATGATCGTCCTGATCCCGAGCGCGTGGACCTGATCGAGGTCAGCGGCGCACGCATCGCCATGCTGTGCGGACCGCCATAAGGTATCCCTGACGATCGTTGCGCCGTCGCGCGCGGCGTACCCGCCATAATCGCGGAAATTGTGAATGCCTTCGAGGCTGATAACGCGGCTTTGCATGCACAGGGCATTGCCCAGAAGCCGCCGGAATTCAACGTAACCCATGTTACGACCGCGCTTTCACGCGGAACCGTCGCGACTCCCGCCCGTTGTGGAGACATGTCACAGCACGAAAGGCGTCACGACGACGCGCCCATCGAAACCTCGAAAACCCATAGCGGCGAGCGCGATCTGCTGGTGCAGACCGTGACGATCAACAAGCCGGCGCGCGAAGTCTATGCCTTCTTCCGCGACTTTTCGAATCTGCCGCGCTTCATGGAGAATATCGAGAGCATCGATATTCTCGATGACGATCGCTCGCATTGGCGCGTCAAGGCGCCTGGCGGGAAGGTGGTCGAGTGGGACGCCCGCGTGACCGAGGATGTCGAGGGCGAGTCGATTACCTGGAGTTCGGAAGAAGGCGCGGACGTGGTGAATAGCGGCCGCATCGTCTTCGCCGACGCGGGCGTGCGAGGCACGGTGGTCAGCGCGACGATCGCCTACAAGCCGCCCGGCGGCGCGGTCGGTAAATTTATCGCCAAACTCTTCCAGCGCGAGCCGCACATTCAAGCGCGGCGCGATCTGCGGCGGCTGAAACAATATCTCGAGGCCGGTGAGATCGCCACCAACGCGCGCAACCGGCGCATGCTTTTGGAAGAGGAAGCCTGATCGATGCGCGCTCTGACTTGGCACGGCAAGCACGACGTCCGCGTCGAAACCGTCGACGATCCCGAAATCGTCAATCCGCGCGATGCGATCATCAAGATCACGTCGACCGCGATCTGCGGCTCGGACCTTCATCTCTATGACGGCTATATCCCGACGATGAAGGCGGGCGACATTCTCGGCCATGAATTCATGGGGGAGGTCGTGGAAAAAGGCCCGGGCTCGACGCTCGAGATCGGGCAGCGCGTGGTGGTGCCGTTCACGATCTCGTGCGGCGCCTGCTACCATTGCGGCAAGCAGCAGTATTCGGCGTGCGACAATGGCAATCCCGCCGACAATCAGGACATCGCGATGGAGCTATATGGCCATCCGATGGCCGGGCTGTTCGGCTACAGCCATATGACCGGCGGCTATTCGGGCGGTCAGGCGGAATATGCCCGCGTTCCCTTCTCCGATGTCGGCCCGATCGTGATTCCCGATGGGATTGACGACGACAAGGTGCTCTTCCTTTCGGACATCCTGCCCACCGGATGGATGGCGGCGGAGAATGCCGATATCGAACCTGGCGATACCGTCGCGGTGTGGGGCTGTGGTCCGGTCGGGCTGTTCGCGGTGCAATCGGCATTCCTGATGGGCGCCGAGCGTGTCATCGCGATCGATCATTTCCCGAAGCGGCTCGAACTCGCCAAG
>CBDUBW010000059.1:0-12591 GCA_965365485.1 uncultured Aquisediminimonas sp.
CCC
Organism: uncultured Aquisediminimonas sp.; assembly: GCA_965365485.1. Lineage (GTDB taxonomy): Bacteria > Pseudomonadota > Alphaproteobacteria > Sphingomonadales > Sphingomonadaceae > Aquisediminimonas. The sequence continues at coordinate 4 of CBDUBW010000059.1, forward strand.
AAGGCGATGCCCGCGATTCTCCACCCCTATGATTATGATCGCTGGCTCAATGCCGACTGGGCCGATGCACGGACGCTAGTCGGGCCATTTGCATCGCAGATGATGGCAGAAACACGGGTGCTTATGGGCGCCGCGCGCTGAATCACCCGTTCGGGCGATGGACTTCGGCCTGCGCCGATGCAGATTGCACGATTTCCAACGGAGGACCCGCCATGACACTCGCCAACGCCCGCCCCGTCGCGCTGATCTGCACCAAAAATCGCGCGATCGCCGAACCCTTTTACGCCGACAAGCTCGGCTTGACGCGCGGCCCTGAAGACGCCTTCGCCGCGATCTTCGATCTGGCAGGCGTGCCGCTGCGGCTGACCGAGGTTCCGGAGTACAAGGCGAGCGGCCACCCGGTGCTCGGCTGGGAGGTCGATGACATCGAAGCCGTGATCGACGCGCTCGCCGCGAAGGGCGTGACAATGACGATCTATGAAGGGCTGGGAATGGACGCGCGCGGCATCTGGACCGCGCCGGACGGTGCCGCCAAGGTCGCCTTTTTCAGCGACCCCGACGGCAACGGCCTGAGTTTGACGCAGCGTCTTTAGGAAGCGGAAAGCTCGGCAACGTCAAGCTTGACGCCCGGACCCATGGTGCTGCTGAGCGCGGCCTTCTGAAGATATTTGCCCTTGGCGCCGGCGGGCTTGGCCTTGACCACGGCGTCGACCAGCGCGTCGAAATTCTGACGCAGGTCTTCCGCCGCGAAGCTCGCCTTGCCGATCCCGGCGTGGATGATCCCTGCCTTTTCGACGCGATATTCGATCTGTCCGCCCTTGGCCGCCTTGACCGCTTCGCCGACATTAGGAGTGACGGTGCCGAGCTTCGGGTTGGGCATCAACCCCTTGGGGCCAAGCACCTTACCAAGCCGGCCGACCAAACCCATCATGTCGGGCGTCGCGATGCAGCGTTCGAAGTCGATCTTTCCGCCCTGCACGATCTCGAGCAGGTCTTCGGCACCGACAACATCCGCGCCCGCCGCCTTGGCCTCCTCGGCCTTGTCGCCGCGCGCGAACACGCCGACGCGCACCGTCTTGCCCGTGCCCTTGGGCAGGGTGACGACGCCGCGCACCATCTGATCGGCGTGCCGCGGATCGACGCCCAGCGCGATTGCGACTTCGATCGTCTCGTCGAACTTGGCGGTGGCGTTCGATTTCACGATGCCGATCGCCTCATCGACGCCGTGCAGCTTCAAGCGGTCGATTTCGCCAGCGAGCTTCTTTGCTTTCTTGCTCTGAAATGCCATCGGATCAGCCCTCCACCACTTCGAGGCCCATCGCGCGGGCGCTGCCTTCGATGATCTTGGTCGCCGCGTCGATATCGTTGGCGTTCAGATCCTTCATCTTCATCTCGGCAATTTCTGAAAGCTGCGAGCGCTTGATCTTGCCCGCGCTCGCCTTGCCCGGCTCCTTCGAACCCGATTTCAGCCCCAGCGCCTTCTTGATGAGGAAGGTCGCGGGCGGCGACTTGGTCTCGAACGAGAAGCTCTTGTCGGCGAAGACTGTGATGATCGTCGGGATCGGCATGGATTTCTCCATGTCGCTCGTCGCCGCATTGAACGCCTTGCAGAATTCCATGATGTTGACGCCGCGCTGTCCCAAGGCAGGGCCGATCGGCGGTGAGGGATTGGCGGCGCCCGCGGGCACCTGCAGCTTGATGTAGCCGGTAACTTTCTTCGCCATGTGTCTCACTCTGTAGGGGGGCTCGAAGCCCGTTCAAGTTTAGCGGTCCGAACGCTCCGGACACGATCCGGGGCTCCCGCGGCGTTGTTCACGATAAAATGTGAAGGCGGCCCCCTAGCGAAAGCGGCCGCAATGTCAAACGCTTGCATCGAAAATGCCGGAATTTCTCCCGAAATGGGACGGCCAAGTTTCATTGACTATGGCTAACGCATGCTTAACCTCAAACCTGCGAGTCGCACGCGGACCGGCTTTGAGCTGCGAGTCCGTTAACGCATTTTTTCGTCATCATGCGCCCGCACCGCCGGGCGTTTTGGGCCGAACCGGCCAGCCGCGTAAAAGGGGTATATCATGATCAAGAAGCTTGTTTTTGGATTGACCGCCATGGCGGCGTTCGCGGCCCCCGCCAGCGCGGCGGTTTTGTTCGGCGTCGACGTCAACAACAATCTGGTCAGGTTCGATTCTGCGTCGCCCGGAACCATCCAGTCTTCGGTCAAGATCACGGGCGTCAACGATGCTTCGATCCTCGGAATGGATATCCGCCCGAACAACGGAACCCTCTACGCGCTGACCGACAGCAAGATGATCTACACGATCAATCGCATGACCGGCGTCGCCACGCTGTTCGCCAATGTCGCGGCGCTCACGGGCACGCAGTTCGCCTTCGACTTCAATCCGACCGGGCCGGTGAACCTGCGGATCGTCAGCAATGACGATACCAACTATGTCTATAATTTCACCACCAGCACGCTCGACCAGAATCCGAACGGCGTCACCGGGCCTTTTGCTTCAAAGGACATCGTCGCCGCCGGCTACCTCAACAATGACCGCAACCCGATGACTGGCACGACGCTCTATGTCATCGACAGCGTCAACGAGCAGCTCGCGACCCAGAATGCGGCGACCGGTGCGTTGACCTATGTCGGCGCGCTCGGGTTCGACGTCAACAGCCGCGCCAGTTTCGACATTCTCACTCAGGCGGGCGTGAACACTGCGTTTCTGCAGTCTGGAAGCGACCTCTACACGGTCAATCTCGCCAGCGGCGCCGCGACCCTGACCGGAAACACTGGGCGCGATCTTTTCGCGCTGACCGCCGCCATTCCCGAGCCCGCGACCTGGGCAATGATGATCCTGGGCTTCGGCTTCATCGGTGGCGCGCTGCGTGCGCAGAAGCGGCGTTGGGGGACGCTCGCGACTGCCTGAATTCAGCACACGACCTAGAGGAAAGGGCGGCCTTTGTGCCGCCCTTTTTGTTGAACTCGAGATGGTTCGAGCAGACCGATTAAGTAAATCTCGCGCGGGATTTTTGCGTCGGGTTTCTACAGTCCTTTTACTGTTGCGTAACGGCATGGCGCTATGTCCCGCGCGATCGGGGAAAAGAGGGTTTTCGAAATCGCAATGGCGCGGCTGAGATTCTGGAGAACGGAAGCCCCGGCGCCGCAGGATGATCCTCCGGCCGAGCGGACGCTGTCGCGCCTTCGCTCCGGGTCCGTTGCTCCGACCGCGCCCCTCACCGCGATCGCCAAGGAGGAAGCGGCGGAATTGATCGGGGCCTATGAGACATCCGGGCAAGGTTGGTTCTGGTCTACCGACGCCTATGGGCGGCTTGCCTATTTGAGCCCGACGGCGGCAGCCCAGCTTCACCTCGACGATAGCGAACCCGCCCCGGCCTTCGCCGATCTCTTCGCGCGCGCGGAGGATGACGGGGGGACGACGCGCACTCTGCCTTTTTTGTTCGCGAAAAAGGCGCGCTTCGAAAAGCTGGTGGTCCGCGCCGCCCGCAGCGCCGCGAATGAGGAAGATCGCTGGTGGTCTTTATCGGGCACGCCGCACCACGATGCGGCGGGGAACTTCACCGGCTTCAAGGGCAGCGGCGTCGATATCACCGAAGAACGCATCGCTTCGGAAAGCGCGGCGCAATTGGCCCTGTGCGATTCACTGACCGGCCTGCCCAACCGGCTCCGCGTGAACCAGGTGCTCGAAGCCAATCTCGTCGCGATCGATCATCACAAGCGGCCCTGCGCGGTGATGATGATGGATCTCGATCGCTTCAAGCATGTCAACGATACGCTCGGTCATCCGGCCGGCGACATTTTGCTGCAGCAGGTGGCGGATCGGTTGCTGCGCATCGTCGGCGATGACGAACGCGTGTTCCGGCTAGGCGGCGATGAGTTCAAAATTGTCCTGCGCGATATAGCGGACCGCGACGAGCTTACGCGGATCGCGACCGACATCATCTCGATCGTGTCGCAGCCCTATTCTGTCGAAGGCAGCCGCTGCATTATCGGCGCCTCGGTCGGTATCGCCATCGCGCCCGATCACGGCCGCACCGCCGAGGATCTGACCCGCAACGCCGATCTGGCGCTTTACGCCGCCAAGGGCAGCGGGCGCGGCCGTCACCGCTTTTTCGAAAGCGATCTGCTTAAGGCCGCCGAAGACAAACGGCAGATCGAAAGCGATCTGCGCGACGCACTCGTCAAGGGCGAGTTGCGGCTCGTTTATCAGCCCATCGTCGATACCAGCACCAATCGCCCGACCGGGGTCGAAGCGCTCGTTCGCTGGGATCATCCGGATCGCGGCCCGGTTTCGCCGGGGATCTTCATCCCGATCGCCGAAGAATCCAACGTCATCGAATCGCTCGGCGAGTGGATTTTGCGACGAGCCTGTGAGGAGGCGGCGACCTGGCCCGGCAAGCTCCGCGTTGCCGTCAACGTCTCGCCGATCCAATTCACCAAGGAAGCGTTTCCCGGCATCGTCATGTCGGCGCTTGCCTCGTCGGGGCTCGCGCCTGAACGGCTCGAGCTTGAAATCACAGAAGGCGTCTTCCTTGGCGCATCGGATGAGACGGACCGAATCTTCCGAGCGCTCAAGGATCTGGGCGTGCGTCTCGCACTCGACGATTTCGGCACGGGCTATTCCTCGCTCAGCTATCTGCGGACCGCCCCCTTCGATAAGATCAAGATCGATCAAAGCTTCATGCGCCGCGCAACCGTCGCCAGTTCGCGCAGCGGTGCGATCATCGCCGCGATCGTCACGCTTGCCGAGGCAATCGGCATGGAAACCACAGCCGAGGGCATCGAATCGCTCGACCAGCTCGAACTGTGCCGTACGCTGCGCGTCAGCCACATCCAGGGCTTCATTTACAGCCCGGGCGTCGATTCGGAAACGCTCACGGCCAACCTTGCCTCGGGCGACTGGATTATCGAACCATCGGGCCCCGCACGCCAACGCGGCGTGCGCAAATCGCAATATCGCAGAATCGGCGCAGTTTTCGGGAAATCCTACAAATCGGTGCTCGTCCGCAATATCTCCGAAAGCGGTGCTCTGATCGAAGGTTTGGGAGAGCTTCCCGTCGGTGCGCCGCTGCTGCTCGATTTCGGCGACGGGGAAGTCGTTCTCGCGCAAATGCGCCGCGCCGACCGCCGCCAGCAAGGCGTCGAATTCGAAGAGCTACTCGATGTCGATGACAATAATGACTTCACCTTTGCGCATCGCGTTTCACCCTATCTGATAAGCAGCGTCGGCCTCCCGACGGCGGGCAACTACCCCGAACGCGCGCTGGCGCTGGACCCGGCGCGAGGCGGCAACGTCGAGGAGATCGCGACCAAATTGGGGCTGATCGGTCGCGCCGAACAGGCCAGGGAGCATCTTCTCGCCACAACCAATGTTTCGGTGCTCAACAGCAAAGGGGGCAGTCAGGCCGGGCTCACCGATGGCGAGGTGCGGCGGCTGATCGACGCCGCACGTGCGAGCGCCAACCCGCTGCTCAAATATGTCGTCGAATTGTTGCTCCTGACCGGGGTGCGTCAGCGCGAGCTGCTCGAATCGCGCTGGGAGAATTTCGATCTGGAAAAAGGCTTGTGGTATATCCCTGACGCGGCGACGCGGAAGCTGCGCACCGTCAAGCTTCCCCCGGAAGCGCTCGAGATCATCGCCAAGCTGCCGCGCATCGAGGGTTGCGACAATCTCATCGTCAACCCCAAGACGCGCCAGCCCTATCGTTCATTCTCGAGCAGTTGGGAAACGGTGCGGACCAAAGCCAAGCTGCCGCATGTAGAGATCGACGAACTCCGCCATTGCGGAGCCGAGATGCTGAAAAAAACTGGTCGCTAAGGACCGGCAGCTACTTTGCGCGCTCGACCTGCTCGAATTCGAGTTCGACCGGCGTCGGCCGCCCGAAGATCGACACCGAGACCTTGACGCGGCCCTTGTCGAAATCGATTTCCTCGACGATGCCGTTGAAGCTCGCGAACGGGCCTTCGAGAACCTTGACCGAATCGCCGATCTCGTAATCGACCGAGATACGCACCTTGGGCGCCGTGGCGGCGGCTTCCTTGACGTTGAGCATCCGCATCGCCTCGGCCTCGCTCACCGCCTGCGGCTTGCCCGACGAGCCGAGGAAACCCGTTACCTTGGGCTGGTTCTTGATGAGGTGATAGACATCGTCCGATAGGTTCAACTTGGCGAGCAGATAGCCGGGCAGCGACTTCTTCTCCGACTGCACCTTCTTGCCGCGGCGCACTTCGATCACGCTTTCGGAAGGCACTTCGATCGCCTCGACGAACGCATCGAGCCCCAGCCGCGTCGCGTCGGCCATGATCGCCTCGCGCACCTTGCCTTCGAAGCCCGAATAGGCGTGGATGATGTACCAGCGTGCCATGTTTTCCCTTAAAGCATTCCGAGCAGGGACTTGACGACCCAGCTGAACAAACTGTCCACCCCGAAGAAGAAGATGCCGAGCAGCACCGCCATGATGACGACCATCACGGCGGTCATCGCGGTTTCGCGGCCTGTCGGCCACACCACGCGCGCGGTCTCGGCACGCACCTGCCTGATGAATTCGCCCGGGCTGACCTTGGCCATCGCGTTGATCCTTCGCTTCCGCATACAGTTCCGCGCCTCCGGCTTGGCCCGGCGGCGCGATCCTGATGTGGGGATGACGCGGCCCTAATGCGAGTCAGGGCGCGATGCAAGATATCGTGGGTTTGGGCCGTCACGGAGTATATCCGTGACGTCGGTCTTCATTGCGTGAGGCCGGCCGGCCTTCGCCACGTCAGAAAACAGCCTGCTGTTTTCGTCTGGCTCAGGCTTGGCAGGAGTGGAGGGGCTCGAACCCCCGGCCCTCGGTTTTGGAGACCGATGCTCTACCAGCTGAGCTACACTCCTCCACCGGCCCGCTGCCCTTAGCGGCGGTGACCGGCGCGTGCAACCGTCGGGCCCTCAGTTGCGGCGTGGCGGTGTCTGCGGTTTTGGCGGCTGCGGCTGAGGCGTTGGCGCCGCACCCGGCTGCTGCGTCGCGATCGAAGCGGGCGTAATCGAGACGCCGAACAGCCGCCAGCGTCCTCCGACCCATTGATAGTAAAGCTCGAAGTTGATCGCGGTCGGTCGCAGGCCGAAGGCGCCTTGAACGCGGAGCACGTCGGGCTGAACCATTGCCGGAGCCGCGCGATAGGTCGGCGCGAGCAGCAATGTGTTGGACAAATCGGTCCGGCTCGCGCGCAGCGCCGCGAAGATTTCGGCGAGTTTCGCGGAATCGTTGTTGATCTGGAATCCCGGCGCGGCGAGATCGCGCAGCACCGAATAATTGCCCGCCAGATTGGCATGATCGACCGCTGCCATCGTCGACCAGATCATCTTGGCAAGCTCGAGCTCGCCCGGCACCGGTACTGCCGAAGCGGGAGGGCGCGCGGCCTGTTGCGCGCTCGCTGGAAGCGATGTCGCCGCAAGGGCAAAAAGAAGGGCCGAGGCAAAATGCCCCGGCCCGGTGTTACGCAAACGCATCGAGAAGTTCACCAGGCAATCTGGAAACCGCCGCGCGCGCCGACTTCGCCCGAATCGAGCCCGACGCCGACGCCCGCCGAGACCGCAGCGTTGGTGCCGACTCGCGCCGTGAACGCTGTCGTCGCGGCCGCGCGCTTCTGATAATAACCCACGCCGCCCGAAAGCGCGAAGCTGGTATCGCCGGGGAGCGACGGCGATTCCATCGCCAGCGCCATGGCCACGCCTTCATTCGCCTTGCGGATATCGCGGCGGTTGATGTCGGAAAGCGTGAACAGCGATGCGGTCTGGCCCTGCAGCGCCTGAATCTGGCCGGTCTGCGTTGCGTTGAGCGCATTGATCGCAGTGATATCCACGCCCGTCGCGATCGAACTGACCAGCGCGCCACGGCCTACGGTTCCCGACGCATCGACGGTGGCGAAGCTGATCGCGCCGGCTTGTGCGGCAGTGCTCGCCGTGAGGTCCCCTACCGTGACCGAGCTGCCCGTGCCGCCGAGCACGACCTGATTGGCGCGCGTGGTCGTGGCAGCGAAGCCGACCGCGGTCGAATTGTCGAACGCGGCGTTGGTATTCTTGCCCAGCGCCGAAGCGTTGACACCCGCCGCCTGAGACTGATGGCCGAGTGCGGTCGAGAGGTTGCCGGTTGCCCGCGCCTGCCAGCCGAAGGCCTGTGCGCCGCGGCCCGATGCCACCGATTCGCCGCCGATCGAGGTCGAATGGAATCCCGATGCCAGTGCCTGATCGCCAAGCGCGACGGCATCTTCATCCGACGCGACCGCGAGGTTGCCGATCGCGACATTGGTTCCGAGCGAGGCGGCGTTGGTGCCGTTGGTCGCTTGCGCGCCTGCGCCGATGGCGACACCTGCCACCGCCGATGAGGCCACGGTCTGCATCCCGCCTGCCGCGAGCGTAGCTTCACCGCCGATGGCGATGGCAGCCTGGGCCGATGCCGAGGTCCGGCCACCGAGCGCTATCGCCCCAATGGCGCTGGCAGAAGCGCTCGGGCCGATCGCGGTCGCGGCGGTTGCCGCCGCCGTCGTCTGAGCGCCCGCGCCGATAGCGACGCTGACGGCCCCGTCAGCCAGCGTGTTCAGGCCGGACACCGGGTTGGTCGCGCCAAGCGCGACTGCGGCCGCACCGCTGGCGCCGGTGTTGAAGCCGACTGCGGCAGCGTTGGCACCCGAGGCATTTGCGCTCTTGCCGACTGCGGAAGCATTGGGCCCGCTGGCACTGGCCTGATGGCCTGCGGCCAGGCTGAGATTGCCCGTCGCCGATGATTGCCAGCCGAATGCCTGAGCGCCGACGCCGGTCGCATCGGCATCGCCGCCGACCGCTGTCGAGTGGAAGCCACTTGCCACCGCGATATGGCCGATCGCGACTGCCTCGTCATTGCTCGCGACGGCCAGATTGCCGATCGCGATCGACTCACCTTGGGAAGGCGCCCCGTTGAGCGGATTGCCCACGCCCGTGACCGTCGAAGCGCCGCTGCCGATCGCGACCGAATTCGCCGCTGCGGCAGACGTGTTGACGGGCGCCGCTCCAACCGTGTTCTGTCCGCCGAAGGCAACCGAACTCGTTCCGCTTGCCGAGGCGCTCTTGCCGACTGCGGTCGCCTGGACGCCGGTCGCCTGCGTGATGTGGCCGACTGCGAGCGAGAAATTCTGGTTGGCATTGGCTTGCCAGCCGAATGCCTGAGCACCGACACCGGCGGCATCAGCATCGCCACCGACTGCTGTCGCATGGAAGCCCGTAGCGGTGGTCAGATGGCCGATCGCCACGGTCTCGTCATTGCCCGCGACGGCGAGATTGCCGATCGCGACCGACTCACCTTGCGACGGCGCGCCGTTCAATGGGTTGCCGGGGCCGGTCACCGTGGAGGCGGCGTTCCCGATCGCGACCGAAAGCGGGGCGGCCGCGCTTGCGGTCGCGCCGCACGCAAGCGACGTGGCAGTGCCGTCGGACGTCGCGCCGCCATCAGTATCGCCCGCGCTGGAAACGCCATCACCATCGGTATCGAGAATGCACTCAGCGGCGGCGGCAGGCGGGGCCGTGCCGAGCAGCGATAGCGCGCTGAGGCTGGCGGCCGCGAACAGACCACGGCGTAACGTCGAGCTGAATTTCATAATGTCCTCCCTGCTTGGGCCGCAGCGGCCCTGACGATCGAAGCCCCCGCTGCGCCCCGCGCGGTACGGCCATTCGCTGAGGCGCGGCAGCGGTTCCATCCGCCATCGCGCGCCGTCCTGAGACACCCTAACCCAGATGCGCAGCATTCGCAAAACCGTTTATGTGCGCGTTCAGCGGCTGCCGAGCGGCTGTTTTTAAGAAAAGAATATGGTTAACGACTAAAGTCCATTTCGGATGGAGATTTTCCACGACCGCGCACGAGAGCTGCCGGCGAAGTCTTCCAGAAGTCATCGGATCGGATCAAATCTGGCGTGACTTTCATCCGAAATGCTCGAAGCATTCCGCAAATCAACGCGGTGATGCTTGCGGCAGGCAGCGCATTCGAGAGTGCGATGAATATGAACCTTCCCCAAAGCCCGGCAAAGGCGCTGATCTTCGCCGATGGCCTCCGACAGGCGCAATCATGTGCCGCGCTTGAAGCGGTCGGCTCGGAAATCGCCGAGGTGTTGCCGCTCGAGAGCCTCTTTGAACGGCTCGACCGGCAAGCCGGTGCGCGGACGATCTGCGTCGATTTTTCGAACGCTGCGGATCGCATCGAAGCGTCTATTCCCTGCATCGAGCGTTTCACCGCCGCCACCGGCTCGGCAGCGATCGCATCGGCGCCGATCGCCTTGATCGACAGACTCGACGCGGCTGCGGCCGACACGCAGATCCGCATCTTGTGCGATCCTGATCTCGCGGACCGGATCGCCGCGCTGGCCACGATCGCCGACCCGGCCCCGATGCGGCTTTCGGATAGCGCCGCACAGATCGATTCACTTCGGCTCAAGCGCCTCGCCGACGAGGTCAATCGCATCGCCCGGGCCCTGACCTCCCTCTCGGTCGATGGCGACCAACACAGCCCGCGCGCCCGAAATCGTGATGCCGTCGATCCCCGAGGTGTTCACGATGTGCAGATGGGCTTCGCGGCCGAGCCGGCGCAGACGGTCATGCCCCCGGCGAGCGAAATCCGCGCGATGCTGCGCTTGCGGCGCTTGCGTGAGAATTTCTTCGATTCCGATCTCTTCGCCGATCCCGCCTGGGATATATTGCTCGATCTGCTAGCGGCACGATTGGAAGAGGATCAGGTTGCGGTTTCAAGCCTGTGCATCGCCGCCGCGGTTCCACCGACGACCGCGCTGCGCTGGATCAAGACGATGACGGATGCGCAGCTGCTCGAACGGCATGCCGATCCGATGGACGGGCGGCGCATCTTCATTCGGCTGACCGAAGACGCGGCCACCGCACTGGGCCGGTTTTTCGCCGCCGCGCGCCGCCAGGGCGGTATGCTCATCTAGCTCGTGCGTCCGTCATGATCGCCTCGAGCGCGGCATCGAAGCGCGCATCGCCTTCGCCCGAAACCAGCGACCAATCGAGTTGGCGTCGCTCCAGCTCGCCGCGGCTGAGTTCGAAAAAGCGCCTCCGGTCTGTTGCATCGCCGTAGAAACGCAGCCCGTCGTCGACCCAGGGCAGATCGATATCGAGCAGCAGATAAAGATCGGCATAGTCATCGAAACGCGCGAACCAGGCGTCCTGCCGCCCGTGCATCATTTCCGCCCAGACCGCAGTCATCACCGGATCGGTATCGACGATCAGCCAGTCGCGCGCCCGCGCCCGCGCACTCGCGATCATCGCCATGGTCCGCTGCGCGATGATGACGAGATCGTGCATCGAACTGTCGATGCCATGCTCTTCGCAATAGGCGCGACCATATTCGGGCACGATCTCGCAGCCGAGATGCGCGGCAAGCTGCGTCGCCAATGTGGATTTGCCCGTGCTCTCAGGCCCGTGGAGACAGATCGTCTTCATTTCACCGTCCGCGCCGCCTCACGCCATTCGAACAACCCACGCACCGCCAGCACCACTAGCACCGCATAGAGCGCTGTGAACCAATAGAGACCCTTGATCGCATAAAGCCCTATCGAAATCACGTTCACCGCGATCCACCAATACCAATTCTCAAGCTTGCGCCGCACGAGCAGGATTTGCGCGGCGACGCTGAGCATCGCCACGCTTGCGTCGAGCCAGGGCAGGCTGGCGTCGGTCGTCGCAGCCATCAACGTTCCCCAAAGCAGCACCGCTGCGATCGAGCCGATGATCCAGAGCGTAAGCGTCGCCGAAGGCAGACGCTCGACAACCAGTGTTCCAACCTTTGAAATATTGCCGCGCCAGGCCCACCAGCCAAGGATATTGAGCGCGAAGAAGAAGCCCTGCAGCCCGGCATCGCTGTACAGCTTCGCCTCCCAAAGCACGATCGCGGTCAGCGAGACGGCAACCAGCGCGACCGGGAAATTCCAAACGCTCCGCCGCACCACCAGCGCGATGTTGGCGAGCGTCAGGATCGCAGCGATCGCCTCGAGCGTGGTCACGCCGCCGGGTGAACCGTGTTTCCGTTTACGTCAACCTGTGATACGACTCGCGGCAAATAGAGGAGAGTCGAGATGCACGATCTGGTCATACGTGGCGGCACCATTGTCGATGGCACCGGGAATCCGCGCTTCACCGCCGATGTCGCGATCGACGGCGGACTGATCACCGCGGTCGGTGACATTTCGGACAAGGGCCGTGAAGAGATCGACGCCTCCGGCCGCGTCGTCGCCCCCGGTTTCGTCGATATTCACACCCATTATGACGGCCAGGCGACCTGGGATCAGGAAATGGCGCCCTCCTCGTGGCACGGCGTCACCACCGTGGTGATGGGCAATTGCGGCGTCGGCTTCGCCCCCGCGCGGCCGGAAAAGCATGATTGGCTGATCGGTTTGATGGAAGGCGTCGAGGACATCCCCGGCACCGCGCTCGCCGAAGGCATGAGCTGGAATTGGGAGACCTTCCCCGAATATCTCGACGAGTTGGAGCGGATGCCGCGCACGATCGACATCGGCACCCACGTCCCGCACGGCGCGGTCCGCGCCTATGTGCTCGGCGA
>CBDUBW010000060.1:0-12424 GCA_965365485.1 uncultured Aquisediminimonas sp.
GCGAGCTTCTTGACGCCCCAATGTTCAAGCATGCGATAGTGGAGGAAATACTGGTTGATCGCGGTCAGCTCGTTGCGCAGCGCGATGTTGAGATATTCGATGACCTTGGGGTCGCCCTTCATGGCTTCTACTCCGGAAAAGTGGCGAGCACTTTAGCAGAACGAAGCGCGGACGTAAACCTCAAAAATGGCGGAAAACCGGGATTTTTCAGCTATTGCGACTAGCAAGCAATGGCGCGCTCGGCGTTGATAATGGTCCGCGCAAAAGGCACGCACTGGCCGCATTGAAGCCGCTTGCCCAAGCTCGCATAGGCCTTACCGGGGCTCTTCGCGCCGCAGCGCGCGGCGCATCGCACTTCACTCTCACGAATGGCATTGCACACGCAGACGACCATAATCTCTCCGCTATTGCGAATCGCTCGCTAACCCATCTGCGAGCCAGTCGCAACAGCCTAATTCACGCTGCGCGGTGCCTTCGCCAACTTCCGCCACAAAAATTCCATCGGACCATAATCGAATCGTTCGAGCCACGGCTTCGACCACAGCAGCATGAGTGCCCAAACCGGCAGGCAAATAAGATAGGTCTGCCACCGCGTGAGATGGCCGAACCACCCAAATCCATAGCCGTAGAAAAGGGTCGTCATCAGCAGCGAGGTACCGAGATAGTTGCTAAATGCCATCCGCCCTGCGGCCTCGATGCGTGCCATCGCCGCTGAACTCACAAACGCTTTCCACGCCATCATCGCGATGGCAGCATGCCCGAACATGGTCGCGATCCTGAAAGGCATCGACCAGGCAAGACCGCTGCCAACGACGATCAGCGTATCGAAGCCGCTCCACCAGCACCAGCAGACCAGCGCAATCGAGCCGGGCAATCCGATCGCGTAACACTGCACTGCGAAGCGGCGGTAACGCGGCGTCTCCCATTGTCCTGTTAGAAAGCCGTTGCGCAGCAGGATTATACCGAGCGCCATCAGCGCAAGCGTCTCCAGACCGTACATCGCGGTCAGCACGAGCGGACCCGCGCCGTCGCGGCCGAAGCGATCGGCAAGGATGCCGAGATAACTGCCGCGATAGATCGCTACTTCGCCTGCGAATTCTGCGGGGCCTGCGCCACCAAGCGAGCGCAGCGCCTCGCCCCCATCGGACGCGGTGTAAAGCGCGGCCATCACGCCTGTGTAGATCACAAGCGACAGGCTGAAGAGGATGGCTGCTCCGATCAGCCGGCTGCGGTCACTGATGACGAGCAGCATCATGCCGACGAGCCCGCATGCCGCGTACATCGCCAATATGTCGCCGCTCCAGATCAAATAGTAATGGAGCAGGCCGAGGCCGAGCAGTGACCACATCCGGCGCTTATGGACTTCTGCGCCGTTGCCGTCTCCGACTTGGGCGCGCCCGTAGACGAGCAGCATCGACGCGCCGAACAGCAGCGAGAAAAGCCCGCGCATCTTGCCGTCAACAAGTATGAAGGCCGCGCTCCAGCTCAACAGATCGGCCTGACTGGCGCTCCCCCACGCCAGCGGGTTGAGATAGGCGGCCTCGGGCATAGCGAACGAGATCACGTTCATCGCCAAGATGCCCATGATTGCGATTCCCCGCACCGCGTCCAAGGCGCGGTAACGCTCGAGCGTCACCGCAATTCCTTACGGATCACCAGCTTGAGCCCCGACCAGACGGCGTCGACCCCGCACACCTTCACATCGACCCAGCCCAGCGGCAGCCCTTACGGATAACCCGATTTATATCGAGCTGCAGGCATGACGCGCGAATCTCATCGTAAACGGTTTCTGGCATGGCGATGAAGTTCACCTCCATGCCGTCCTTTAAGGACAGCTTCCTGGCCAGCGGCGTTCCCGAATAGCCGGCGGGCATCAGCCCAGCCTTGCGATCAACGCTTGCGCCGCGGCCGGGTTGCGAACCTTCGCGCCCGAGATGAAGAAGATGAAGACGTCGCGGTCGCCCTTCGCCCACGCTTTAGCCTGGTTGGCGTAGCCGTCGAGCGTCGCATTGTTGTGGCCTGCCTTCAGCCGTTCGACGCTACGTTGCAGGCGCGCATAACTGAAATCGGCGGTTTGTTCCTCGATGCAGGGGAACTCGGCATCGTCGGCGTAAACGATCGCCATGTTGCGCGCCTTGGCGAGATCGATGAAGGCGGCATCGCGAAAACTCTCGTCACGGACTTCGAGCGCGTGGCGCAGCTTCACGCCGCCTTGCTCGTCAGGGATCAGGTCGAGAAAGCGCGCGAAATCGTTGCGGTCGAACTTTTTACCGTCGGCGAACTGCCAGTTGATGGGACCAAGCTTGTCCCCGAGCGCGGTGAACCCTTGTTCGAGGAAATTGCGGATCGACTCGCCGCCCTCGGCCAGGACTTTGCGTGCGGTAGAGTAGCGCGACGCCTTGAGGCTGAATTTGAAGCCGTCAGGGACAGTCGCAGCCCAGTTTTCCCAACTTTTCGGTTTTTGCCGCCCGTAATAAGTGGCGTTGATTTCAATGGCGGTCAGCGCCTTCGCGGCATATTCAAGCTCGCGCCTGTGCGGCAGCCCTTCGGGATAAAACACGCCACGCCACGGCTCAAAGGTCCATCCGCCGACGCCGACACGGATGGTCATGCAGTCATCAACTTTGGAAAAAACTCCTCATGCGCGGCGCGGAGATCGGCGAGTGAGATGGCGCAGCCATTCACGATCAGCGCATTGCCGCCGACCGTGCCGATCTTCTCAAACGGCACCTTAGACCGATCGAGCGGCGCATCGGCGCGGTAGGTGACGAGGTAGCGCGATTGGCTTTCGTTGAAGGCGAAAGCAGTATCCATAGCATCAAGCGTAACGCCGATGCCGCCAGCCAACGCCATTTCCGCCGCGGCGACAATAAGGCCGCCATCGCTGATATCGTGGACTGCCGTGACGGCGCCGCTCGAAATGAGATCGCGGACGATCGAGGCGTTGAGACGTTCATCGCCAAGATCGACCTGTGGCGGATCGCCGTCTTCGCGTCCATGCACTGCGGCGAGCCAGCGTGATTGACCGAGCTCAGGATAGTTCGGGCCGATGACGGCGAGGAGTTCGCCCTCGGCCTTGAACGCGATTGTCGCAACCTTCCGCCAATCGTTGAGCAGCCCCACGCCGCCGATCGCCGGGGTCGGCAATATGGCGCTCCCCCCACCAGTTGCCTTGCTTTCATTGTAAAGGCTCACATTCCCGCTCACGATGGGGAAATCCAACGCGCGGCAGGCTTCGGCCATGCCCTCCAAACACCCCACGATCTGCGCCATGATCTCGGGCCGCTGGGGATTGGCGAAGTTGAGGCAGTTGGTGACCGCCAGCGGGGTCGCGCCCACCGCGCTCAGGTTGCGATAGGCTTCGGCGATCGCCTGTTTGCCGCCTTCATATGGGTCCGCATAGCAATAGCGCGGGGTGCAATCGGTGGTGATGGCAAGCGCCTTGTTCGTGCCATGCACTCGCACCACCGCCGCGTCGCCGCCGGGAGGCTGGACGGTATCGCCACCGACTTTCTGGTCATACTGCTCCCAGATCCAGCGGCGGCTGGCGATGTCCGGACTCGCCATCAGCTTGAGCAAATCGGCCGCGATGTCGGTGCTTTCGGGAATGTCGCCCAGCGGCTTGACTTGCGCCCAGGCCTTGTATTGCTCCTTCGACGCAGCAGGCCGATCGTACAGCGGGGCTTCGTCCGCCAGCGGTGCGAGCGGAATGTCCGCCACCACCTCGCCATTCCATTCGAGCACCATGTGGCCGGTGTCGGTCACCTCGCCGATCACCGCAAAATCGAGTTCCCACTTCTTGAAGATCGCCTCGGCCATAGCCTCCTTGCCGGGCTTGAGCACCATCAGCATCCGCTCCTGAGACTCGCTCAGCATCATCTCGTAAGGCGTCATTCCCTCTTCGCGCTGCGGCACCGCGTTCATGGCGAGCCGGATGCCGCAGCCGCCCTTTGAGGCCATCTCGACCGACGAACTGGTCAGCCCGGCTGCGCCCATATCCTGGATCGCGACGATCGCATCGGTCGCCATCAGTTCGAGACAGGCTTCGATCAGCAGCTTTTCGGTGAATGGGTCGCCCACTTGCACGGTCGGGCGCTTTTCCTCGCTGTCCTCGCCGAAATCGGCGCTCGCCATTGTCGCGCCGTGAATGCCGTCGCGACCGGTCTTGCTGCCGACATAGACGATCGGATTGCCGACGCCCGAAGCCGCCGAGTAGAAAATCTTGTCCTGATCGGCGACGCCTACCGTCATCGCGTTGACCAGGATATTGCCGTCATAAGCCGGGTGGAAATTGACCTCCCCACCCACCGTCGGCACGCCGACGCAATTGCCATAACCGCCGATGCCCCGCACCACGCCCGAAATTAGATGTTTCATCTTGGGGTGATCGGGCGAACCGAAGCGCAACGCGTTCATATTCGCGATCGGTCGAGCGCCCATCGTGAACACATCGCGCAGGATGCCGCCGACGCCGGTCGCCGCGCCTTGATAGGGCTCGATGTAGGACGGGTGATTGTGCGACTCCATCTTGAAGATCGCCGCCTGCCCGTCGCCGATATCGATCACCCCCGCATTCTCGCCCGGCCCGCAGATCACCCAGGGCGCCTCGGTCGGCAGCTTCTTGAGATGGATGCGAGACGATTTGTACGAGCAATGCTCGGACCACATCACCGAGAAAATGCCCAACTCGGTCAGGTTCGGCTCGCGTCCCATGGCGTGCAGCACGCGCTCATACTCCTCGGGCGAGAGGCCATGTTCGGCAACGATCTCAGGAGTGATTCCGGGCATGGGCGCGCCTTAGCGAGACGGTCCGACTAATCCCAGTCTCAATCCCGCACAGCTTTGAAGCCGCGAACGTGCCGTAAACGTAGTTAAGCGCCTTGAAACCAAGGATAAACGGTGTTCAATCCTCTTGGCGGTCGTCGGCGACCGTTGCGTAAGAGGGGCGATTCGAAATGGAGACAGCGGGTGGCCGCAAGGCCAAGGAAGAAAATTCGGTAGCAACGATCGGGCGCGGCATCACCATCACCGGTGAAGTCAGCTGCGTTCAGGATCTGCAGATCGAAGGACTGGTCAATGGCGACGTCCGCTGTCCGACGCTTTTGCTCAACGAAGGCGGTACGATAAACGGATCGGTTCATGCCGATCGCGTCCGCATCTCTGGCCGGGTCGATGGCGCGGTGGAGGCTGGCGATCTCGCGCTCGAAGCAACCGCCTTCATCGAAGGCGATGTCACCTATACGCGCCTGAAGGTCTCGCCGGGCGGCAAAATTCGCGGGCGGATGCTGCCGCGCGATGAGGAAGCTGCATCTGTCGAGCCCGCCTCGCTCAAGCTCGTCGAGCCAGCCCCGCAGCTGCCGCCGGAACCGATCCGCGTCTTCGGCGATTGATGAACGCCGGCGTCGGCCAGCCCGGCGCTGTTAGGGCTTGATCGAGATGCCATATCCGCCAGAAATCGGCGAAGCCGAAGCGTTCGAGGAACTGTTCGATCTGCTGCGCGCGATTGCCGGTGGGCGCCCAGCAGACCGCCTCGAAGCGGTGCGCTACTCGACATGCCGCGGGGTGCTTCTCGCCGCGGGGGCCACACGGTCGCTGCCCGGCTTCCTTCATCAATGTCAGTCGGTGGCGCGCTTTCGCGACTTCATCACACTTTATGACCCTGGTCCCGCCGAACGCGAGCGCTTCGTGCGCAAAGCGTTTGAGCTGACGCGCGACCGCTTCGAGCTGCAGAGCGCGTTCGATCTCCCGGCTCAGACCGCCGCCCAATCGGATTGGCAATTTTGAAAGTCACGTGCGCACCTGGAGTTCGCCGGTGACGTCGCTGGCCTGTCTCGTGCTCGGACATGCGCCTGAGACGATGATCGTTTCCAATGGTGGATATCGCTTCAGCCATTGCCGGCG
This sequence comes from uncultured Aquisediminimonas sp., assembly GCA_965365485.1. GTDB lineage: Bacteria > Pseudomonadota > Alphaproteobacteria > Sphingomonadales > Sphingomonadaceae > Aquisediminimonas. The sequence goes on from CBDUBW010000060.1 coordinate 5,902, forward strand.
TTGCGGGGTGGAGATCGTGCAATCGGTGGTGAGCGGCTGGCGCGTTCCCCAAAAGGGTTTCAAGATCACCTGGCGATCGGACCAGCGCCCCTCGGCCGAACGCGCGCCTTCGGCGGCGTCGCAACATCCCGCTTCGCCGCCGCCCGAGCCGCCGCCCGCGCCACTGCCTTTCGCGGCGGCCCAGCCGATCCTGCATGTGACGCCGCCTGACACTCCACCATCTGATTTCATGGGTTCGGACACCGGCGGCTTCGACTGGATGGACGCGCAGGACGGCCTTGGCGCGCCGCAATCAATCGCTTCGGATGCGCGCAGGCATCCGGCTCCGAAGCGCGCTAACCCTTGATCCATCCCACCGCCGGATCTTCGAGGTCGATAACTTCGCCAAGCTCCCAGACATTTTTGTAGCCATAGGCCGCGAGCGCGACCGAAGTCTGGATATTCACCGCTGCGGGGCCGGATTTGAGCGCAACCGGCGGCCGACGGTTTTTGAAGTTGTTGTTGCAGTAGATTAGCACCGGCTTGGTGGGGTCGCCGAGCACCCGTGCGACGTCTTCCGGTGTGAAATCGGTGAGCGGCAAGTTGACGGCGCCGTCGATATGTCCGGCTCTATACGCCCAGGCAGAACGTGCATCGAGTATTGTGACGCCTTTGGCCGCCATCGCTTTGAATTCTGCCAAGCTCAACAGCCGCTTCGGGCGTTGCTTGCCGACTTCGCTGACCAATTTCTGGTGCGCGGCATAATCGATTTGCGGATTGGCTGAAATGTCGACGCGGGCGAACGCCGGTGATGCGAGCGCAAGGCTCAACGCGAAAAACGCAACTTTCATCATACCCTCCCGTTACAAGGAAATGCAAAGCTGTGGCCGCTCTCCTGCACCGGGCATGAATGGGGTTGACGCACGCACGGCGCGCTGTCCAAACCCGGGACATGGAGTATGATGACGTCGTTCTCGGCCGCCGTTCGATCCGAGGCTATCTGCCCAAGCCCGTCCCCCGGGAATTGATCGAAGAAATCCTGGCACTGGCGATGCGCGCGCCGTCCTCGATGAACACACAGCCATGGAACTTTACCGTCGTCAGCGGCGAGCCGCTCGACCGCATCCGTGCCGGCAACACCGAGCGGAATCTTGCAGGAATCCCGCATTCGCGCGAGTTCCGCACCGGTGTCGCCTTCGCCGGTCAGCATCGCGAACGCCAGATCGGTGTCGCCAAGCAGCTTTTTTCCGCCATGGGCATCGCCCGCGACGATAAGGAGGGCCGGCAGGACTGGGTGTTGCGGGGGTTTCGCCAATTCGATGCGCCGGTTTGCGTGATCATCACCTATGACCGCGAATGCGATGGCAGCGACGATACGCCTTTCGATTGCGGCGCGGTTGCGACGGCGCTTGTCAACGCCGCCTGGTCACGCGGTCTGGGCGCAGTGATCAACAGCCAGGGCATCATGCAATCGCCCGTCGTTCGTGAGCATGCGGGCATCCCGGACGATCAGGTGATCATGAAGAGCATCGCGCTAGGTTGGCCCGATGAAAGCTTTCCGGCCAACGCGGTGGTTTCTGAGCGCAAGACGGTGGCGGAGGCGGCGCGCTTCGTGGGGTTCTAGCAGGGAGGATGGCGAATGATCGCGAGAATATTGGTAGGATTGGTCGCAGCGTTCTTTCTCTTTTTCGCGCTGGGTTTCTGGTTTCAACTTGACCGTGTGATGCCTGAGTTCGGACTTGCGACGACCAATATTCTGGGGCGCGCGAGCATCCGCGCCGATTTCGGCGGCTTTTTCTGGGGCGTCGGCCTTTTCAGCCTGATGGCGGCAATCCGCGCCAGCCGCAATTACGCGTTCGGGGCAATGGTGTTGCTTGGCTTCGCGCTTGCGGGGCGCTTGCTATCGCTGTTGTTCGATGGCGCCGCGCCCGGCGGCACGGTGCCGATGGTGGTCGAGGCGGCGTGCATCGCGATCTTGGCATGGAGCCGCCGCGGCTGGACCCGCAAAACAAGTTGACAGAAAGGGAAATAACCTATAGACCGAGCGGATGTTTCTTTTTGATCTTTCTTTGGTCTTTCTCTTTTGGACGGGCCACACATCCGCAGTCGTTCGCGTGATCGCTTTTACCGATTGGTGCCGAAGTGTTTTTACCGGACGTACCCGTCAAGTTCGTCAACTTTGGCGGCAAGCTGATCGAAAATCTCGATTGAACAGCTTAACGCATCGGGCCGGCAAGTCGCTGCGGGTCGATCCGCTCATCATTCCATTTCATGCCCCAATGGAGGTGAGGCCCGGTGGCGCGGCCGGTCGCGCCGATCGTGCCGATCGGCTGGCCCTGACGCACCCTGTCGCCCTCGCGCACATCGATCCGCGACAAATGGAGGAAGGCGCTGTTGAGACCCATGCCGTGATCGATCATCAGCAGATTGCCTTCGAGCGTGAAGGGCGACGCCGCCGCCAATGTGACCACACCGTCGGCGGGGGCGACCACGGGCGCGCCGACCCCGCCCGCGACATCGACGCCCGAATGCGGTGCGCCGGGCTGCCCGGCATAGATGCGCTGCGACCCGAACACCCCGGAGATGCGGCCTCGCGCGGGCCAGATGAATTGCTGCCGCCAGCCTTGCGCATCGCTGGTGATGCGACGCGCGGCGTTGATCTGCGCGAGCTCGCCGGGTCGTCGCGCTTGATACTCGGCGTCGGGCTGGCTGTGGTGCCGGAGGCGCGAAAGATTCTCGACCTTCCACGGCCACGGCGCGACCGACAGCCGCTCGCTGATTGCCGAGCCATCATCGAGGAATGCGGTCATCAACGTGTTGACAGCATAGTCACGGCCAAAGCCGACGACGAACCGACCGTCCGGCGCAAAGCGCACGTCGCGTCCATCGATAATCAGACGACGGGTATTGGCGGGCAGTTGGCCGATCGCGAGCACTCCCTGCGCGGGAGCCCGGTTGAGCTTGAACTTGCCGATCGCCACCGGCGGGGAGGGCGGAGCAGCCGCGATCGCCGCAGCCATGACCGGTCTGGGTGGAGGCGCAGCGGCGATGCAACTGCCGGGCATCACCATCAATCCCAGCAGCACGACGTAGCTGCGCGCCGCCATCACCCCTCCAGGGCCGCCTTGGTTGCAAGTTCGGCGCTGGCATAGGGTTCCTGCTTGGCGACACTCCAATAACGCAGCGCCTCGACCGCAATGGGCATGCCGGATTTGGCACACAGCACATGATCGCCCTGACTGATAACGCGGAACCCGTTGGCCATGTAGAAGAGCCGCGCCGGGCGGCCTTGCGCCATCAGCATGAAAACATCCTTTCGATCACAACAGGCTCGGCTGTTCGGGCTTAGCATAGGTCGGCGAAGCGGCGCGCTCAACCCGCGCATCCACGCTGCCATCGGCGAAGCGCAGCGTGAGCGCGCCTGCGCTCCGTGCTGACGCCGCGCTGGTCAATGTCGCGCCGTCGCGCTTCGTGATACGGGCATAGCCGCGTTCGAGCACGCGATCGGGATTGAGCGATTGCGCAACGCGCCAAAGCTGGTCGAGCCGCGAATGCGATTGGGCCAGCTTCTGTATCAGCGCCGCTGGCCGCAGCGCGCCCGAGGTGCGCGCAAGATCGCCGCGCGCTTCCGATAGACGATGCAGCATCGCGCGGCGCAGGCGCTCGCCCTGATCATCGGTGCGCTGGCGCTGGGGCCCAAGCAGCGCTTCCAGTACAGGCAGGCGGCGCGCAGTCGCGATCAGCCGTTCACGCGCGCGCTCACCGTAACGGCGGACGGCGCGCAGGCCGCGGCCTTCGAGCGTCTGCAAACCGGCGAGCAGCTCGGCGCGGACGGGCACCGCCATCTCGGCGGCGGCGGTGGGCGTCGGCGCGCGCGCATCGGCGGCGAAATCGCACAAGGTCGTGTCAGTCTCGTGCCCGACTGCGGAGATCAGCGGGATGCAGGCATCGGCCACCGCGCGGACAACCGCTTCGTCGTTGAAGCCCCACAAATCCTCGATCGAGCCGCCCCCGCGCGCGACAATCAGCAGGTCGGGCCGTTCGCCCTCGGGCATCGCACAGAATCCCGCGATCGCGGCAGCGACCTGCGCACCGGCGCTCCGACCCTGCACCAGGACCGGCCAGACGACGACGCGCGTCGGGCAGCGATCCTCGATGCGGTGAAGAATGTCGCGGATCACTGCGCCCGTCGGCGAGGTGACGACGCCGATGCTGCGCGGCAGGAAGGGCAGAGGCTTCTTGCGCTCAGTTGCGAACAGTCCCTCCGCCCCTAGCCGCGCTTTCAATTTCTCGAGCAGTGCAAGCAGCGCGCCTTCGCCCGCAATCTCCATGCTCTCGATGACGATCTGATATTTGGAACGCCCCGGATAGGTCGTCAGCTTGCCCGTGGCGATGACCTCGACGCCGTCCGCGGGCAGGAAGGCAAGCCGTTGCGCGCCCATCTTCCACATCACGCCGTCGAGACACGCGGCATCGTCCTTGAGCGTCAGATAAACATGGCCAGAGGCCGCGCGCTTATAGCCTGAAATCTCACCACGGATACGGACATGCGAAAAGCCGCTTTCGACATGGCGCTTGAGCAGCCCGGCAATCTCGCTGACTGAAAGCGCGCTCGCATTGTCGCCAGGACGTTCGCTCGCTAACAGCCGCGGTTCGAAATCGGAGAAAGCGTCGGGCATGAACATCCTGCTGATAGGGAGCGGCGGGCGCGAACATGCGCTGGCGTGGCGGCTGTTGCAATCACCGCTCTGCGATACGCTCTTCGCGGCACCCGGCAACCCCGGGACCACGGACGAGGGTGCCGAATTGATCGTGCTGGACGTCGGCGATCATGACAGCGTCGTCGCTTTCTGCCGCGATAAACGCATCGGGCTGGTCGTCATCGGCCCGGAGGCGCCGCTAGTCGCCGGCATCGCCGACGCGTTGCGCGGGGCGGCAATTCCTGTGTTCGGCCCATCGAAGGCCGCGGCACAGCTTGAAGGTTCGAAGGGCTTCGTCAAGGATCTCTGCGTCGCCAATGGCATACCGACCGCGGCTTACGAACGGCATGAGGACAAGGCCGGCGCAATCGCCGCGCTCATTCGTTTCGACCTACCGGTCGTGATCAAGGCCGATGGGCTGGCCGCAGGGAAGGGCGTGATCATCGCCGAGACCGCCCTGCAAGCCAGCGACGCCATCGAGCACATGTTCGGCGGCGGCTTCGGCGATGCGGGGGCATCGGTGGTGATCGAGGAATTCCTCACCGGCGAGGAAGTCAGCTTCTTCGCGCTTTCGGACGGCAGCGTCGTCATGCCGTTCGGGTCTGCTCAGGATCACAAGCGAGTGGGGGAGGGCGATACCGGCCCCAACACTGGCGGGATGGGAGCGTACAGCCCGGCCTCCGTCTTCACGCCGGAGATTGAGGGGCGCGTGATGCAAGCGATCGTCGGACCGACCGTGTCGGCAATGGCTGCCGCAGCGACGCCCTATTCAGGCGTGCTGTTCGCCGGACTGATGCTGACCGGTGATGGTCCCAAGCTGATCGAATATAATTGCCGCTTCGGCGATCCCGAATGCCAGGTGCTGATGATGCGCTATCGCGGCGATCTGGTGGCGCTGATGCTGGCGGTCGCCGAAGGCCGGCTCGCCGACGCTCCGCTGCCCGAGTTTTCCGATGAAGCGGCGCTCACGGTGGTGATGGCGGCGAAGGGCTATCCGGGAACGCCGGAAAAGGGCGGCGCGATTTCGATCGGCGAAACCGGTGACGCGCGGGTGTTCCATGCGGGAACCGGGGTCTCGGACGGCGGCCTTGTCGCGAGCGGCGGTCGCGTGCTCGCAGTCACCGCGACCGGCGCGACCGTTACCGAGGCGCATCGCAAGGCCTATGCCGCGATCGACCGCATCGAATTTCCGTCGGGCTTTTGCCGTCGCGACATCGGCTGGCGGGAATTGGCGCGTGAGGCTGATTGAGTGCTGGTTAGCGCCCCCGATTGCTTACGAAGTCGGTCGCCGAGCCCCCCGCCGCGGGCATGACGATCGCGTAGAAGGCGGCCCCGTCACTCTGACGTGAGCCCGTCACCATCAGACCGCCATCCTCTTTCGCAGTGCCGGTGCGATAGCCCGATCGCTGGCCGAGCTTCTCATAATATCCGACCACCGCTGCAGGTGCGGCGGGCGCGGAATAGGTCACGGCGCGCAGCCCGCACGCGCCATTGTCGCTTCCCGCCGCCTCGATGACGCGCGCCTTGGGATAAAGCGGCAGATCCGCGGGGATGCGCGCCGCCCATTGCGCGGAATAGGCGACGTCGAGCGCGCAGCCGCTGAAGCGATCCTTGGCGATTTGCGCCTGTCTGGCGGCGAGCGCGCCGAGCGTCATACCGGGGTTTGCGCGCTCCGGACCGCCTTCGCCCGGCGGCACGGGGCTTTGCACGGGCTGCTCGGCGGGGCGGACAGCATCCTCGTTTGCTTGGGTGGTCAGTTTCGGATCGACCATGATCTGATCCTCGAGCGCGGTGGTCAGCGCCGGATCGGCATCGGCCTTGTTGCCCAGCCGCGCGTCGAGCTC
>CBDUBW010000061.1:0-12353 GCA_965365485.1 uncultured Aquisediminimonas sp.
TTCATCGATCCGCCCGCCTGCTCGAACAGCCCCCAGAATATCGGGTTGAGCGAGATCAGGAAGAGGATCGCGAACATCCGCTCGCGCGGTTCCTTTTCGAGCTTGAAGCTTTCATAAAGGACATAGCCGAGCAGCGCGACGCCCGAGATCGCGAGCAGCGTCTGGATGACATCCTGATATTGCACCAGCGCCCAGATCACCGCGACCGAGGCAATGCCGATGCCGTAAATCGTCAGCTCGCGCGATCTCGGCAGCGGGGCGGGAGCCTCGCCGGCGCCTTTCAGCGCGCTCCGGCCGAGTACGAACACCACCAGACCCGCAAGCATTCCGATGCCTGCCAAGCCGAAGCCCCAGCCCCAGCCGATCGTCTCACCCAGATAGGCGACGAGGATCGTGCCCAAAGCCGCGCCGACATTGATGCCCATGTAGAACACAGTGTAGGCAGCGTCGCGGCGGACATCGGTGAGCTTGTAGAGCTGACCGACCATCACCGAGATATTGGCCTTGAGGAAGCCCGAGCCGACGATGATGAAGGCGAGCGCGGCCCAGAAGACGTTGATCGTCGGGTCACTCTGCCCGCCCGTGCCTTCGACTGCCATCAGGCTGTGCCCGACCGCGAGCAGCAGCCCGCCGAACACCACCGCCTTGCGCTGGCCGAGGTAACGATCGGCAAGATAGCCGCCGAGCACCGGGGTGATGTATACGAGCGCGGTATAGGCACCGTAGACCAGTGCCGATTTGCTGTCGCTGAACAGCCAATGCTTGGTCAGATAGAAGATCAGGATCGCGCGCATGCCGTAATAGGAGAAGCGCTCCCACATCTCGGCGAAGAACAGCATGTACAGACCCTTGGGGTGGCCCGCGAATTCCGGCTCTTTCTGGATGGCGATCTTCGCGCCGACGGTCAGGAAGATGCCAAGCACGACGACTGCGATCACGGCGATCCAGTCGCCCTCAGCCCACAGCCCCATCGGTTTTAATTCTGTCACGCAAACCCCGCTTATCGATTACCCTGCCCGTCGTCGCGAGCTTCGGCGGCGCAACCTAGCGGCGCGACCGCGCATGCCAAGCAATTTTATTGCGTGAGCTTCGCGGCTTCGCTCTCAAGCAGGCGGACGCGCGCCTTGGTGCGCAAATGACTGCCGTCCGAAAAGATGCCATAGCCCGTCTTGTCGCCAAACCGTGCCCAGAACCGCGGCGCAGCGTTCACGTCGTAGCGGGCCGCGCGCATCAGCTTGAGCGCGAGGATGTCGGCTTCGGTTTCTTTCACTTTTCCCGGCATCCGCTTGCCGACATGGCCGAGGATGTTGTGCGCCATTTCGTGCGCGATCACGAAGGCGAGTTCATCGTCGTTTTTGGTTTCGCCGATCATCGCGTGGGTGAGCTGGACATAGAAGCCGTCCGCGGAGGCGTTGAGCTTCCTGCCGGCAACGATCTGCACGCGGCTTCGGCAGCCCTTCGTCAGCGTGATCGGGTGCATCATCGAGCGATAGCCGACAAGATCGAAGGTAGCACGCGGCCCCGCGGCATCGAGCTTCGCTTCGACGGCAGCGATGGTCGCATAGCCCGAAGCATCGGCAGGGACCCTTGGCAGCCGGTGGTTATCAATCCCCATTAAAGTGTCGCCTTCGCGCATCTGGGCGCGATCGGCGGGGCTATCCGGCACGATCGCCAATATCGAGGGCAGGTCGCCAAGCTTGAAATAGGCCGAGGCCGCAGCGCGATCCGCTTTCGCATATTGCGCGCGATCGTGGAGCACGACGCCCCAAAGCGGCATCTTGTCCGGGCACAGCGCGCCGCCGTTCGATTGAATGCGGTAGGCGATCGTCGCGATGCGCTTTTCGTTCTCGTAGAGGGTCTGAAAGGGGCTGGGGGCAGGGGCTGCGGCTGTCAGGACGAGTGCCGCTGCCAAACTCCCCCCCATCTTGATGAGGGGGGCGGCCGCGAAGCGGCCCGGGGGGGCGAGCTTCTGCCGCGCCCTATCCCCTCCGTCACGGTGTGCTGCGCCGCCGCGCCACCTCCCCTTCAAGAAGGGGAGGAACTTGTGGCGGAACGATTGGGTCAAGCCGCCAACATCTCCGCGTCGATGGCGTAGAGCAGCCCCGCCCCGGCCATCGCACTCGCCTTCTTGCCCAAAGCTTCCGGAACGATCACGCTCAGAAAGTAACCGGCGACCGCCTGCTTGGCTTTCAGAAACACCGCGTCGCCCTCGCCCGCCGCAAGCCGCCGCCCGGCCTCGCGCGACTGGCGCTCCAGCAGCCACCCCGCCACCGCGACGGCGGAGATGTCGAGAAACGGCTGGCTGCCGCTCAAACGATCTTGGGTGGAGGCGTTCAACATCCACTCCTTCACCTCGTCGACGGCGTCGATCAGCGCGATGACCCGCTCGTCTTCGGCTTCGGCGCGCATCTCGCCGATCAGCGCGCTTAGCCCCGCCCCGCCGTCTCCCGTCAGCTTGCGCCCGACCAGGTCCGCGGCCTGGATGCCGTTGGTGCCCTCGTAGATCGGCGCGATGCGCGCATCCCGATAATGCTGCGCCGCGCCCGTTTCCTCGACGAAGCCCATCCCGCCATGGACCTGGATGCCGATGCTCGCGACTTCGCAGCCGATATCGGTGCCCCAGCTCTTGGCGAGCGGGGTCAGGATATCGAGCCGCGTCTTCGCCGCCGGGTCTCCGGCCTGCTTCCAATCGACCTGCGCCGCCGCGAGATAGAGCAGCGCCCGCGCACCTTGCGTCAGCGCCTTCATCCGTAGCAGCATCCGCCGCACGTCCGGGTGCTCGACGATCGCCTTGCCATTCTGCACGCGCTCGCGCGCGTAGCCCAGCGCCTGCTGCGTCGCGCGCTCGGCGATCTGGACGCCCTGCAGCCCGACATTCAGCCGCGCGTTGTTCATCATCGTAAACATCGCGCGCATTCCCGCCAGTTCTTCGCCGATCAGCCAGCCCTGGCACGCGTCGTTGTCGCCATAGCTCATCACACAAGTCGGCGAGGCGTGAATGCCGAGTTTGTGCTCGATCGAAACACAGCGCACGTCGTTCGGGCTCCCGTCGGGCAGCATCTTGGGGACGAGGAACAGCGAAATACCCTTGGTGCCCGGCGGTGCGTCCGGCGTGCGCGCAAGGACGAGGTGGACGATGTTCTCCGCCAGATCGTGCTCACCGAAGGTGATGAAAATCTTCGTTCCCTTGACTCGCCATGACCCGTCGGCGGCAGGCGTCGCGCTCGTCCGCAACGCGCCGACATCTGATCCAGCCTGCGATTCGGTCAGATTCATCGTCCCTGTCCACTCGCCGCTGACCAGCTTGGGCAAATAGGCTGCCTGCTGCTCCGGGGAACCGTGGCTGGTCAGTGCTTCGATCGCGCCGCCGGTCAGGATCGGGCAGAGGTTGAATCCCATGTTGGCGGTACCGAGATCCTCCAGCACGACGAAAGCGAGGGCATTGGGCAGCCCCTGCCCCCCGAACGCTTCAGGGCAGGCGAGCGTGTTCCACCCACCTTCGACAAAGCCGCGATACGCTTCGCGAAATCCCGGCGGCATTGTGACTTCGCCATCCGCCCATCTTGGCGGGTTGGTATCGCCGACGCGATTGAGCGGCGCCCATTCGCCCGCCGCAAATTCGCCAGCGCCTTCGAGGATCGCGTCAATCAGATCTGGTGTCGCCGCGGCGAAACGCTCGTTCTCCGCCAATTCGCCGATACGGGTCACGGTTTCGAGAACGAAGCGCTGCTCGGCGATGGGCGGAGTGTAGGTCATGGCTGGCCTTGCGTGGATCGAGGGCGGGCTATAGCCGCGCCGGGTGACGACCGCAAAATACGATACGCGCATCCTGCCGTTCGGCACGGCGGCAATGCAAGAGGCTGCGCGGCTGATCGATCGCGGTGAGTGCGTCGCCGTGCCGACCGAGACTGTGTATGGACTCGCCGCCGATGCGACCAATGGAGCGGCAGTGGCAGAGATTTACGCGGCGAAGGGGCGGCCGAGCTTCAATCCGCTGATCGTCCATGTCCCCGATCTTGCAGCGGCCGAGCGGATCGCGATGTTCGGTGATGCGGCGCTCGATTTGGCCGCGCGATACTGGCCCGGCCCGATGACGCTTGTGCTTCCGATCAGACCGGACAGCGGCATCGCCAGCCTCGTGGCCGCCGGATTGTCGACCATCGCGCTTCGCGTTCCGGCGCATCCGGTCATGCAGGCGTTGCTTCACGCAACCGGCAAGCCGCTGGCCGCGCCGTCCGCCAATGCCAGTGGAAGCGTTAGCCCAACACGCGCCGAGCATGTACACAAAAGCTTGGGCGGGCGGATTCCGCTGATCCTCGACGCTGGGCCGACTCAGGTCGGGCTCGAATCGACGATCGTCGCGATTGAGGGCGATCGGTTGCGGTTGCTCCGCCCCGGGCCCGTCGATCTCGGACTGAATCCCGAAGCCGGCGGCAGCATCGAAGCCCCCGGCCAGCTTGCCAGTCACTATGCGCCATCCAAACTTGTCCGGCTCGCGGCGACCGAGGCCGAGCGCGATGAATGGCTGGTCGGCTTCGGCGCGGTGGCGGGTGACGATACGCTCAGCAGCACAGGTGACCTGACCGAAGCCGCCTCCCGCCTTTTCGATTGCCTCCACCGCGCCGACGCTGCGGGCAAATCGCGCATCGCCGTCGGGCCAGTTCCAGAAACAGGGCTGGGTCTTGCAATCAACGACCGGCTCAGGCGCGCCGCGGCTTAAGCCTTGACGCGATCGGCGAAGCCCTTTTGCAGCTTGGCGAGCTTGGGCGGGATGGTCGCGAGGCAATAGCCATTGCGCTGTCCTTCGCCCGACCAATAATCCTGGTGATAGTCTTCGGCTGGATACCAAGTGCTGGCGGGTTCGAGCGTCGTGACGATGCGGTTGGGCCAATCGGCTTGCGCGCGTGCGATCGCCGCTTCGGCCGCGGCCTTTTCCTCATCATCGGCATAAAAGATCGCTGAGCGATACTGGGTGCCTACATCGTTGCCCTGACGATTGAGCTGGGTGGGATCATGCGTGGCGAAGAAGATGTCGAGAAGGTCGTCGCGCGAGACCACGCTCGGATCGTAGCTGACGCGGATCGCTTCGGCATGGCCCGTGGTGCCGCTGCACACGGCGCGGTAGCTGGGGTTGTCGACATGTCCGCCGATATAGCCGCTCTCAACTGCGCTCACCCCGGCGATGCGCAGGAAGACGGCCTCGGTGCACCAGAAGCAGCCGCCTGCCAGAATGATCGTCGCTTTGGTCACGCCATGCTCCCTCGTTGCAGTGCCCACTTAGGTGGCGGCCGAGCGATAACAAGGGTGCAACGAAAAAGGGCGGCGCCGAAGCCCCGCCCTTTACATATTCGACCGGACCGTCCGATTAGAAGGAGCGATAGGCCTCGTTGCCGATGAAACCCATTTTGCTGACTTCGGCGATCTTCGTGACCTTCAAGACGCGGTGGACGGTGTCATAGGGCGCGGCTGCGTCAGGCTGGAAATGCAGCTCGGGCACCGGGTCCATCGTCTGCGTTCGCTGAAGCAAGTCGAGCAATTGCGACATCGCGACCGGCCTGCCGTTCCAGAGAACATTCGCATCGGGCGCGATATAGACGACGTTCTTGGTCGGCTTGATTTCCGGTGGCGGCGGGCAGTTTGGCTGGCAGTCCTGCGGAAGATCGATCTTCACCGCGTGCGTGGGCGGTGGCAGGGTGATGATCAGCATGATCAGGAGCACCAGCATCACGTCGATCAACGGCGTGGTGTTGATCTCCATCATCGGGCCGCCGTCGCCGCCGCTCGATGCACTCATTCCCATGGTTCAAACTCCAAAATCAAAAACTGAAGAAAGCCGCCCAAATTCAGCCTGAGCCGCCTACCGGCTCCGAGATGAACCCGACGCGAACGAAACCCGCGCTCTGCATCAGCGAAACCGCGCCGCCAATGCAGCGATAGGGCGTGCTCTGATCGCCACGGATATGGACTTCGGGAAAGAGATCCGGGTCGCTCGCATCAGGCCCAAGCCGGTCGCTCTCATTCTTGAACTTCTTCACCGCCAGATTGAGCAGCTGGTTCGAATCGACGCGCGAGGCACCCCAATAGACGCCGCAGCGACCGTCGGGCTCACCCCGGATCGAGAGCAGCACATTCTCGGCTTTGGTCAGCGTCGGCTGGTAAGACGTCGTCGGCACCACAAGCTTCACCTTGTCGAGCGCAACCGGGATCGTGATCAGAAAGATGATCAAAAGCACCAGCATGACGTCGACCAGCGGCGTCGTGTTGATGTCCGACATCGGGGTTTCTTCACCGCCGTCGGAACCTACGCTCATTGCCATCGATACAGTCCTTGTCGTTCAATTGGCCGACGCGGCGGGGTGCGAGGGACGGACCCCGCCGCGCAGGGGTGATCAGGCCTTGGCGATCGACGGCGCGGGCTTGGCCGGCGGAGGTGCCTTGCCGGCCGCAGCCGAAACGGTCGGCTTCACCTTGCCGCCCGACATCATGTAGCCATGAATGTCGTTCGAAAATACGCTCAGGCGATCGGCAATCAGCTTGTTCCGACGCTGAAGCCAGTTGTAACCCATAACCGCAGGCACCGCGACGATCAGACCGATCGCGGTCATATACAGCGCTTCACCGACCGGGCCCGCGATCGTCGCGATATCGGCCTGGCCCTTGGCGGCGATGGTAATCAGCGCGTTGGTGATGCCGATAACGGTGCCGAGCAGACCGACGAAAGGAGCGGTCGAACCCACCGTCGCGAGGAAAGAGAGACCGGTGCCGAGCTTGGCGTTGATCGCATCCTGGCTGCGGCGGAACGAGGTGTGCATCCATTCGTGCTGATCGATCGGATCGACCAGATCGTTATGCTCACGCTCGGCGCGCAGGCCATCGTCGACGAGCTGGCGGAAGGCGGAGTTCTTCTCGAACTTGTTGGCGCCGTCCTGGATCGAGCCGGCGCGCCAGAAATTGGTGACGCCTTCACGCGATTGCTTGAGGACCTTGTGCTGCTCGAACAGCTTGGTGAGCATGATGTACCATGACGCGGCCGACATGATCACCATGATGATGAAGATCGTCCACGAAATCGGGCCGCCTTCGTTCAGAGCTTCGATAAGCCCGAAGCTCTTTTTGGCGGCTGCGGTGCCGGCTTCGGTGGTGCCCGCGGCCAAAATGGTCAGATCGAACATGTGCTACTTCCCTCTCAATAATTCGGTTTGCATTTGAATGCGTATCAGTCGGGTAGAACCCAACGGACGGATTGGGTTTTGTTTTCAGGGATCGGCTGCCCGCTCGCATCCTGTGCCGGCTTGAAGCGGAAGCGCCTGATGATGAGCTTGCAGGTCTCCGCGTCGAGCGAGGCGCTGGCCCCCGATGCCGTGCATTGTGTTACGCGGCCGTCGGTGCCGACGGTATAGCGCGCGACCGACACGCCCGATTCCTCGTTGCGCTGAGCGGAAGGCGGGTAATCCTCGTTGCTGATCGAACCACCGCGTTGCACCGCTTTGGTCGCGACCTTCGGCGGCGCGGGCGGTGGCGGCGGCGCGGGCGGCGGCGGCGGCGGTGCAGGCGGTGCGGTCGGCGTGATGAACACCGGCTGCGTATTGGTGGTGACGATAGGCGTAGTAACCACTGGCGGCGGTATCGTCACCTTGGGTGGCGGTGGAATGTCCAGCTTTTCGGGCGGGGGCGGCGGCTCTTCCGGCTCTTCCACCTTTTCTTCCACCACGTCGAAGGTCGCTAGATCCTTGCTGATTTCCTGCAACGCGTCGCGGGCAAGCCCGGTGACGAGCGCATAACCGAAACCGATGTGCAGCAAGGCCACTGCGCCGATCGATACGATCCGCGAGGTGGACATTTCCTGGTCAGCATAGGCCATCTAAATACGACACTCCCTCCAACAGGCTTTCTCGAAGGCTGACACAATGGCGAAAGCTTGGCAACGCCTCATGCAACCCGCGATATCCGACCGCATTTACTTGTCTCGAATATCTCGACCGCGTCTATCCGCGACTGAAAACCGACGCAACGGCTTTTCCCGTTGCATCGGGCAACTATAACCGGCGACAGACCAGACCGGTTTGCGTCGCAATGTGAGACAATTTGATGAAACGATTTTTGACGGCGCTTCTTCTTGCGACCGGGGTCATGACGCCAAGCGCCTCGGCCCAGAATGCCGTAACGTCCAACATCGCGCCGGGGCTCGGCTATGCCGATCTTGCGGACCTTGCGCTCGACGCCCCGGTCGCGGTTGAGGCCAGGATCAGAAGGGCGAGCAAGATCACGGGTCCACAGGCTGCAAGCGCGCCCGACGGCCATCAACGCTATCTGATCGAAGCCGATGTGACCTCGGTGATTCGCGCGAGCGAGAGTCTGCCGCCGCGGCTTTCCTGGCTTTACGACGCACCGCGTGACGCCAGGGGCAAGGTCGCGAAACTGCAGAAAACCAATGTTATTGCGTTTGCGCGGCGCGTGCCCGGCAAACCGGCCAGCCTGCAACTGTCCGCGCCCGATGCGCAGATCGCGCAAACCCCTCAATATTCCGCGCAGGTTCGTGCGATTCTCGCCGCCGCACTCGCGGCCGATGCGCCACGGGCGATCGCGGGCGTCGGCCGCGCGTTTCATGTCCCAGGCACGCTCGAAGGCGAAGGAGAAAGTCAGATTTTCCTGATCGCCGCTGATGGGCGACCGCTATCGTTCAACATCGTCCGGACGCCCGGCCAGGCGCCCAGCTGGTCGGTCTCGATCGATGAAATCGTCGATGCTTCCGCCGCCCGTCCGCAACGCGACACCCTGCTTTGGTATCGGCTCGCATGCTTCCTGCCGGCCCGACTGCCGACGCAAAGCGTTCAGGGCCAGCCCCCCGAGCAAGCGCGAATTTTGGAAGAAGATTACCGAACGGTGATCGAGGGGCTGGGGCAATGTGTACGGCAGCGCGCCGGGCGCTAGCCTATTCGTTTCCCAAATGAACGAAGTCGCGGTCGAAGTTCACCAGGTTTGCACCGCCATCGACGTAGATCGTCTGTCCCGTGACCGATTCGGCCTCCGCAAGCCACAGTACCGCATCGGCAATCTCGGCAGGTTCGGGCAGGCGCGCGAGCGGCATCATCTGCGCGAGGCGCACCATTTGCGCCGGGCGATAATCATCGGTGGGCAGTGTCAACCCCGGCGCGACAGCGTTGACGCGGACAGATGGGGCGAGCGCGCGGGCAAGCGTTTCGGTCGCCACCGCCAATGCCTGTTTGGACAAGGTATAGCCGAACTGATCGCCACCGCCGTGACGCACGCGCTGGTCGGTGATGTTGATTACCGCTGCGCGCGCGTTCGCGCCAAGCATTGAGGCCAGTCGCGAGGCCAGAATGACCGGTGCGTTGGTGTTGATCGCGTGCATGTGCGCAAGGCCCTCTGCAGTGACATCATGCGGGCCGTCATCCTCGAACAACGAAGCGTTATTGACGATCAGCGCGGGCGGCTCGCCGAAATGCGCCGCCACGGCGGGCAACAGCGTCTCGACCGCGGCTGGATCGGAAAGATCGGCCGAGAACCCCTTCCAGCGCGTGTCGTGGACGGCAAGGATCGCGGCGAGATCGTGATCGGGCTCGGCACTGGCGCGGCAATGCAGCGCGAGTGTCCAGCCGTCTTCGGCCAAACGCGCCGAAATGGCCGCGCCGACGCGCTTCAACCCGCCCGTGACCAGCGCCAGCTTCATCGCCGGTGCCTGACGAGGGTGATGCCGATCGCTTCGCCGCTTTCGGAAATCGCCAGCTTGACGATCCTGATTTCGACACGCCGTACCCGCTTATCCTGCACGAACAAGGTTTCGGCGATATGATCGGCGACGGCCTCGATCAGCACGAAATGGACGCCTTCGGGCAATGCATCGGTCATCGCACGCTTGACGTCCATATAGTTTTTGGACGCGGATAACGGCGTATCGGGCGCGAAATGATCGGGGCAGTCGAGCTCGACTATTGCCGAGATGCGCAACGGCTGCGGCAGATGCGTCTCTTCGGAATAGATGCCGGTCAGCACCTGAACTTCGAGATCGCGGACTTCAAGAGTCAGGCAGTCGCAGGGGACATACATGGCGCGCGCCTTAATCGCCCAACCCAGGCTAGGGAAGTATCGCTTCACATCGCCGCGAAGGTCGTTACAGGCCCCCGCCCGCCATGATCGAGATTGCTCCCCTTTCGCGCGCGCAGGGCTCCGAGGTCGAATCGCTGCTCGATGCCGCTTTCGGCAGCGATCGTCGTGCGCGTACTGCCTATCGCTTGCGTGAAGGCGTGCGCTGGCTGCCCGCGCTAAGCTTCGCCGCCTTCGATGGCGATTCGCTTGTCGGCACGCTGCAAAGCTGGCCTGTCGTGCTGGCCAGCGGCGGGTGCGATCATCCGCTGACATTGGTGGGCCCCGTTGCCGTCATGCCCGACCTCCAGCGCAGCGGTGTCGGCAAGGCGCTGATGGCCGCTCTGGTTGAAGCTGCCTCGGCGCATGGCCATGATGCCTTGGTGATGATTGGCGATCCGGAGTATTATGATCGCTTCTTCGGCTTTTCGAACGCGGCGACCGGCGGTTGGGACTTGCCCGGCCCGTTCGAGCAACGACGATTGCTGGCGCGCATATCACGGCCCGGCGGCCTGCCCGCGCATGGCATGATCGGGCCCGACCTGGAGCGAGGCGAAAAGCCGATTGCCGCGTAAAGCCGCGCCGGGGTAGGGCAGGGCATGCCGATGCGCGATTTGCCTCCCGATCTCGAACGCCTGTCGCTTGGCGAGGTCGAAGCGGCGCTCGCCGGGCGGCGGCTGCCGCCTATCGAGAAATGGCATCCCGAACGGCGCGGCGACAGCGAGATGCGGATCGCGCGCGACGGGCGCTGGTACCATCAAGGCGGAGAGATCAAGCGGCCTGAGATGGTGCGGCTTTTTTCGACGATATTGCGCCGCGAGCCCGATGGCCGCTTCGTGCTCGTAACGCCCGCCGAGATGCTCGACATCGCCGTCGAAGATGCGCCGTTCGTGGCGGTCGGCGTCAAGAGCGAAGGCAAGGCGAGGGATCGGCAACTGGCCTTTCAGCTCAACACTGGCGATGTGTTAATCGCCGGGCCCGATAACGCGATTTCGCTACGCGGCGGCACTCCCTATCTTCACGTTCGCGCCGGGCTCGAGGCGCGCATCGATCGCGCGTCCTGGTATCAGCTTGCCGACTGGGCGATCGAAGAGGGCAGCGATCCTCCCGCCTTGTGGAGCCGCGGGACGCGTTTCGTGCTTTCGGCATGAGCCTGGCACGAAGGCTGAGCGAAGCGCTGGCACGCTCGCCCGCTGAGACTTTAATTGCGGGCGACGGGCTTGCCTTGCGCCCAGCCGATCTGGACGCGGTGGAAGCGGCTGTTCTCGTCGCGGTGACCGATCGTGAAGAACCCGGCGTGATCCTGACGCAGCGGCCCGAAACGATGCGCAAGCACCCGGGTCAGGTCGCCTTTCCGGGCGGACGCGTCGATTTCGATGATGAGGGCGTGGTCGCCGCCGCGCTGCGCGAGGCGCAGGAGGAAATCGCGCTGCAGCCCGACCGGGTCGAGATCGTCGGGGTCGCCGATACCTATCGCACCGTCACCGGCTATGACGTGACCCCGGTGCTGGCCGTGATCCCGCCCGATCTGCCGTTCCACCCCAATGACGGCGAAGTCGCGGCGATTTTCGAAGCGCCGCTCGCCTGGCTGCTCGATCCGGCCAATCATGCGACACGAACGGTCGACTGGCAGGGGGTCGAGCGCAGCTATTACGAAATGCACTGGGACGGTTTCCGGATCTGGGGCGCAACCGCGGCGATGATCGTCAACCTGTCGCGGCGATTGCAATGGTGACGATCGCACACCCGCCCTGGGCCGAGCGTGAGGGGATGCCGGAATTGCTGACCGCACTCGAGTCCGATGGTGGAAAGACCAAGGTCGTCGGCGGGGCAGTGCGCGATGCGCTGGCGGGGCAGGCGGTCAAGGACATCGACCTGGCGACGATGCTGACCCCCGACGCGGTGCTGGCGGCGCTGCAAACGGCTTCGATCAAGGCCGTCCCCACCGGCTTTTCGCACGGCACGATCACTGCGGTGCTTTCCGCCGGCGCCGTCGAGGTGACGACGCTGCGTCGGGATGTCGCCACCGACGGCCGGCGGGCGACGATCGCTTACACCGACGATTGGCGCGAAGACGCAGCGCGGCGCGATTTCACGATCAACGCGCTTTATGCCGATCCGGCCAGCGGCGCGGTTCATGACTTTTTTGGCGGGGTCGATGATCTGGCGGCCGGCCGGGTTCGCTTCATCGGCGATCCGTTGCAGCGGATCGCCGAGGATCATTTGCGCATCCTCCGCTTCTTTCGTTT